>JBBQFO010000111.1:0-14728 GCA_038322035.1 Candidatus Obscuribacterales bacterium
GTCGACTCGCAGCTTTGCTCCAGACTTCTTTCATGCATTGCCTCGCGACTTTGCACTTGTCTTTCGCTACACTTCACCACCGTCAGGTTGTGTGAGGACTTTCACCTCTAGTTGTTTAGCATGCCCAGCACACAAGAAAAACGTGCTGCTCGTTGGCGCAACACGTTTAAATACTTATTTGATGAAAGGCTTAAACAGCAGCCAATTCGCGCTCAGCAGCGCCGTGTGCATGACGTTCGTGAGCGACCTTGCGAGGACGATTCAAATGATCCATGAAACTACGGTGTGCCAATGTGTCGATCTGATTTTGTGATGTCTTCTCTGGGACCGACAAAACAAATTCGTCAGCTTTTTGGACTTTAGGTTTGTGAGCAAACTTACCAACTAGGTAAAGGTAACCACCGCGAGTTGCATAGACGTAATGGATCATGTTGCCTGCCTTTCTGACTAACTGCCGGGAATTCGATGTAGCCAGCTTCATAATAGCGTGAACGCAATAAAGTTGCTGGGACACAGCTGCGAACCGCACATACTGTACACCATGTCATGTTATGTGCGAAGTGCTATTTCAAGAGGAATAATAACAATCTCTAAAGCTTCTGACTTTGCAATTCGTAGATTCGCTATTTATGCGCTTCTTAGCGAAACTAGCGATTATTTAGAATCGCTCAGAATCGGTGCGAGATCATCTCCAACCAGCACAGTGACTGTACTTTCTATATCTCCAACGGAGGCATTAACAATATCTCCGTGTCCGCCAAGGTCCATCACTACTTGCTCTGCGTCATCAGGGTTTCCCTTTTGAGCAATCACTCTAGTCACCTTGAACGGTCCGATTTTGGTTCGAGATTGCTTGACTGTGACGGTGTAACCCTTTTGCTGCAATATCTTTGCAACCTTGTATCCCAGGCCAGTTGTCGAACTCGCGTTCTGAATAGTGATACGCATTTCGTTACGCAACGAAGTTACAAAACTAGACCCCATCAACCGATTGACGATGTTTCGAACTTCGCCGCTGCTTGAACTCCAGCCATTGCCGCTGAAATTGCCAGGAAGCATCATCATCTGCTGATTCTTCTTAGGCACGGCGCGCGCAAAAGTCGCCATCGACATCATGTCGCTGGCGCTCATATCGGTCGACATGTATTGCCCGGCGATCTCCATCAAACGTGGAAGATGGCTCCACGACTCAGGTTGGAGCGCTTTCGCAAGAACGGAACGTATAAAGATTTGTTGCCGTTGCACTCGTCCGATGTCGCCCAGCGCGTCGTGACGAAATCGCACAAAACCCATCGCCTGGTTGCCAGTGAGCGTATGCGGTCCTGGGTCTAGATCGATCTTGAGCTTAGCCGTCCAATCCATATACTTCATTTTCTGGGGGACATCGACTGTAATTCCGCCCAGCTCATTGACCAAATCGACGAGCCCGTGGACGTTCAGAACAACGTAGTGGTCTACAGGAATCTGCAAAAAATTGCTGACAGTGCGAAGTGCGAGGAATGGACCACCGATAGCATTTGCAGCATTGATCTTCTGAACACCGTTGTCCGGTATCGGAACCTCCGTGTCTCGCGGTATAGAAAGGATGCTGAGCGTATCGCGAACCGGGTCAAGACGGCAGACCATGATCGTGTCCGAGCGACCAGTAAAGGCGTTTTGATCGATCTTCTTATTGCTATGCCTGCCCATCTCAGTGTAGACAACGTCGGTTCCCAGCAAGAGAACGGTCGTCGGCTGAACCAAACTACCAACACGAAGAGCCGATGGTATCAAAGTCGGCTTGAAGTACAGCGTCAGGATATAGCCGATGATGGCGCCAACGATAGCGCAGATGAGGAGAACACTTGTCCAATTTGTCGGTCGCAAAATCCAAAATCCTAACGAGACTCTGAGCTATTATAGGTCCTGAAAAAGGTGACTCCCCAAAATCAAGTGCCGCAGCCCGAGCTCAGTGAGATGATTCCTACTTTACATAAGACAAACAAAATACTTGCCATCAATTTTGGCGGCATCGGCGACGAAGTTTTGTTCTTGCCGACTTTGAAAACGGTTCGCCGAGCCTATCCAAAAGCGCACATTACGCTCATGCTCGAACCGCGCTCGCAATCGATCGAACAAATCACAGACTTGATTGACGACACAGTCACTTTCGACATCAAGAAAAGACCATTGTATCTCGCCGACATCGTGGAAGTTGTGCATATCATCCAAGACGGTGAGTATGAGCTAGTTCTGTCTTCAGGCAGTTCAAAAATGGTGTCAATTCTGCTCTACCTGGGTGGTTCACACTGGCGTATTGGATATGACTCAGGACCGCTGTCACGGCTGCTCTTGACGCATCCAGTCAAACTCAATCGTGACCAGTACGCTTCTGACATGTATCACGACCTTGCAGTTGAATTGATCGAATCGGCGGCAAGGAACGGCTCCGGCACTGTGCCCGAAATTCACATTCCATCCGAAAGCATGACGCGAATGGAAGATTTCCTTCGCTCTAGTGACACCAAAGGCGGTGCCAGTAAAATCCTATTGCATCCAGGCACAAGTCGCCTCGCTGTCGAAAAAGGAATCATCAAAACCTGGGAAATAGATGACTGGATCGCTTTCATCAACAAGCTCAACGAAGACCCAGAATGTCAGCCAATCCTGGCTGGTGGTCCGGATGACATCGAAATCATCAAAGAAATCCAAGCCGGTTTGCCAGCAAATTCGAAACTAATTTCGTCTGCCGGAAAAACCAAAAGCCTCGCAGATCTCGCGGCTTTAACCAAACTTTGCGACGTGCTCGTTTGCGTGGATTCTGCACCAATGCACATTGCTGTAGGCGCTCAGAAACCAGTCGTGGCAATGTTCGGACCCACTGACGAAGCAAAGTTGCTCCCCAAGCATCCGCTCTTCAAGGCGCTGCGAGCTTCTACTGCTTCCCCGCCGACTCTAGCCGTTCGCGGCGTTCAGCTTCAGCCAGATACTGTGTACCAGTCTGTGAAGTGCTTATTGAAGGAATTGAAAGACCAAGGAAGCTCTCTGGCACTTCACCGTTAACGAGCAGCTCGCCTTCTTCTCCAATCACCGAGATCAACGCATTGACCATTTTGGGATCGAATTGTGTGCCGGACTTTGCGCGCAATTCCTTCAAGGCATTGTGGTGTCCAATCGCTTTGCGATAAGGACGGTCCGTCGTCATTGCGTCGTATGCGTCAGCGACAAGGATGATTCGCGCGCCCAGCGGAATCTCGTCGCCCTTCAGCCCATCAGGGTATCCGGAGCCATCCAAAAACTCATGATGGTGCAAAACATATTCTCGCGCCCGCACCAATCCGCTCAGCTCGCCAATAATCTGCGCGCTCTTGATCGGATGCTCCGACATAATTTTGTGCTCTTCTGGAGTCAGCTTAGCCGGCTTCCAGAGAATCGACTCGGGTACGCCGATTTTGCCAATGTCGTGCAAAACGCCAGCCAGCTCGACATCTTTCAAAGTTTCAACAGGCAGTCCCAGAGCGCGACCAATCAGCACTGCAAAACGACTGACCCGCAAGCTATGACCGGAGGTGTAATCGCACTTCGCATCAAGAGCGTCAGCCAGAGCGCGAATAGCACCAGTCGACAGCTCCTCGAGTTGTGCAAACGCCGCTTTCAATTCAGCAATCAAGCGGATGTTGTTCTCTTTCAGCTCGTAAGTTTCAAGCGCACGCTTGACAGTCAGCCTGAGCTCATCAGCATCCCACGGCTTTGGAATATACTTATAGACATGACCGGCGTTGATGGCATCGATTAACGCCTGCACATCGGTGTATCCGGTAATCAGAATCTTGATAGCGTCGGGGCGAATCTCAAGGGATTTCTCGAGGAGCTGCACGCCAGTCATGACAGGCATTCTCTGGTCAGTGATGATCAGGCTGATATCATGCTCATTCAGCGTCTTGATAGCTTCTTCGCCACCCATACATTGAAACGTCTCATGCTCGTCGCCCAGAACGCGGTTAAGCAGCCGAACGTTAGCTATTTCGTCGTCAACGAGCAGAATTTTATGTCGCCGTGCCATCAAGTGCTCTCCGTGGGCAGTTGCCAACCGAACTCGCTAAACCTTTTCGCTTCTCTAGTCTGGGTCATAAGCCGATTCTTGTACAGACCTGACCAAGTCAGAAGCGCGGGCGTAAATGGGGATTTCCACCCTGAATGTTGTGCCCTCATCTGGCGATGATTCGCAGAAGATCTGCCCGCCATGCCGCTCTATGATGGAGTGGCAGATTGACAAACCCAACCCCGTGCCTTGACCAACCGGCTTGGTAGTGAAGAAGGGTTCGAAGATTTTACTCTGAACCTCTGGTTTTATACCAGATCCATTGTCAGAAATTGAGGCTACAACTTTATTGCCTTCCACTTCTGTGCGAATCTTCACCAGCGGCTCGGAGACCGAACCTAAAGCCTGGGCGGCGTTTGAGAGCAGGTTCATCCAAACCTGATTGAGCTGACCGGGATAACACAGCACCGGTGGGATGTTTGCAAAGTCAGTCTGGACGGGAATTTTGTCGCGCCCGTAAAATTCGGAAAGAATCTTCAAAGTGGACTCAATGCCCTCTTGAATGGAAGCTTCCTTCAACTCTGCCTCGTCAAGGCGACTGAAACTGCGCAGATTGCGAATGATCTGACGGATTCTATCCGCGCCTTCGTTGAGGTCGGCGAGGATGTTGTCCAAATCAGTAATCAGGAAGTCGTACTTGAGTGTTTTCTTCAGCCCCTCAAACTCAGATTTCTGGTCGCTCTCAATTTTGTCGACCGTACCGATAATCTTTTTCAGGTCCTCGAAATATTCGCGCAGATAAGGCAAGTTGCCGTGCACAAAGTTGATTGGATTGTTCAGTTCGTGCGCGATGCCGGCCACCAGCCGACCTAACGATGCCATCTTCTCCTGGTGAATGAGCTGGGATTGCACGGTTCTCAGTTCGGAGTTCTTGGCGTCCAGGTTGAGGTTCTTGTGCAGTAAGTCTTTGTTTTTGCGCGATAACTGATCGACCAACTCTGCGTGTTCGATGGCGACAACGACTTGACCGGCTACAGACTTGACCAAATCAAGCTCGGAAGTCGACCACTGTCGCTTGTTGTCTCGTTCTCCAATTAGCAGAACACCTTTCGATTCGTCCGCATACATCATCGGTTGAATCACTAGTGAACTGAAATTGAGCTTCTCCACTTCCTCTCTAATCGGCTTAAAAGTTTCATGCTTACCGGGATTTCGGAAAACGAATACTTTAATCAAATTGTTGTTAACCGGATCGCGTTCGTAAGTCGACTTGTTCTCCAATACGAATGCACAAACGACAGAGTTGAAGATTCCGAGCGAATCGCCGCTGTCTGATTTCAATGCAGAACTAATCGACTCGCACACCACGGGCGGTTCATCGGGATAAGAGCTGTGGCAAACAATCGCGCAACTACTGACTTGCAACGCCCGCCCCAGCTCGTCAACTGCAGTTTCGAAGATCTGATTGAGATCGAGGGTACTTCTCAGAGCGGAGTTGATTGAATTGATCAGCACTTCGCGTGCCGCCTGTCCCTTAACTTCATTTACCAACTCTTCGTTCGCTTTCAGCTGCTCTCTGAGACGGTTTGCGCCTTGCTCAGCCAAACCAGACATGTACTCGCAGAAGCGTCCCCAGATGAAAGCAACACTGACAAGCAGCGTACTGCGACCGAGGATCCTCCGCCACAACTGTTGCGCATAGGTGGCTGCCAGTCCACCAGTCTTGTCCGGCTCAATCAGATAGGGAAGCAAACTGGCGTTCTCGGCCAGGAGCAGACCAACATAAGAGAACGAGACGAACATGGCTGTGCGCGTGATACCTTCTCGCCCAAAAGTATAACTAGAAAGCAAAATCGGAAGCAGATACAAGACGTACAAGTCAGACTCAACGCCGCGCGTGAAGTGCACCAGGGCTGTCAGCGCCAGTACATCAGAACCAATCAGCACCGCATTCAGTATCATCAACTTGGAATCGGTGACCGCCAGCCTGGATTTCAAAGCCCCAAGCAATGCCAAACCGGAAACGACGAGGACAGCCACTGTGATAATGATCACAGGCTGATAGTCAAAGTCAGTGTGAGTGAAAAGATTGATTCCTAGCGAAAGGAACATACCGACCGCAGCAAACGCCAGCCTGAAGAAAAGCAGCTTCTCGGTTTTGAGATAGAGATCTGAAACTGGCTCTAGAACTACGACTTCTTCGGTCACCTCTACATGTACTCCGAAGCACGCTTGAACACTTCGGCGGCTTCACCGAAGCGACCAAGGGTCTTGAGCGCGGCGCCCCATGCTTCGTAAACGTCTGCATCGTAAGGGTCGATCTCGGAAGCCTTGGCATATTTCTCCAGCGCCAACTCATGCAAACCCAGTAGCGATAAGCTTCTGCCCCACGCATAGTAGAGGACGGCATCTCCATCGAATGTTGTCGACGCAACTCTGAACTGTTCGTCAGCTTCGACAAATCGCCCCTGGGCCAAGAAGATCTGCCCGGTGAGAACCAGAGCGGGTCCATTGTTCGGGTCAACTTGAAACATTGCCTCTAACAGGCTCAGGGCTTCCGTCAGCTTGTTCTGGGCGCGCAGCGCTTTCGCCAAACTGAGCTTTGCATCAGAGTCCATAGGAGCAATTTCCAGGAGCTTCATGGACCGCTCCATAACTTGCTCGAAGTGTGAGGCGCGCAACAACACTTCGATGGTTTCTTTCTCTGGCAACAAGCATTTCGGATCGCGCGACACAGCTTCGCGATACTCTAAAAGCGCAGCGTCAGCCCGTCCAACGGCTTCCAGGCTGCGTGCCAGGTGCAGGTGACCAAGCGCATAATCTCGATTTAGTGCCAAACATTGTGTGAACTTGTCGATCGCTTCTGGATGTTGGTTGTTCAAAGCATAGCAACAGCCCAAGCCATCTAGCGCCATGTAGTTAGTGGAATTTGAATAAATAGATTTTTCGAAATTTTCCTGAGCAGCGGCGTTGTTGCCCAGAGCGAGATAGGCATAACCCAGCCAAAAATCAAGCTCGGAGCTCTTAGCGCCTTTAGCCTGCAACTGGGTCAAACGTTCTAATGATTCGGAATAGCGACCAACCATCAGGTATGTAATCGCACTGTTCAAGGCGATATCCGCTTGACCAGGATTGATCTCCAGCGCTTTTTCGAACGCCTCTGCTGCCATGTCAAACTCTTGCAGCGAAGTTCTGACCAATCCCAAATTGAGATGGGCTCCGGAAAAACCTGGATCCACATCAACTGCATAAACTAGTTTTTCGGCAGCTTCGTCAACGCGATTAGCGCGATATAAATTGACGCCCCAGTCGTTGTATGTGACTGCTCTTTCTTTCGCCGAGAGCATGCGAGTGGTCACACCGACTGCATCTTGATAGTGCTTGATCGCTTCGTCGATTTGACCGAGTTGCACCAAAGCTGATGCCCAATTGCGCTGTACAACAGCTAATGAATTATCCACTTGCCACGCTTTTGCAAAGCACTGAACTGCGTCCTCGTACTTACCCATCGCTGCAAGCGTGACGCCTAGCCCGTTGTAAGCTTCTCCCAAGTTAGGCGCCACGTTGCACGCTTTTTGAAAATACTGAACGGCTTCAACGAATTGCCCTTGATTGAAACAGGCAACCGCAGCCTGATAATACGCAGAGGACATCTGCGGACTGAGTTTAATGGCTTGATTGAACTGACCAAGCGCACCGCTCAACTTGCCCATCGCAACTAGAGCCAGACCCCAATGCAAGTGTCCAACCGCGAAGTTTTCTTTGCGCTCGCAGGCTTCACGAAATTCAGGCATCGCTTCTTGCGGGCGCTCCTCTTTCAGTAGCGTTAATCCAAGATGGTAGTGAGCTTCAGGGCTATCGGCGTATATCGAAAGCGAAATCTTGAGATGCATTTCTGCGTCGGCATAGCGACCCATGTTGAAGCACAAGACGCCAAGCTCGTACTCGATCTGCGGATCATTAGGTTGCTGCTGGGCATAGCGGTTGAGAGTCGTGTACGCCTCATCCCATCTCTGTTGAGAGATGAGGTCGTTTACTAGGCTCATGACGTTGGTTGACATTTAGTAAATGGTATCGATCGTTAACAGTTTCCAGAAGTAGCTTATACGACGTACGCCATGAAGCCAAGCGGCTCAGCGAATCAAGCGAAATGCGCAGCCAATCCTAACCATCGTATATGCTTGGAATCTTATTTTTCGGCAAGAGCCTAAACTAGCGCCAGAAGTAGAGGAAAGCCAGCGTAATCACACAAAGAGCAAATTGAGCGATCCAAAAGCCCACCACGACCTGCCATTCCTCCACCCCTTTCTCACCAAGTACGGCCTCGAAGTGATGGTGCAGGGGAGCCATTCGGAAAATGCGCTTCCCCTCTCCAGGCAACTTGTGAGTCAGCTTGTAGATAATCAGCTGCGGAGCCGACATGGGCGTCTCAGGCGTGAACGGTTTGGTCAATTTGTAATAGGCCACTTGTGCCATCACAGAGAGTGCCTCGGCGTTGTAGATCAGGGACAACGGAATAAACCAGATCACGATGCCGCCAGCGATTACCAGCGCCGCCATGATTCCGCCGATAAACAAACTACCAGTATCCCCCATGAATACTGAGGCGGGATTCCGATTCCAGAGAAGGAAACCGAGAACTGCACCAGCCATGATCGCCGACATGACAGCAAAATTGATCTGTCCAGTGGCTAAAAAAATGAGCGCCATTGTTCCGAAAACTTGGGCGCTAGTGCCAGCCGCCAAGCCATCCATGCCATCATGAAGATTGACTGCGTTAGACACAGCGGCAGTCAGGAATGCCCCGAATGCCAAATAGAATAACAAACCCACATGATGACCTTGAACAAACACCGTAGCTGGTGCAGTCACCGTATGTGCGGGATAGAATAAAGTCGTGCCAGTCTGATACAAAAGCCAGCCCAGACCCAATCCAACAGCAGTTTCAATACCCAATCTAATCTTGCCGGGAACGCCCTTGTTTCCTTTCTGCATGACTTTGGCGGCATCATCGACCATGCCGACAATTCCACAGACTAGCCCCCAAATGAAGACCAGCACCACGTATTTATCCAGAGCCTTCTCGATGCCTACCATCCAGATCACCATGGTGATCAAGCTGGCGAGAATTATGCACACGCCGCCGGAAGTTGGAGTCTTCGCTTTGTGGGCGTGACTGGCAGGTCCGTCTTCGCGCAGATACTGCTCGATTTGGAACTTCTTCAACCAAGCGATATATGGAAAAAGCAATACGGCAGATATTGCCAGCGATAACAATGCCAGACCCAATAGATGTGGCGATTCAGTGTATCCAGGCAGATAATTCAAAGGTCATTCTTCATTGAGATGGAAATTTCTTCCTATCTTAAACGAAGCATGAACGCTCCATCCTAATCAAGATAGAAGTTAGTGACTATCTTACGATGATCTTTTGCGTAGCTTACAGACTCTAACAATGTGTGGCTCGTGTGATACAGGAAGCATATGGTTTGCTGCGCACGATCGATAATTTCATGGTTGCAAATCTTACTAGCATCAGCAAGTGTCATGGTACGGCGCTCAGGATATTCAGTAATGTTCTTGATGCCGATCAAGAGATCTTGCACTTCGCTGGGCTGCTGTCCAAGCGTCTGAGGCAGAATCACTTCGAGACGATCAGGGTTAGCACGTTGCGCTCCGCGAATCACCGCCATGTTGCAACCGTTGGCACCACCGCTGGTGACTACCTGATTGCCTGAAAGAACGAGGGCATAACTGAGCATCTCAACCAGTTGCTGGTGAGTCAGAGGCAGGTTGCGCGTTCCGATTATTGCCACGCGCCGTGGTCCGGATTGCTGAATGAGGAGCAGCTCGCTGGCTAGCTCATCAACTGTAGGAATTGTCGCGGCGGATGGTTCTAGAGGCATATGTTTTTGTACCAGTTTGGATGACCGTGCTAAGATTTTATCTGATAGCCCGTCCCTAGAGTACCTGTCTTAGCGACTCTTAGGCTGTCCGATGTGACTGCTGTTTACAAGTTTTAATCAACAGCTTTGCTGTTCTTGTCACACAATTAAGTCGGACTGCATGTCTCACTGAGTTTAAAGAGTTTACGCAATTTCTTGTTTGAATTCGCGCAAAGGCAGGCTTGGGAAGGATTACCGGTCGGAATCATAGCATGATTCCGGACTGCGGCATGTCATGAGCAGTTATTCGGCGGCTATCGTTGAGGGGACACATCATATATATGAGCACAGGCGTCGTGACTAATTCGAATTCGGCCCATCCAGCCAACCAGGATCTGCTGGCAAATTTAAATCCGCAGCAAGCGGAAGCCGTTTCACTGAAGTGGGGACCGGCGCTCGTCATCGCCGGGGCGGGCAGTGGCAAAACCACCGTCCTGACGCGTCGAATCGCCTATTTGATTTCCGAACTAGGTCAAGAGCCTGACAGTATCCTCGCGGTCACCTTCACCAACAAAGCCGCCGGCGAGATGAAAGCCCGGGTCGAAAAGATTGTCGGCTTCGACGAAGCTCGACGCATCACGATCGGAACATTTCACAGCGTTTGCGCAAGAATTTTGCGCCGCGAAATTGACGAGTACCAAACGGCAGAAGGGTTCAAATGGACCAACAATTTCGTTATCTACGATGAAACCGATACGGTCAACCTCGTCAAAGGCGTGATCAAACGCATGAACTTGGACGAGAAAGTCTTTGTGCCGAAGAGCACGCGCTACGAAATCTCTGCCTTGAAAAATGACGGCATCAGTTCAGCGAAGTACGCTTCGACAGCCCGCACTTACAAAGAACAGAGAATATCCGAGATATACACAGCCTATCAGTCCGATCTGGCACGCAACAATGCTATGGATTTCGACGATTTGATTTTGATCTTCACAGAACTGATGAAGACGAATCAGAACTGCCTGGACAGATTGCGCTATCGCTTCCGTCATATTTTGGTCGACGAATTTCAGGACACCAACAAATCTCAAGCTGATCTTGTCGAAATGCTCGCGGGACCAACTTCGCATCAAAAAATTAACGAACAGAATAACTGGGAAGAACGCACGCTGATGGTTGTTGGCGACGTTGACCAATCCATTTATTCGTGGAGAAAAGCTGATTTCAAAATCTTGCTTGGTTTCCAGAATGACTACAAAACGGCGACAATGATCAAGCTGGAAGAAAACTATCGCTCGACCAGCACCATTTTGGAAGTAGCGAATAGCATCATCGAAAACAACACTGAGCGTTTGGAAAAAGTGTTGCGTTGCAACAAAGGGCAAGGCTCGAAGGCGCAGTGCTACGAGGCTCAAGACGAAATCGACGAAGCGCATTATGTAGTTGAAGAGTTGAAGCGCTTGAAAGCAAGAGGCAAAACACTTTCCGAATGCGTAATTCTTTATCGCACGAATGCACAAAGCCGAGCTATTGAAGAAGTTCTGGTGCGCAGTCATATGCCGTACACCTTGGTTGGCTCGACACGGTTCTACGAGCGCCAAGAAATCAAAGATATGATCGCTTATCTTAAACTCGTATACAACCCGAAAGACGGTCAAGCATTCAATCGCGCCATCAACACACCAAAGCGTGGAATTGGCAAAACGACCGTTGAAAAAGTTCAGGCCTTCGCAGAACATCATGGAATCAGCATGTTGGATGCTTGTGAGTCAGCCTTGCAAATCCGCGACTTGTCACCTAAAGCACAACAAGGGCTCACCGACTTCGCTGGACAAGTGCGACGTTGGCAAAATGCCGCTACAGTCAGTGCAGTTTCAGAATTGCTGCAGCTGATTTTGGCAGACATCCGTTATGTCGAAAAATTGGAACAAGAAGCAAGAGAATCAAAAGACGAACTTGCTCTGGGCAGAATTGAAAACGTTCAAGAATTCGTCAACGTGGCAAAAGAGTTTGAAGACATTGCCGACGAACCGAATCTGGACTCATTCTTGACCCGCATTTCTCTGGTCAGCGATCTTGATGCCGTGAAGATGGACGAAGACACAATCAAGTTAATGACTTTGCATGGTGCTAAAGGTCTGGAGTTCTCAGTTGTCTTTTTGATGGGATTGGAAGAAGGACTCTTCCCACATATTCGTTCGTTGGACTCACCATCAGCGATGGAAGAAGAGCGCCGCTTGATGTATGTGGGAGTGACTCGCGCTGCGGATCTTCTCTACATCACACTGTCACGCAAGCGCATGTTAATGCAGCGCGGCGCTGGAGCAAGCTTCAGTTCCACTTATACAATCCCAAGTCGATTCTTGAAAGAGATCACACCGGGATTGATTCAAGGCTTTTATCCAACGCCAGCGCCAGATCCTGCTGACTATTCAGGACAGGGCGAGTTCGGTAGAAGCGGAAACTACGGCACCGGCAGTGGTGGCGGTGGTTATCGCGACCGCGAATCATATGATGGTGGCGGCTCCAAATACGGTGGCAACAAAGGCGGCGGTCAGTACGGAAATTCGGGCGGCTATCAAAATCGTGGTGGCAACTCCGGCTACAACAACCGGGGCAGCTCACAAAATTCCGGCTACGGACAGACCACGGGCAGCAACAGTCCGGCCCACTCGAACTACAACGCAAACCAGAGCCAGGGTCGCCCTGCCAGCGGAGAACGTCCACGAGCGATGCGACCGGGCGAAGGTCAAAACGATCCTCGCTACGCCTCGAGCAATCCACGCGAAAACGATGCAATGCGACCACCAGGCCCCGCTGAAACTTTCGAGAAGTTATCGATCGGCGACTCAGTGCAGCACATCAAATTCGGCACAGGCAGAGTCGTTCAAATCATCGGAGACAAAGGCAAGGAACTCTACAACGTACAGTTCGAAGGCGGCGCCGGAAAGCGCTTGCTGGATCCAAAATTCGCAAAATTGATAAAACTATAGTCACCGCAGCTATAGACTAATAGAAGTGAATCCTGAGAAGAAGACCTGATGAAAATCATCAGGTCTTCTTCCGCGTGAAGCCGGCTGTTTTTGATTTGGAAATGGACTGATTGGGCATGTACCATTCGCGGCTCACCTGGGACCAAATAAAGATGCCAGAGTCAGAACAACCGATTGACGATTCACTCAATAGTTTCCAAAGTAGCAGGTCAAACACTTTGCTACTTGCTGACATACACGAAGACCTTCGGGGTTCTTGCACGCAGACGCAAATAATTTATGCGTGGTTGATTTTTGCTCTTGCGATAGTATTTGGCATGGCAAAAGGTGGAGTGTCTATGGCGATTCTTTCGCTACTCCTAGTTAGTCCAGTGCCACTTTTAGCGCACTTTAGCTATGCAGGAAATATCAAAGAATGCAAACGCCTGACTGCAGCGCTGAAAACCACAGAACCGTTAACGGGCAAGCTGAAAGTCTTTACTAATGATCCGCACATTACGAGAGCCTCCTCACCAGTGACATTTGTTGATGTGGACGTGGCTGGCAAAATTTTCAAATGTGCAGTCATTTCGAGCAGTCACAAGCACTCGTTTGCTGAAGGTGAGTACACAGCGCCAGTGCATTGTTCTCCAGAGACCGGGCGTCCGGCTTTAGCGCTTGTAGATGGCGCTCGAATGTGGCTCGAGCAAAGGCCATTTTGAACAGCCGCAGTTCGGGCAGACTCCTTACAATGCCTGATCAACTGGCAAAGGCTGATCATCGCCGGTTGGAAGCGGCTCCATTTAAGAACAGGCACAGAATTTCGTTACGACGGAATTCAGATACTCGATATACAGCGTATAATCGGCGGACTTAATTCCGCAGCTGAATTCAAGATGTCGACGCAAACGGTCGACCGATTCGGCTCAAGCGATCGGTTAGTACATAGGGAGTATCAAAGTGGCTGAAGAACGTACATTCGTAGCCGTCAAGCCAGACGGCGTAGAGCGTGGACTAGTTGGCGAAATCATCGGACGATTCGAAAAGCGTGGACTCAAACTTGTCGGTCTAAAAATGATGCAAGTAACTCCAGCGCTAGCCCAAGAGCACTACGGCGAACACAAAGGCAAACCATTCTTTGATGGCTTGATCAAATTCATCACCTCGGGACCGATTGTAGCGATGGTGTGGGAAGGAAAAAATGCTACCGGTTTAGCTAGAAACGTTATTGGTGCAACCAATCCTAAAGATGCTGCACCTGGCACCATCCGTGGTGACCTCGCAGTCGATCTCGGACGCAATGCGGTGCATGGTTCGGACAGCCCTACGAGCGCCGAACGCGAAATCGGAATCTTCTTCAAAAAAGAAGAGCTGATCGAAGGATGGGATCGCACAATCCACAAATGGATTGCCGAATAGATTTAGCGTCCGCGACGTCCGCCACCGCGGGCTTCGCCACCGCCAAATCTTCCGCCACCCTCGCCGCCGAAACGTTTACCGCCGCCGCCGTCGCCGCCGCCGAATCGTTTGCCGTCACCACCAAATCGTCCTTGGGAGCCGTTGTGAGCAGCACCGGCTCCTTCTGCTGCTCCGAATCTGGAGGCTTGTTGCCCTTCTTGCGCACCATGATGAGCAGCGCCAGCACCTTCTGCAGCTCCAGACCTCGCGGCTTGTTGCCCTTCTTGCGCACCATAATGCGCAGCGCCAGCACCTTCTGCAGCTCCAGACCTCGCGGCTTGTTGCCCTTCCTGCGCACCATAATGCGCAGCACCAGCACCTTCTGCAGCGCCATATCTCGCCGCTTGTTGCCCTTCTTGAGCACCATAATGCGCAGCACCAGCACCTTCTGC
>JBBQFO010000112.1:0-14546 GCA_038322035.1 Candidatus Obscuribacterales bacterium
GCGAATCACCGTCGGTAGTGGGAAGTCAGCATAGACGAGTTTGCCGTTATGCTCGATTTGCTCAGCTTTTCCTTTCATAAGCAAAACGACCGCACGACGCCATGTACAGATGTTTAGAGGTTCGTATGAAGCGTTCAGAACAAGTACTTTAGACATCAAAAAACCGTGCGACTTAGCAATTGTTTACGATAGAATTATTATAACAAGAATAACAAGTATGTCTATAAATAAGCCATTTAGGGGCTTTGTGATACAATTGCGTGATTGTCCATTCGAGCAATCGAGGTTCGTAGCCGACTGCGCTAGACTCTATTGCGACTTTGGATTCGTGAGTGAAGATGTTCAAGCTGTGTCAGATCGACGCTTTTCAGTGTGTGATCGGTGCCTAAACTTCGCTGCTCACCACGGTTCGTGAGTATTACCCTTCGTTCGAGCTATCTTTTCATGAGGAGATTGTACAAGCCTTGTCAGTAGCATCAATGAGACAACTGTTGGAAGCAGGCGTCCACTTCGGCCACCAAACTCGCCGATGGAACCCTAAAATGCGCCCTTATATCTATGGAGAGCGCAACGGAATCTACATCATCGACCTCGAGCAAACCACTCGAGCTCTCGATAAAGCTTGCGATTTCGTACGCAAATCAGCTTCCGAGAAGAAGAACATCATCTTCGTCGGCACCAAGAAGCAGGCTGCTGAAATCGTGCAAGAAGAAGCCTTGCGTTGCGGAGCCCACTTCGTCAATCGACGTTGGTTGGGTGGCATGCTGACTAACTTTGAGACAATCCGTCTTCGTATCAACCGACTGAAAGAGTTGGAAGAAATGAAAGAGACCGGCGAATTGTTCCGCCGTCCTAAGAAAGAGTTGGCTGTTCTCAATCGTGAGCTTTTCAAGCTTGAGAAGTCACTTGGCGGCATCAAGAACATGCGCGGTAAACCAGACATTCTTTTCATCATCGACCAAAAACGTGAACTTATTGCAGTAGCAGAAGCCAAGAAGATTGGACTGACTGTAGTCGGAATCATTGATACCAACTGCGATCCAGGCGGTATCGATTATGTGATTCCTGGTAACGACGACTCAATTCGGTCGATCAAATTGATCACAGGTAAGGTTGCTGATTCCATCATCGAAGGCAAGCAAGGTCGCGTTGAAGTCGTCGAACCTACTGTGTCTAAAGAAGAAGTAGAAGCTGCTCCTGGTGCTGAAGATCGCGCTCCTGAGCCTGCTCTGGTTGGCGCAACCGCATCTGAAGAACCAGCTACCGAAGAGAAAGCCTAGAAACTGATTATGCCGGGCAGCTTGGCTGCATAGGCTATCTTCGGATTCATCCGAATCCAACTTTCCGGGCCTAGTCTCCCGGAAAGTAGTTTGGTGATTTGATTTAGAGTTGAACGTAATATTCAGGAGTTAATGAAATGGTTGATATATCCGCATCTATGGTCAAGGAGCTGAGAGAAAAATCTGGCGCCGCCATGATGGATTGCAAAAAGGCACTTGTTGAAGCCGAAGGCGATGTCGAAAAAGCTTTCGAAGTTCTCCGTCAGAGAGGTGTTGCTGTTGCCAACAAGAAGTCGAGTCGCGCCGCTTCTGAAGGTTTGGTAGTCGGTCAAATTTCTGCAGATGGTAAGCAAGGCGGCATTGTTGAGATAAATTGCGAGACCGATTTTGTTGCTCGCAACGATCAATTCATTGAACTGACCAAGCAAGCCACTGAGCTAGTTCTAAAGAATAAGCCTGCTGATGTTGAAGCATTCCTTGAACAAAGTTCTGGCGATAAAAAAGTTAAGGACCTCGTCACTGAAGCAGTTGCAAAGATAGGCGAAAACATCATCATCCGCCGCTTGGCAGTGTTTGAAGCGTCAGGCGATGGCATTGTCGGCCTCTACATCCACGCACTTGGTGGCAAGATGGGTGCTCTGCTCGAATTATCTTCAAGCAAAGCTGCTGACCGCGAAAAGCTCGCCGCAATCGCTCGCGAAGTAGCGATGCACGTTGTTTCAGCGAAACCACAATTTATCAGCAAAGACGAAATTCCAGCTGATGTAATTGAGAACGAACGTCGAATCGAACTCGGTAAAGCCGACCTCGCCGAGAAGAAACCAGAGATGAGAGAAAAAATCGTCACTGGCCGCGTCGACAAGTTGATGAACGAGCGCTCATTGAATGAGCAGATGTTTGTAAAAGATCCTAATAACTCTGTTGGCAAGTATCTACAGATAAAGGGTGCCGAACTCGGTACGGAGCTGAAGGCTGTGCGATTCGCGCTTTTCATCCTCGGTGAACAAGCGGCAGAGACCAACGGTAAAGAAGAATAAGTGGAAGGGGCGAAGCGAAAGCATCGCCTTTTTTTTCAGACAAAAGGCACACGGCTATCGACCGGCATCTCAACAGTTTCCGACTGGTCGAATCAGATATCCGTATGACCTACTTAAGTACAACCAATCGTTGGTGAGAATGCCGACATGACAGCCTTTGGGCTGACAGGGTATTATGTCGGGGAACCAAAAGCACTACTCCGTCAAAGGTTCAATGACTATCGTGGGCGACATAAAATATAAACGTGTTCTGTTGAAATTAAGTGGCGAAGCCTTGATGGGCTCTCAACACACGGTCAACGCAGCTTCGATCGCAACTCGCGGTAACATCGATCCCGAAGTGATCGATCGCATTGCAAACGAAGTGGCTAACGCTCACAAACTGGGTGTTCAGATTGCCATCGTTGTTGGTGGCGGCAACTACTTCAGAGGCAGCCAGGGAAGCGCCTGGGGAATGGATAAAGCAGCAGCGGACTATGTCGGTATGCTTGCCACAATTATGAACTGTCTGATTTTGCAAGAAGTTTTAAAGTCAAAGAATGTCGATACTCGCGTTCAGACAGCCATCGCAATGCCCGCCGTGGCAGAGCCTTTCATTCGGCAGCGAGCGATCAGACACCTTGAGAAAAATCGCGTCGTTATCTTCGGTGGTGGCACAGGCAATCCTCTTTTCACAACTGACACTGCCGCAGCTCTGCGAGCGGCTGAGATTAAAGCCGATGTAATTTTGATGGCGAAAAACAACGTCGATGGTGTCTACGATGACGATCCGAAATCTAACACCAATGCCAAGAAAATTGACGATATAAGCTTCGTGGAAGTGATACAACGAGGATTGAAGGTCATGGATCCTGCCGCAGTGTCTGTCTGTCAGGATAATGGTATTCCAATCGTAGTCTTCGACTTCGCCAAACCAGGCAGCATCGAAAGAATAGTTTCGGGACAAAAAATAGGAACGTTAGTTGCTTCTGCTGTTGGAGGAAAGAAATGACCGGCGCTGATTTTATTGCTGATGGCGAAGAGCGTATGAAAAAGGCAATTGAGAATTTGCAGCAGCAGCTGCAGACTGTTCGCACTGGCCGAGCCAATCCAGCATTGTTGGATCGGGTTGAAGTTGATTACTACGGAACGCCGACCCCATTAAAAGGTTTGGCAAATATCTCAACACCTGATGGGCGTTCGCTTTTGATACAACCTTATGACAAGAGCGGCTTGAAAGACATTGAACAGGCGATCCATAAGTCCGGATTAGGCCTTACACCAAGCAGCGATGGTTCTGTAATCAGAATTGCAATCCCAACTTTGACCGAAGACAGGCGCAAAGAGCTGGTCAAAGTAATTAAAAAGTACGGTGAAGAATGCCGAGTCGCAGTGCGCAACGTGCGCAGAGACAGTGCTGATCACTTGAAGAAAACAAAGGGTGAAGGCGTCTCTGAAGACGAGGTCAAGCGCAAGGAAGAAACCCTGCAGAAAATAACAGACAAATATATCAAAGAAGTCGATAAACATATTCACGACAAAGAAGTCGAATTGATGGACATCTAGGAGGTTCTAACATGTGTGGAATTGTTGGTTATCTTGGACCAGCCCAGGCAGCACCAGTGTTGTTAGCCGAACTTAGATGTTTGGAGTATCGGGGGTACGATTCAGCTGGAGTTGCAGTCATCGAAGACGGGCAACTTTCGGTCATGAAAGCGGCTGGCAAGCTCTCAAATTTGGAAGCCCTGTTGCTGACGAAGAAGCCTGCAGCAACAGTTGGAATCGGGCACACTCGTTGGGCCACTCACGGTGTGCCAAATGACCAGAACGCCCACCCTCACATGGATTCAACCGGTACAATCGCGGTTGTTCACAACGGCATTATTGAAAATCACGAAGCGCTCCGTGAAGAGTTGATTAAAAAGGGCTATGTTTTTAATTCGGAAACCGACACCGAAGTAGTGGCACATTTGGTGTCATTCGAATACAAAGTCGATCAAGATATACTGAAAGCGATTTTGCGTTCCGTGGTCAGATTGGAGGGAGCCTATGCTCTGGGCATCGTCTGCCAGCGCCATCCCGACAGAATATACGCGGTCAACCGTCACTACTCACTGGCGATCGGACTGGGCGAACACGAAAGCTATCTGGCTTCAGACAGCATGGCTGTGCGTCAGTACACAAACAAAATTCTCAAGCTAGAACAAAGCGAAGTCGCTGAAATCTCTGCAAGCGGCGCGCGCCTCTTTGATTTCGATGGCAAGGAAGTATTCCGCAAACCAGTGTCGATGGAAAGCAATCCATATATCATCGACAAAGGTGGCTACAAGCATTTCTTGCTCAAAGAAATTCACGAACAGCCACTGGTCTTGCGTAAGACTATCGGCAAGTATCTGTCGGGACCAACCAAGCCTGTCAATTTTTTGGTTACCCATAGCGGTGACGAGACGGCAAGCTACGGACTTACTTTCACGCCTGAAGAAATCAAATCATTCGAGCGCATCCACATCATCGCTTGCGGAACTGCATACCATGCCGGTCTTGTCGGTAAGTATCTCTTGGAAGACCTCTGCTCGATTCCAGTCGACGTCGAGATTGCTTCTGAAATTCGTGGACGTCGCATGTTGGTGAATGAAAGAACGCTGACGATCGCTGTTAGCCAGTCCGGCGAAACCGCTGACACCATCGCCGCTTTAACAGAAGCGAAGAGTCGCGGTTCCTATACAATGGGTATTACGAACAGAGCAGATTCACACCTCGGTCAACTGACGCCAAATCTGATTGTCACCGAATGTGGTATCGAAGTGTCCGTCGCTGCTACCAAGACTTATGTCGCACAGTTGACTAGCTTTTATCTGCTCGCTATCTACCTTGCCGAAGTCCGCGGCGCCGTCACTCCGGAACGCGCTAAGGAATTAAAGACGACCTTGAACACGATTCCAATTTTGCAAGAACGAATTCTCGCCAAGGAAACTGAAATCCGCAAGTCATCGCTCAAGTATGCCGAAGCTCACGACGTGGTCTTCATCGGACGCGGATTAAACTTCCCGACCGCACTTGAAGGCGCACTTAAACTGAAAGAGTTGTCTTACATCCACGCTTCTGGTTATGCCGCTGGTGAATTGAAGCATGGACCGATTGCTGTTCTCGATGCGAATGTTCCAGTTGTGGCGGTGGTTGTGCCTGGTGCCGTCTATGAAAAAACATTATCGAATGCTCAAGAAGCGCGCGCCAGAAACGCACAGATGATTGCTGTGGCAGTTGAAGGTGATGAACAAGTGGCCAAGATGTTTGACACTGTATTCACAATACCTGCTGTTGAAGAGCTTTTCAGCCCGCTGCTGACCGTGCTGCCGATGCAGTTGATGTCCTATTACATCGCCGACTACCTAGGCAAGGACGTTGATCAACCACGCAACTTGGCTAAGTCGGTAACAGTAGAGTAGCGCACCGAAAGTCAAGTCTCTCTCAGTAGCTTGGAGCGGTCCGCGCTACATGGTTGGCGATGTTTGCGAGTCAGTGAGGGAAGTTGGCTCGTCTTCGACAATCTTTGGTGTCAGTAGAAGCATCAACTCAGATCGATTTCGACCCTTCAAACTATTTCTGAAGAGTGCACCAAGTATTGGTGCTTCGGCCAAATAAGGCACTTTCGCCAACTGTGCCGCTTCTTGTTCTGAGAACAAGCCGCCCAGAACAAGTGTCTGGCCATCTTTGACTCGCACTTCCTGCGACATGATTTCACGTACGTTTAAAAGGGTGACGATGGTTGGACTGGCAGAGGATCCAAATACCTGCGGAGGACCCAGAGGTGTCGATACTTGCGGACGCAATCGCATCGTCACGAAACCATCCTCGGTGACTTTCGGTAATACGTTTAAGAAAATGCCGGCTTTGGTCAGTTCAACGTTGGTTGTGACCACGCCCAAACTGACTGTGGATGTGACTTTGTGAACAACTTCACTGGCGATTGTGATCAACGTTTCTGTATCATCTACGACGACGACACTTGGATTAGCAACAATTTTAGCCTTGTTTGTTTGCAGCAGCAGTTGCAGATCGAGGTTCAATGCTGTTGGCACAGTGGCGATGTTCTGCTTGCCGCCAGTTCCTTTACCACCGGTTAAAAAGTTGAATGCAGATTGTGCAAACTGTGAGGCTTGAATTCCGGCAATGGATGGTGCCACTGGCAAAAGCGATCCGACTAAACCTGTGAAGGCGGTGCCTGGAGTGGTCGGCGTCACAGGAGTTGGATTGGTAGTTGGAAGAGTGGTTCCAAACGGTGCCGCAGGCGAGGGGAATGTGCTACCCAAACCTGGAAGGTACTGAATTAGCGGTGCTCTGGCGTTGCCCAGCACCGAAGACGAAGCTCCTTCTCCCTGCACGTTCAGCGTTGCACCTAGCTGTCTTATGCCTTGATTTGTCAGTTCGATCAAAGACGCCTGGATGTGGACTTGCTTTGGTCTGCGATCCAAAAGTCTAATCGATTCTTCAGCGATGTTGATATCTTCTTGCGTTCCAACGACGAGAATCTGCCGGTTCTTCGCATCGGGTATGACGATGGCGCCGCCGCCATTTTGCTCGACTGTATAGTCGGTGTTGATCTCTTGGAAGGAACGAATCTGTTGTGAACCAGGGTCAGTGGCAGCGTTATTGAAGCCGACGCCCTCTTGTGTTTGACTGCGGCTGGATCCACTTACTCTGCGGTTTGAATCTGGTCTGTTTGTCTGGGAGCTGTCTTGCTCATTGCTTGATTTATCCGTTTCGGTGTTGCTGTTCTTGCTTCCAACTTCTACATCACCGTCTGGCTGCGCACCGCCGGCTTTTTTCGAACGTCCGGATTCCGTGCTATCCACCACTTCGTTGCTGCTGCGTCGCCTTAACTGCGAGTTGAAATCAGGCAGCATCCCTCTGTTGAATATCGAGGCGTGCAATATCATCGCGACGTCATAAGGATGCGCGTAGCTAAGCTTGAAGGCACGTGCTAGAGGACGATTCAGACCCAGTTGTACCATCGCTTGCAATGTCGCAACTATGACTGTGCTGTTGTCGAGGGTCCGACTTTGTAAACCGGCCGAGGCCAGTACGCTGTCCATCGCTTCATTCAATGTGACATCGCGCAGGTCGCCTGTGATTTTTCCAACCACGGACTTATCGATGATGATGTTTAGGTTGCCGCGACGAGCCAACTCCGCAATTACTTCTCGGACTGGTGTGTCTCTGAAGCTCATATTGTGGATCAATTGTTCGTTGGCAAAAAGTTTGAATTGCTTGCGGATTTTTACGGTTCCAACTATGCCTGGAATCGGATTTCGCCTTGTCTGGGCTAGTTTTGGAGTGCTCTGAGCAATCGATATACCGTTACCCATGTTTCCAGCTGAGCCGATCGGATTAGCTGCTCCGGCAGCATCGTCGCCATCTTTGCTCGTCTCTGTGCTGGCAATTGCCCTTGGTGCATCCGCTGACGAGGATGGTGCGGTCGAGGTGGACGAAGTTGTCGATCTGGACGTTGCCGGTGGTGCAGTCGTGGATGCTGAAGTTGGTTCCGAGTCGCCAGCGCTATATGAAAGAGAGGAAGTGCCGCCTGTCGAATCGCTGGCGGTGACTGGAGCACCCTTCCGGTTATCGTTGCCGGGGTTTGGCAGATTAGGTGAAATAGTCGGATTGGTTGCACCGGGCGTAGTGTCAACGCTGGATGGTGCTCTATTGATTGGACTATTAGGATTCTGTGTTTGTGCTGAGACGGGCAGCGACGACAAAAGTGACACCAAGCTTAGTGTTACAGCCGTGTCGTTAAGCCTATTAAATTGTCGGGATCCCTGTCGGTTGGTTCTTTGGTTCATCGGGCCCTTTCAGGCGTTTCCCAAGTTGACTCCAACTTAATTTTACCTGCATGGTATCAAATTGCAATGCAGCACCATGCACTGATTGCCGCACAACCACATCTGGTGCCTGTCTCTGAGATTATTAGCTAGTTTAAATCCCTTTTCAACTGTGGTTGTATCGTATATGGTTAGGGATGCTTTTTGCCGGAAAGCCCATGAATAGCGATTTCCAGATTGTTTCGAGCTTCGCTCAAATGTGGGTTGATTCGCAATGCAAGACGCAGCTCAGAGATGGCCATAAAGATATCTCCTTTGCCGTAAAGTGCATAACCGAGATCATTTCTTGCTTGTGCGTTTAGCGGATCTAATGCCACCGCTTGTTTGAATTCTTCCACTGCACCATTCAAATTATTTTTTGCGTGCAAGGCTCGGCCCAGTGCAATATGGCTGTCTGCTGAAGCCGGACTCAACAGCACCGCCTGGCGAGCTGTTCGGATTGCCGACTGTGGATTGCCCGAGAGTAGTAAAGCTTTGGTCAAAGCCACGTGTGCTTTCGCTGAACCCGGTTCGACTGAGACACCTTGCCGAGCTGCTTTGACTGCACCAATGTTGTCGTGGGCGGCCAACAGCGCTTCTGCAAGTCCCGAGTAACCATCGGCGGTGGGCTTGATACCAAGTGCTTTGCGGTACTCTGCAATCGCTTCTGAAACATCTCCGTGAGTGGCAAGGCTATCTGCAAAGAGAACGTGCACGTCAGGAGAATCCGGAGACAATTCCATGGCCTTGTGAAATTCAGCAGTGGCCGACTCGCGAGCGTTCACGTCGTCGTAGACGCACGCGAGCAAGGTGTGAGAAACATAATCATCTGGTTTGAGTGCGATGGCACGCTTGATTTCGGTGGCAGCACCTTCATAGTCACCAGCTAGAAAAAGATATCCGCCCAATTTTCGTCGCAGGTTAGGGTCCGACGGATGGTCCGTCACCTGGCGCCGGAAGCTGATCAACAGGTCGCCGATCGCTCGCAAGTCGGCGGATGCGCTGTCTAGTTTCACTACCTTGACGACAGAGTCAAAGTCGCCGAGAAAATCCTGAGCCCGCTCTTCTGATGTCAGCTCGACCGGCTTACGAGCTGGTCGACTGGTCAATGGCTTCTTCGTGAACGATGGACCAGCGTTGTTTTTCAACACGCCGTTCAAAGGAGTCTTCTGGATCATTCCCTCTGCCGATTTTTGCCTGAGCAGATCTGCGGCCGGTGTAAGACTCTGTGAGACGCTTGCACTCTGAGCTGATGCGTATGCAAGTGAGCTTGAATAGATCAGTCCGAAGACTATGCATGTTGGCCAAATGGATGTTTTGCGACTACTGTTAAGCAAAATGTTCACGAGCTAGAAGTAACTCAATCGTAGCAAGTTGTCTAATTCTTAGTATGTTAGCGACGTAATTCTATTTTGCCTGATAATATCCATTATCTATCCGAGGATAGTCTATGCAGCAAGCTGCTCGACTAATGTCATTAAGCGCATACGTTCATATTCCATTCTGCACTCACAAATGCGAGTTCTGCGACTTCGCCGCATTCGCCGGATTGTCTCACCTGGAAGAAGAGTATTGCGAAATCGTCTGCAAAGAAATCGATCAGCGCGATTCCACCAGTTCGGCGCAACGGAAATTGGATTCAGTATTTTATGGCGGCGGCACACCCGGTCTAATCGGTGTTTCCAACCTCTCCTTGATCCACAAGCGACTGACAGAAAAGTTCGGTTTGTCCGCGGATTGCGAAATCAATTTGGAGACGACTCCACATGCGATTAGATCAGAAAAAGTACGAGGATGGAGAGAGCTTGGTGTGAACCGGCTTTCCATCGGCGTTGAATCGTTTCAAGATGATGAACTGAGGGCAATTGGCCGAGACCACACAAAAGCGCAAGCGTATAACGGAATTGCTGCAGCCTTAGAAAATGGCATCGACAACGTCAGTTTGGATTTTATGTACGGCTTGCCCACCCAAACTATCGAATCATGGCAAGACACTCTCCATCAGCTTTTTGAGCTAGCAGATCGATTTCCGCAAATTCGTCATTTCTCTTCGTACAGTTTGCATCTGGCAAATAATTCACCGCTCTATTCGAAATTTCCAAAAGATTCGCCTCAATATCCAGAGGACAAAACGCACGAAGAGATGTTTTTTCTGCTTGTGCAAATGGCTAAAGAGGCTGGCTTTCAGCACTACGAAGTATCCAATTTCTGTAAGCCTGGACATCAATCGCGTCACAATCTTTCCTACTGGAACAACAGTGATTATCTCGCTTACGGAGTTAGTGCACATAGATACATGGGCGGAGTGCGCAGTTCGAATTGGCGCTCAATTTCTGCCTACATGAAAGACTTTCTCGGTGATGAAACATCCGAATCGATTGACTTCGAGACACGCATGCGAGAAGCAATCATGTTGGGTTTGAGATTGCGCAGTGGATTGGATTTGAGGAGTTTTGAAAAAGATTTCGGCGTCAATTTGTTGGAAAAATTCCAAAAGCAAATTGATAAATTGCTCGACGGTGGTTTTGTCGAGGTAGCCAACCAGAGGTTGCGGATTACTGACCGAGGCGTGTTGGTCAGCAACTCGATCATCTCGGAACTTTTTTAGATTAAATTACCAGGTTCGGTCAGCTGAGGTGCAACTGACTCTCCAGTCTCCCCGCACCCGGGGACCATTCTGGCTGCAGCTCGGGCAACCTGCGGTAGTTTAGTGCCCACACCGCACGGGTATGGTGATAACGTCCTTCGGCGCCTCAGCGCTCTCGGGAGATGCCCATGCTTCGGGAGTCGAAAATCAGTTGAAATCTTGCCCTGAATGCTTTTCAGAGTATGAGGACTCGGTCGAGCGCTGTCCTGATGATTCCGCCACCCTCAAATCTATCGACAAGGACCCACTGGTAGGAACCCGTCTGGCAGACAGGTACGAAGTTCTCGGTGTAGTCGGTCGTGGCGGCATGGGTGTCGTCTATAAGGTGCGCCACGAATTGATGGACCGTTTCATGGCTGTGAAGATGCTGCATTCTCATCTCGTCGCAGAGCCCGAAGCCGTTAAGCGTTTTCATCGAGAAGCGAAGACTGTATCGCAAGTGAAACACCATCACATCATCACGCTCTACGATTTTGGCATGAGTGCGTCGCGTCAGCCTTACATCGTTATGGATTATCTCGAGGGCACCAGCCTCAAGAGCATCATTAAGGAAGAAGGAATGGTGCCGTTCGAGCGCGCAGACCACATCTTTCAGCAGGTCATAGACGGTCTGGCAACTGCACACGAGATGGACCTCGTGCATCGAGACTTGAAGCCCGAAAACATAATGTTGAGCAGAAATGCCAACGATCCCGATTGGGTCACTCTGGTCGACTTCGGTTTGTCGAAGCTGCGGGATCCAAAGCAGGAAGACTCTTACCAGATAACAAAAGTGGGCGACGTTTGCGGTAGCCCTCCCTACATGAGCCCTGAGCAGTGTTTGTCGTCTACTGTAGTCGACCCACGCAGTGACATCTACTCACTGGCCATCTGTGTCTATGAAACGCTCACAGGAAGACTGCCCTTCAACGCCAAGTCCGCAATCGAGATGTTGGACGCACATTTATACGCCACTCCTATTCCTTTCAACCAGGCTCTTCCGGAGCTCAAGGTCTGCTCTGAAGTTACGCATGTGCTCAATAAGGCGTTGCTTAAAGATCCTGAAACCCGCCATCAAACTGTTCAAGAATTTGGCGCCGAGTTGCACGACGCGTTGTCCAGAGACGCCCTTAAACTGCGCACTTTCAAACATCGAATTGAAGTAGCGAATTTTAAAGACCTGGTCAGCGAAGCTGAAGCCTTGCACAAAGCAACGCTGGAGAATGAAGCTATTAAGCAAGTCACGGCTCAGGTAGCCAGAGCTGCTGCTGACTTGGACGGTGTGCAGTTCATGCGCAACAAGGAAAGTTCGAACGACCAACGCACATCCAAATCTAATAAAATCCTTTCTGATAGTGGCTGGATGAGCCGGTTTCAGCGCAAGGGTGGCGAGGATGATAGTGAGTCGAATTTAGGAGAGCAGCAGACGGATTCCTGCCCCTATTGCCACGCGCCCGTGCAATCGGGCATAAGATTCTGCGTCAAGTGTAATCACCAGCTTACCGGTCCAGTTGGGCAGTACAGTGCCATGAAACCAAACAGAGGCGATGGACAGGGCAAAGGCTTCAGTTCAAAAGCAAAAGTAGCGACAAGTAAATCGAGTTCGCTTTCGCAAATTCAAAAGTTGTTGACTCTAGTTCTGATAGCCTTGGTCGGTTATGGCGGTTGGACTGCGCTACACAACGACGAATTGATGACCACGATCAGCAAGCTCGTCGCTAACGTCGACAAGAAATAGGCTTGAGGCAATTACCGTTTTGCGCGCACCATATTTAGTGCATTTCCGCAGCAGTTGCCCGCTCAAGTAATTTTTTAATTTCAGCGATGTGCTCTGTGCCGTCACCTGCAGATTGAAATGCCGAAGCTGTTTCTGCCACACCAGCGCGGCAATGGGTCTGCTCTTCGATTTCCAGCGCTTCTTGTAACCAGCTCAGAGCTTTGACGTAATTCTTTTTGGCAAAGTCGTTTTTCGCGTCCGCCACATAAGTTTTTGCCAGCGACTCCGCATCCTTCCTTTCCACTTTACTGCCACCAATTCTTTGTAGCAATCCAGCATCCATATCGATGATCTGCGCTAAGTCATGCCCGTCATGCCCAAAGATGTATTCCATGTGTTTCACGTTGGCGTTGAGAAGCTCATGTCGTGCGCTTGTAATCAACTCTGGGCTGGCATCTGTGTGCTCCAAACAGAACAACAAACCAAACAATGCTTTAGTCCTCTTCTCTGTTCCAGGACCAAAGTCTTTCGACATTGCGACAGCAGTTTTATAGGCTTCCAGGGCTTGCTTGAATTTTCCCTCGCGCTGATCTGCTTCAGCTGCTGCAATTTTCCATCGAAACGGCTCCTGCTTGTAAAACGGGGCCGGATCAGAGGCAGGGCCAGGTTTGGTAGCCAACCAGACCAAGCCCAGTACAAGCGAACCTAAAAGTGCGTACAGAACAATCACCATCTCACGCAAGCGTTTGTTGTGCGCATTTTGCTTTTTTGTCAGATCTACTGCATCGAGCACTAACTGGTGTAAAGCCGCTGTTGCTTTTGCCCCAGTTTCGTCGACGACAGACTCTCTTCCTTGACCAGCATCACCGCCGGAAACTGGCTTGGCTGAATGAGCAGCAGCATCCTCCAGGCAGATGCTGGAATCTTTGACTGACTCGATCAATTCCTGTTTGAACACAAGCATTGTTTGCTGTCGCTGTTCTGGATTTTTCTGCAGTGATTTTAAAATGCATATGTCGAGTAGTTCCGGGATCTCCTTATTTGGTACCATTCCACGCAGAGAAAGCGGTTGTTCGCCGACATGTTTGTTCATTGTTTCGAACGAATTGATCCCCATCAGTGGTGGCATGCCAGTCAGAGTTTCGTAGAGCACACATCCCAACGAATAAATGTCCGAACGTGCATCTAGGCTTTTGCCCTGGCACTGCTCTGGGCTCATGTAGAGCGGACTTCCGAAGACTTCTCCCGGCTGCGTTAAATTTTGCGCAATTGTTCCATCTGTTGATTGAATCTTCGCGATGCCGAAATCGACAATTTTGACTAATTCGTGCCCATTGGACTGATTGATCAAAAAGAGATTGCCTGGTTTGAGATCCCGATGGATAACGCCTTTCGTGTGTGCATGGGCTAATCCGCCGCAAGCTTGAATGAAAATATTCAGCGCGCGCTCAATTGGCATGTCGCCGTTTTTCACCAGCCAATCAGCTAAATCTTGACCCTCCAGGTATTCCATGATCAAGAAAGCTTTGTCGTCACTGATACCGAAATCGAGTACCTGGATAACGTTCTGGTCTCTTATAGAAATCGCCGCGATTGCTTCTTGTTTGAACCTCTCGAAACTGGATGGATCCGAAATTAGCGTTTGATTCAAGACTTTTATAGCAACATAGTTCTGCATGAACAGCTGCTGGGCTTTGTAGACGACGCTCATGCCGCCCCGTCCCACTACTCTAATGATCTCGTATCGATCTGCGAAGGTTTTACCGATCATCGGATCAGGCAGTGCAACGATCAGACGTGTTCCGTCGTGCGGGCAAGTTTGTTGGCCGTCGGAAAATTCTTCCTGGCACCGCATGCAGCGCATTATAACTGGCGATACGACTTCGTCTGAGCCCACGTGCAGGATGCATCCTTATGGTAGGGCTTGAGGGGGTTTTAGCTCGGCGCCCAAGTTTGCTTCATTGTCTGACCAATTCTGAAGCCTTGCACCAAATTGACGCGCATCAATTGATATAGTTCGTGCAATGCCTCTTGATCGTTGATGCCATG
>JBBQFO010000113.1:0-14534 GCA_038322035.1 Candidatus Obscuribacterales bacterium
GTCGGGTAATGAAAGTCCTGTGCATCAGCATCTTTCACACAGTCTTAAGCATTTACATTCCTTCTGCGGCGATGCGCGCTGCGGACGGGGCTTTATTGCGTTCGCGTTCCGCTTGTTTGGGGTCGGCTAGAGCTGCTTGGGGGTGAGGCGGGCGTACATAGCCGTTGCTGCTTGTAAGCATGTCCTAGGGCCTTGCCGATGATTGTGGGACTGACGCCCTGGATTGCCATGTAGCTTCCTGCGGTTCGGCGCAGGGATCGATGCTTTCAATCAATGGCGATAGTTGGGCTGGATTAACCGCGCCCCGAGTGAAAGCGAAGCTTTCGCGAGTGGTTTGGAATCGTTGGCGTTGGAAGCCAACGAAGCTTCAGCTGTTCCGGGACGGCATCGGGGCTTGTCCGGTAGGCACCGGGGGCAATGATGTTGTCGCGGAGTCGCGGGCTCTTTCCGGGACGGTATCGGAGGCAATGATGTTGTCTTGGTGGCAAGATCTACGGCGGGGCCTTACTTGGTGGATTTGAACAATGGCGATCGACGCGGCATTTTTTCCAGCTGACTGTGGTTAGTCACAGGCGGTCTGAATGCCCAGAGATCCACTGGAATGTTTTTTTGCTTTTCGAGAAGTTCGGCTTCTCTCTTTTGCGCTTGTTGTTTCATCGCTTCTAGTTTTCGTTTGTCTTGCTCGTCCAGAACGAATTCGATCATGCTGCGATTGCCGCCATACAAGTGTTCGGTGTGGCGTAGTTCGGAAAGGATTTGTGCGTGTACGCGGTCATGATTTCGACCGGCGTTATAGAGGTTTGGCGGAAAGTCCCAGCGCGCGCTTGGCGGTCGTGGGGATCGGGGGCATTGATGTGAACGAAGGGAATAAGACGGTTACATCGGGAGAGTTCATGTGAACAAAAGGGCAAACTGGCTATTTATCATTTCCGTCTGGTTGCTACCCTGGGCGATGATGGTAGTTGCTTACCTCATTTCACCGACGTACATGCTTCCCCTCTTCAAAAGCCCCACAGGACTGATTGCCATCGCAGTTGCGTTCGTATGGGAAACCATTGGTTGCGTGCTGCTCGAACGCGGCAATCCTCCTGCCTCACAGCTGTCTCGCAAGTATTACGCTAGTCCTAAGAACATAGCGATCATAGTTATTTTTGTAGTGCCGGCGATACTGATACCAATGCTCGGACCTGCAGTGATCACAATTCTCGACGCCACCAAAGATATTCCTTAACCTTGAACTCAGTATTCCAACAACACCATTTGTCAAGGTATCGCGGCTTGGGACGGTAGGCATCGGGGGCAATGATGTTGTCCGTTCTACGTTCGGTCGCGCCATAAAAAATCCCGGCTCACATAGTAGTGAGTCGGGATATGTGTTTATTGGGTTATGTGTTTGTGGGTTGTGTGGTTATTGGGTGGGTTGGTTTTTGGCGGACAGGGTTTCCCAGGCTTTGTGTGTGGTGTTGGGCGAGTGCCTCCAGGGCGTGCTCGTATTGGGCTGGTTGGAAGTATTCCTTGTAGGTGTAGGCGACTATCGCCCAGTCGCAGTCTTCTTCGTACCAGCCTTTGAGACCTTGCAGATTGAGAGTGGACCATTGCAGTTCGGGTGGGATTTTGGCGTTTGCTTCCTTGTTCAGAAAGTAGCCTCCGTGTGAAGCGGTCGAATATTTGGTGATACCAGGGGCGATGTCTTCGGCTGATTGGGCGGTGCCCCAGGGGGTTGCGCTTTTCACTAATCGGATGTCCTGGGGTGGTTGGATTGGCATTGGAGTTGTTTCGGTGGTTGCATTTTTGGCGGGTGTTGTATTTCGGAGTGTTGCTTTTTCGGTTGTTTCTTTCAGGCGGCGAATTGCTTTTGTGGCTGCAGCAAGTCCGGAATTTTTGGTTTTTGATTGGCTTGTTTTGGCTGACGCCGTTTTGGGTTGTGTAGTTTTGCCAGTTGGTTTGGCTGTTGTTGGTGCTTGTGGTTGTTCTTGGGTTAGTTTTGGTTTAGTCATTAGAATAACTCCTTGGTGTTGCGGCTTCGCTGCCGCGCTCCACGATGTCTGCAAAGCCGCGCCCAAAGTCAATGTCGGTTGTGTTGTCCTGTCGTAATGCTTGACTTTGGCTGCGCCGGCTTTGCTACAATTAAGCGCGCGGCATGTTTACCCAGGTGTTGTCGGCTCACACATCGGGGGCAATGATGTGGTGTTGGTATCGCTGATTCTTCCCGGTAGGCATCGGGGGCAATTATGTTGTGTTGGGGCGTCTCTGGAATTGTCCAGGTTTCTAGTTCAAAACTGATTTCGTTCCATGCCATGGCCAGGACATTCGCTCTTCGCGCCCCGACTAACAAGGAAATCCAGAAAAAATCGCGCCATAGTTCATTTGGTTCCTCAGCTAGTGCTTTTGCAAATGCGGCAAATTCGTTCCCCGGTTGAATGAAGCGTTCGCGGGACCTGGTTGGTAGTTTGTCGACGCCTATGCAGGGGTTATCGCAGTGGACGAGGTCTTTCCTTTTGCCGTAGTTAATTACCGCCTTCATTTGATCGAAGGCGCGATTAGCCCTGGCCTTCATGGTTCGATCTGGACCAAGCTAGGTCGTAAATCCAGGCTTGCACATCGCTGCGCTTTATTTTTGTGATTAGCTGCTTTTTCCAACGGTCAAAGTGACGTCGGTGGATGGCTTGGGCTTCATCGGAAGTATTGGTGTGGTGCTGGGCAGTAGGTGTATGTTTTGACTACGGATTTCAAAACGCGAAGAGCTCGTCCTTGATATTTTTTTCGTTATCTGCACTACACTTCGCTTCGTGCCTCGGTTACAGAAATTGTAGAAAGCTAACAGGATCGAAAGAAAGCGCAAAGAGAGCAGAAAATCCCACAACAAAATAGAGAACAGCATTCGACGGAGATAGCCAGAAAAGAAGCGCAGCGACGGTGAATCAAACCACTCACGCAATAGACGACCAAATTATAAGATCATGCTTCTATTTGCTTTCGCTGATATCGTAGGCAAATTCCGCCGCTTAGCGATCAGTTCAAAATCCTTTTGTCAGGTAGCAGGTGGCGGTGCCAACTTTTCAGGTGGCACTGTGTGTTCTTCGCTGTCGGCAAAGACTTTTTTATTGCTAGAACAACTCTTGCCTTCTCTAAGCCAGTGGCAATCAGAATCGCCATATCAACTAAATCTTCCACTCGCGTGTTTTCTGTTAGACGCAGTCTCGTGTAGGCATGGATCTTGTTGGCAAACAATTCTTCCTTTTGCAAAGCCAGAATTGGTATCTCTCCACCTGAAAACACAAGTGCTTCCTGGGCCACAATGGCTTCAGGCACGAGAATCTCATGCGGACAAATCGCCACGTCGACGTGGAATTTGTAATATTCTTTGTCGTTTATTCTTGCCACAACAAAACATCTGACGCCGCCTTCTTTGGGGCCACGTAAACGTCCTAGTACACGCTCAACTTCAAACGAGAAGTAGTCACCCATATCGTTGGCAGCTTGCTCACACAGAGCAAACAGAATAGCCTCGTTCTGTTTATTAGGCGTGTCAGAAATTCAGCTTAGAATCGAGTGCCTGCCGAAACTCTCTGGCATTAGCATACTTCCTCGGATCGATCACTTTGAATTTCCTCCGATCAAGGATTTGAAAAGAGCCCGCTCTGTAGTGGACAGATCAGCTTTGGCGATTTCGCTCCGCAAAATGATTTGCTGGTCGATTGCTTGCAATAGAGCTTTGAAAGAGCAATGTCTGAAACTTTGATTTCTGGTTCGAAGCGCTCTTGAGATAGAGAGTTTACCCATTCAAGTTGATCGCGCAGACCGTCGAGCAGCTTCTGGTCATCAGCGCCGCTCTGTTCCAACTCTTCGATATTCTTTTCTAGTTCTAAACGCTGCACGTTGATCTCATAGTGCTCATGCCATACGAGCAGTCGTCCTTTGGACTCAAAAACATATTGATTGAAACTTTTACGTGGACTGGTCTTCGACCATGTTTTTCATTATTTCGATTACAGGTTTGTGGAGCTAATCTTTTAAACTTTTCTTGATCACCCGTCTGTAGATAGTGACAGTCGATTTCTTTAGTTGTTTAACTGCAAGGTGTACTCTTCGAGCACTTCGATCAGAGTTATCGAGTTCGTCTTCTCGTTTCGCTTCTCTAAGTGTGGATCGAATCCTGAAATCATCTCAGCGAGCAGTTTTCGTGCCTGAGCTCTGGCATCATCGAGGGTGAGCAGATCAGCCCTGCCCACTGTGACAATTTTCTGAGTTAGTTTCAGCTGCCACTTCATCGTTGAGAGACGACCCGTGATGCCGCGTGTTCGATAAACTTCACTTGCAGGCGCAATCGCAAGAAATTAGAGTTGGCTAGCCTGCCTTGCTGAATGCCACCATCCTGTAGATCAATGTTGCAACTTGACCAGCGTCCACTGTTGTGTTTTGTCTTTTCCGAAGTGAATAAGTATGGGGCTTTGTGGCTTTAATAAATTGGACAGGCCAGTATCGTAGATAACGTTCTTGTCGCTTCCGACCGTAAAGACAGCGCGCCAACCTTTGCGATCTACAGCTCCCTGGATGTGTTTCGCCTCGTTGGTGCGGGCATTGCAATAGGTACCTTTAATTGCGCCCTTCTTGTTTACTGCAAGCTGAATTACCGTGTCATCGCCGGTCGGGGTGCCGTGGACTAGACAGTAAACTCCAAGAGGCTTCCAATCTTTCTTATTGCTGGTCGTGACAGTGGAAGCAGGAATCGATTGCACGAGCGCCTGGGCCTGATCATAATATTCCACCGTCGATCCGACTGAGCCAGAGCCGTAATACACCTGATTGTTCTGATAAGTGATGTTAGTGCCGTAGTCATATTCGGTAGGAGAAGAGTTCACTGACATGCCCCAGAAGGTAGCTAGCTCCGGCCATTCACACTCTTGCCAGGCCCAGTCACCGTCAGAATTAGTAATACGGCCAATAGTCGTTGTGATTATTCCACCAGGCGCGATTGAACAAGCTTGTGGTGCGATACCTTTCTCTCACCGGGTTGGCTAGACCAAGTAGTTCCGTTGAGGAAACCCTGTTCGTCACGCCTTGAACGCCCGGCACGGACGCCGAAGCCAATCTGCCAAAACCGCCGTCGGATGCAATACTACCCGATTTACCTCAGCTGTAATTCTGACTGGCAGCCGAATGCAGCACTTCATCAGAAACTCTTGGTGCATTGTAATTGCTCGCCCGCGAGGGAACCGCACTTGTGCCAAGATTCGAGTATCCAGAACCCGAACCGCCGCGATTAGGACCGGCATCAACACCTCGTCCGCCGTCGAAACCGCCGCCGCCGCCCCGAAATCCGCCGCCACCGCGTGCAGATGCTGCTTCATTCCATTCACTCAGGATACTGACGCATAGAGCGCTGACTGCAGTTAAGAGCAGAATTTCGATTTGTCTCTTTGGCATGATTTGTCCTCCAGATCCCACTATCTATTGATCACGAGTAACTGTAATTTCCTCAGTGTCCGGCAAATTTGTGTTAGCGAAACGTCGTCCTGTGGATCGCCAAGTGAAAGAGTTGTCGCTCAACTTGTGAAGGATATTTACAGCACCACCGAAGTCAGGACACCGTTGATGATGAACAGCACCGCGGAAGTGCCGTTGTATTTCGGCTCGGTCAGACCGCGTTTGCCGTAATAAGCTGACCCTACCCCGGTGGCGTTGGTTGCGACGTTGAGAGCGTAGAACATATTTTCATAAGTACGGTAAGCGCTCACAGTTGTACCGAACTCCGAATATTCTGAGAGGACAGCGTTGCGCAATTCTGTTATTACCGCGTTTTCGGCCATTGTCGCTTTGTAGGCGGAGTTGTCTTGGTGGGCATTTATCAACACTCTGTGTTGAGCTAACAACTCGTCTAAGTGTTTAGCCTTAGCCACGATCGCACGTGTGGCGTGCTTAGTATCGTAGCCTTGACGGTAATGCTTGAAGGCACGTGCCGAATTGGCGGAAAGCTCTAAGCCTGAGCCAGCACCAGCAATGATGCTAGTGACCATCACCGCCTGGAGGCCGCGGTCAAGCGAATTGATATTGGTGCGTAGCGGATTCTTCCTGCCGACGTTAAACTCTTTGTTGCCGATTATGTCAAGGCCAAACCCCCGGCAGCTCCGGCACACTGTGCTGATCCATATCTAAGATATTTGAGTGGCGATTGTTCGCTTGCTGCCAGACGATACTTGAGACTGTAGCGCTCTAAATCTATGCCGGATAATAGAATCTCTCGCAGCAAAGAATTGTACTGTTCGTTCAACTGCAGTTCGGAAGTTTCTTGTGCCATTGCCAGCGGTGCCTGAAGCAGCATTCTCAAACGGCATAGCAAGGTGCGCAATTTTATTCGACTTAGGTTACTCAAGGTTGCGCAAATTCTCTCAGGGACTCACTCTACCTTATCCAACTCGGCTCCATCCCACCCGTTCAGGGCTTTGATAAACTCCAACGGATTGAATGGTAGTTTTGAAGCGTCCACCCGCATATGTCCTGCAGCCTGGGTTTCAGCGCGAGCATTTTCGATGCCGGTGAGTGGCCAGCCTCTAGATTCTGGCGTGTTGGGATACTTCTGCATCCACAACTCATGACGGGCTTTCATAATTTTGAACATTCCCAGGGCTGGCAACATCGGCACCAAATTGCCACTTTGTTCTCGCGGATCGTTGAAGAGATCAAAAAAGGCAGCATGTGGAAGCCCGGGTTGATCGCCAGCCCAAAGACGCTTGTATCGTCCTTTTACCGTTGCGGCCAGAATCGGGCCAGTATAAATGAAGACATAGTCGCGTCGGCCGAAGCTGTCACCTTTGAGCAGCAGAGCCGTTTGATCCACTCCATCGATGATACGGTTGGTGGGGATGTTTTTCGAGGCACCACCTAAGTGGGCAAAAGTCGTAAACAGGTCGGTCTCGTGGATGATGTCACCGGAAGTCTGACCGGGGGCGATCATACCTGGCCAGCAAACCATCGCAGGCACGCGCACACCGCCTTCGAGATAGTCACCTTTGCCACCTTTATAGAGGGTCTCGACCATGCCAGGCGGTCCGCCGTGCACCATCGGTCCGTTGTCTGCCATTAGAACCAAGACGGTGTTCTCGGCGATACCAAGTTTTTTTATTTGATCAAGCAAGTGGCCGACTCTCACGTCGAAACGAGCCAGTGATTCCTGCAGGGCGCCACCAGCTGTAGTGACACGATTTGGGAAGGGAAGCAGCGGACATAGCGTCGGCCAATAAGCCACATAGAATGGTTTTTTCGCTTCAGCGTTCTTTTGAATGAAAGACAGCGTTCGCTTCTCACACTCATCTTCAATCTTCATATAGTCGGCAAAATTTGGAGCTCTACCAAATTCACGCACGGGGCCGCCCTTTGTACCCTCCAAGGCAAATACATAGCCAGTCGGGCGCCACTCGGGATCTAGATCGTATCTGTCTTTAGGATACATACTGGGGAACATGACGCCCGATGCCAGTCCAGTCATCTGTCCCTGCGAAGTAAACATACTGGTGGCCTGATTGTACGGAAGAAAAAGAGCCTCATCGAAACCGCGATTGGTGGCGTAGCTGGATTCGATGTCGCCTAAATGCCACTTTCCGTAGAAAGCTGTGGAATAACCAGCTTTGGAAAGTACGTCGGCCGTCGTCACTTCGGAGGTGGGAAGTCCACCATACTCATACGGAAATCCCACGTTATACATGCCGCTGCGTACGGCGTGTCGACCGGTCATACAGGCCGCACGGCTGGGTGTGCATGAGGGCTCTGTGTACATCCTCATAAAATTGATACCTTGGGCCGCGACACGATTGATGTTCGGTGTCTCCCAACCGCGCACCTTCTGGATGGCAGGTATGCCAACCTCTCCGACGGCAGTATCGTCCCACATGACGTGGACTATGTTTGGTGGCGCACCGTATTTTTTGCGAAGGGCAGAGAGTTTTTCGTTCAACTCTTTGTCTTCCGCTAGCCACGTTGGTCCGTGTTGGGCGTCGAGAATGTAGTATTCAGCATCGTGGATGATCTTGGTATTGTCATCCTGTCCGCTGGCCGTCTGGCTGAAGACCGTGCAAAAAATCGTGGCGCCAACGAAAACCGACTTTGCCGACCTCAAGAATAACTTAGGTCGTGAAAGCATGTGGGTCCCTCTTTGTGGCGTTCAGAGCGCAGTATATACCTTTGATTTTGCATTTAGCCACTAGTCGGTTATGAAATAAAATACTCCGTCACCAGGAGTCGACACCACATGCGATTGGCAGAGAAAACTGCGCGTACACAGCATTGACCTGGTAGCCGACTAGCGACAACGTTTCATCGAGTACAAGGTGCGCAGAACTGTGCAAAAAACGCTTTAGTGTTGCACATAATTAGCACCTTGGCATGCGAATCACTTATTTGCCTTTTCTGTGTACATATGCTAGCGTTCACCGTCAGAAATACAGAGGTACCCATGCAACCTTTGTTGGGATTATTAAGGACAATACAGCGCATTCAAAAGCCTGGTGGGCACCACAAGTGGTACCATCAAAAATGTGCCAAACGTAAGCTCTGTTAGAGGTGGGCTGAGGTTGTCATGGCTGCTCAGCGAATCGGAAGACCGATGTCATCACAAGATGTCTGGAGCGAGGCGACAGCACTTCAAGAGAATTTGCTGTTTATCACTAACAACGCCAAGAGCAGTCATTTCGCTGCAATCAGTTGAATTAAGTAACAATGCGATAGACTGCGAAAATCCGGAACGGACCTGGTTCCGAGTCGGCAAATTGACCGTTTTCTAGAGCGCTCCTCGCCTGATCAAAAGTATCGAAAAGACAATGTTCATTTACACGAAGGTCCTTTGCCAGCGAATTGCAGGACAGAGGGGAATGCTCTGGACTTGTGCTTGCGGCAAATGTGGCGACATCGTAGCCTTCCAAAGTTTGTTCGAGTGGTGGCACAATATTGGTCGGGAAAGAAGCTTCAGCCGAGAACTTCGACCATCGTGCTGTGCATTCGTCGTACTGCTCTTCGTGAACATCGTAATAAAACCAGGTCATTCCAGTGATATCGAAATTTTCACTCTTCGCCAATGTCCGGATTACCTGGGGGGAATCGAAAAACCAATAGCCATTGTGTTTCCAATACTTGATGTAGTCAGCAAAATTGGTTGAATCGCAGCCACTAACAGAAAAGATGTCGAGGACCGATTCTGCATCAATCCATTGTGGTCGAGCGACGACCGTCTTCAACATGTAACCTACTGGGATCATGGACTCATAATAACGGGATCGACATTGCGAAGCAATCTCCCCATGATAAGCCCTCGGCGCATAAGGTGATTAAATCGTGATTTTGACTGGCACTTTTGGTGGCATAGTGGCAAGAGTGAGATAAGCACTAACTGAGCGCGCTCTTCAACAGTCGCGCTTGTAGATAAGTTGTAGGCACCATTTTCTGACTACATAATTCGAACATCGAATAGTGTCCTCAGTTTTTCCCTTCGACATGGTGCCAACGTTACGAGAGCCCCATCGAGTACTTTGGGACGCATGGAATTTCCGTGCGGCCGGATCTGTACCGTTTGGCCGCACTGTAATGCGGTAATGGCAATTTGGAATGGCATTGCGTCCATATCTTCTCCTTTCAAAAATTTTCTACTTCTGATACACCGAACTGCCAGCGGCGCATAGTCTTGCCTCTAAGCTCGACCATCTCACGCGCTCCCAGATGCTGGTGGGTCGCTTGCAGTTCGGGAATCACACCCACTCGAGCTCCGTCACCAGCGTCCCATATGTTCAATCCGTGCTCATTGACAGAGAAAAGCTTCTGACCATCGGAGAAGAACTTGCCTCTTGGCCCACGGAATGAGAGTATCTCCTTCGCTATGCGCCATGAGCCGCTTTCCTCGATCTTTTCCACATCGAAGATCCGGGCACCGTCCACCATCTCCTCCTCGTCATCGCCAAGACCACCCACAGCAATCCGGGCAGAGTCGATCCAGCACATGGCTGCGTCCCAATAATAAGCGCGGTTGCACAGTGACAGCATGGATGAACCATCCTCAGACTCCCACAAGCTTCCAGCAAGCCAGGCGGAAATGCTGAAGACTGTGGGGACGCCGACAGGGTGCCATATCCATCCATCGTCTGCTGTTAGGGTCCCGTCAGGGCTAACAAAGAGCCCGCCGTGAAAGTAGTCCAGATAGTGTTCAGGTCTCTGCTTCCCTGTCTCGTACGGCGCGATCCTGCGCTCGGTTAGAAGATCGCCGTTTGCGGCATCAGAGATATCGAGCCGATTCCAATCAGTCCTATGGAGCACAAGAGTACGTCCATTGTGTTCGACAAACGAAAATGAGAATGGCACCGTTTCACAATGATAGTCTCCACCATAGAGGTTCATAGTGACATGGGAGGTGGCGAGCGACACCACAACACCTTGCTTGCCATAGTCATTGACCACGGCAGCAAACAGACCGGCATTCGAGACATACAAGCGATTGGTCAACGAGTGATCGCACCAGGGTTGGTGGCCAGGTTCGGCAATAATAGGAATGCGACCGATGATGTCACACCGCGCTTCGTCACAATTGAGCCGATGGAGGGCGCCTGTAGCATCTAAGATCAGCCATGTGGAGCTCGACTCGCCATTTATCGGCGCAATATCGAGTATGTCATTTTCTATTGGAAGCTCAGTCTCAACTATGTCACCGTTGAATTTACCGGGTCGTTCTATTATTTTCAATTCTGGAGTTTTGTCCATTTTTCCTTCGTTCCTTCTTCGTTTCACTTCTTCCTCGATCTGCAACAATAAAGCATAATGGTGACAATCTCTGTCACCATTTAGAGGAAGGAATTCTGCCCCGCATCGAACGCCTATTAGAGATGATGTCACTCATTAAAGCGAAAGGTGGCCACTTTACAGTGCAGGACATGGCTAATCAGTTCGGCGTCTCCAGACGCACAAAGCTTTGAGATTTGCAGGCTCTGTTGCCGCAGAGGTGGTCATAAAGACGCCCTCACAACTGGTGACGATTCTTGCTGCCAAAGCGCAGCAGGTAATAGCCCTGTATGTCATCAAGACGTAAGTTGGAGGAAGCCCAATAAACGCTGTTCTGCCGAACTCGCATCACAGTGTTTATTCCGAGCAGACCGAACTTCAAATTACCAGCGACCTAAATAACATCGCGAACTAGGCACCGCCTGTGGTTAAATTTGACCTGAATTAAACGCTAGAACGACCTTCAAAATTCGGACAACTGACAATTGAGACAACGCCAAAACTCTAGAAACGCTTACAGACCATGAGGTTTCGGCAAAGTTGCATAGTCAAAGAACGTACGGCGAAGATCATGAAATGAAAATCGAATGCCGCTTTTGGCGCCGCTGAAGCAAATTGCCGAGAAGCTGAGTGAGAGCGCCGATATGGCAATTGAAATCGGGCTGGGCGGTGTTTTCTGTGACACTCTTAGCCGTCCAATACCTGTCTGTTCTTGAGGATGAAACTTGCTCTGTCTTCCATTTTTTTTGCTTCGCTCAAATGATTGAGAAGGCGTTCTACTCTGGCCGCACGCAGCAATGTGTCCGGCAATAGTATGGCTTCATGGTTGGGATCTTTGCTGGTGTCGAGCATGAGGATTGCTTGACTGAATACTTTAGATGCTTCAGCATATTTCCGTTCAATCACATAAATGCGGCCAAGCCAACTGAGACAATTGGCCAGGTCATGTACTTTTCCGTCGTGTTCTTGCGCGGCATTGGAATAGGCCGGCAGTATGCCTGGCACATAACTGCCTGTAGACATGACCTTCTTGAGCCCAGCTTGTTTGATATTCACAGCTTGTTTGAAAAACGACTCAGCTTCGGAGGCCTTGTTGATGTCGGTGAAATGAATTCCCAGGTTGAAAAGGCATTCGGACTGGGGATAGCCGTCGGCTTGATTCTTTTCCTTGGCCTGTTCCAGAGCCTCCCGCAGCTTCGTTTCCTGGGCTGTTCCGGTGAGGCTCATGGCTTCTTGCTCGGTCAATTTCCACTGGGGCAATTTAATCAGTTGTGCCTGTGCCGGCAGAATTATCAGCGCTGTCTGTAGTCCAGTGCCTATTAGCAGAGCCGGAAGGCCGAAAACAATTTTTTTTGCGCATTTGCAAACTGTCACACTCGCTACCTCTAAATTTTCCAATGCACTGTCTACGGGGCCGGCAAAAGGGATTAGACTGGTCGTCAGTTTATCAACAAAGTTTGCTCATTGTTCTTGCTTGGGCCAAGATCCTTAACGTCGAATTTAAGGTCGCCACTTTAACGTGTAATCACGAATTGTGACGGACTGCTCGATCGGTTTTCGAGTTGTCTGTTGTTGAACTGGTATTGTATATGGTGGCATTACTGGCGCGGCTTGCGCTTCTTCAATTTATTGCTAAGTGACGTATATGCTTGGTTCTGATTCGGTGCTTCGGATAATATTAGCTATCAGCGTTCCAGTTGATCCAAGTAATTCGCTTTAGTAAATTTTTGAAGTCGGGGTGCTCAAGTATGTCCATTGGGCATGTTGTGCGACTTTGCAGATTCGGGGATACGCGGTTTCGGCGCGTGACCAGGACTACTTTCATGACTAAATCGAGAGTGTTTATGATTTCAGTGAGAACTTGGGGTCTTGTACAGAAATCGTCGGCGTCGATGATCAGTGCGCGCAAGCTGGTTAAGAGTGAAAAACATATTCACCTATGTGTAATTAGTGGAAAAGTCTGCAGGGACTTGTGGGCAAGAGAGTTATTCGAAGAGATGGCGCAAGCGGCGAGTAATGGCTATTTAAAAGTGCGGGTTTTCCCGGTTGCGTCGAAACGGGTTTGAGTGCCGCTTGGGTGGGTGTAGGTTTTTGTGCCGATTGGAGCGACTTGGAGGCGTAGTCCGGTGGGACGCATTACATCGTGGCTGCCGTCTGGATCGAATGAGTAGGTTCGTCCGCTTGTTGTTTCGAGGATTCGAGTGCCATCAGGGGCGGTGAGGATGGAGCCACCGAGGGCGACTACTGCGCTCAGCCTCACAACGGACGGCAGCAACAGAGTGGGTTTCGACGTATTGGTCGACACGTTCGAAATCGCGCACGGTCAGCTACCGAATGTGCCGATACCTCGTGAGCTGCCAGTCGGCACCTTGGGGTTCAACATCACGAGCTCGTCACCTTCGCCGTATACCGTCAATATTTTCAACTTCAACGGCTACTGCAACACGCTTGATGCGTTCGTTCCAATTCCACAAAATGGTGTGGTGACGATTCCCGTGGCAGCCAATTGCGACTTTTAAGGATCAGACGAATAGTTATCCATGGCGCTTCTGTTCCTTCGCCTATGACTGTAACTAACTAACTAGACTGTGCGTTGACACATAAGGTTTGGCTCAAATCATTTGGTGGACAACAACTGCCTCCAATTGGACAACTTCCTTGGCATGACTTTCTCCGTAGCCAGCCAGCGTTCAAGACGCTCAAATTAAGAGCTTTGGGATTCGATGTAAGCGATTAGGCAAGTTATTTGATCAGTCGTAAATATGTGGGGGCACCGATGCGAAGGCGTTTTTGATTAACAGCCTTAGCTCTTTCCTGTCCATAGAGCAGTCTAATCGTCAATCATGATTCGATGTCCTTTAGGACAGGTCGCATAAGTGCAGTCATAAAAACCTTCGTCAAACACTGGCAGAACGCTAGTCCAGTGCTCAGCGCAAAATGCAAGCGAACATTTCGAACAGAATGGATAACCGCTTTCGAGCAGTTCCAAGAGCGGCTTCACATCACGATTTAAGATAGCAGCACGTGTTGACTGCAATCGCTCGGCACCCAATTTCAAAATCGTTTTGCCATGATCGACCACGAGCGAACCAGTTCCTGGTTCTTGCGAGATCGCATAAAACGGATGTGTACTATCTGAATCCACAACGCAGAAACTGACGCAGTCATCATGTTCGCAAAGATTGCACGGCAAGCTGAATGAGTCAACAGATCCGCTGCCGGTACCGGCCTGCAGCAAGGCTTGATCGACCACATTCACCATTCCATTAGCCGCTTCTTTAAACTCACCTTCAGCATTGAGAATGTTGGTAGCTGATTCTGCGATCAGAATGAAAAGCAACCCGGCTTCTTTCTTCAGCGATTGCACCAACTCGTGCATCTCGAAAAGCTGTGCTCTAAATTCAATAGATGCAATTGATTCCTTGATCGTTTGAGCTGATTTCGAGTTCGGTGTATCGAGAAATCTTCCCAACGTTCCATCGATACGGCTCAAGATGGGCGCAAGTTCATCGAGGAAACTTTTCAAATGGTTGAAAGTTCTTTCAGTGCGAAGTTTATCGTCTTTCGGATCGTCGAGTTGCGGCAGCTCACCGAGAACGAAATCAACATTCTTGCGTATGTCTTGTGCGCTGCTCTTTAACTTAGATCGCTGCATCAATACGGCTGTTAGTAGCTCGCTCAAATTTCAATATCCATTCGGATTTAACATACGTTCAGAATAACATTGTTTATCCGAACATTGCATCAAGGGTACAGCGCTTGGATAGGCTGTTTGCATT
>JBBQFO010000114.1:0-14475 GCA_038322035.1 Candidatus Obscuribacterales bacterium
TGAGACCGAAATACCTGATGTAGTCAGGGAATCTGGCTTAAGACTGGGAATATAAATGCTGACGTGAACAACTCAGGCAAATATTTTGACGTCCTTTCAGTCCGACCTTCCGCAAGCACAAACTATTCCTCAAGAAGAGAACACTCTTGAGGAAAAGAATTACTTTGCCTCGACTTTGTCATTTCTCACCTACTCGTATCGCGAAACTCTTTTTGCTGAGTTGGAACGTTTGGTCGAAAGCGGAAAAGCTTTCGATGGTCTGATTATCGATTTGATGCAGACCGGATTTTCGTTGCCACTAGAAGCGCTTGTCAAATTTAGCCTGTATGCCAAGCGCTTGCTAAAACCACAAGGCGTGCTGCTCTTCGTCAAAGCAGACGGCGCCATTACGCTCACCAAAGATGATCCAGGAGGAGGTCTCACATTCAACGCTTACGACAGTCCATTTGGAATTTTTGCCAGACATCCGATGCTTGCCGATTATGTATGCGCCACTGTTGCTGGGCTGGATCGTCGTAGATTGCGTGGCGGCGGAAGTACGCTCGCCAACCACATTTTGTTCACGTCAACACCAGTACTGAGCGAAGAAGGTCGACGCGTTAAAGAGACTTTCGCTTTGCCTGCACCGCAAAGCTGGGTGGTGCAAGTAATCGATGATTACTCTTCTGTCGAATCGATGACAAGGCTCTTGGAGAGCCGGCACCACTTGCCTGCCGACGAAACATTGCGCATCATGCAAGAGTTGGAATCTGCCCATTTGATCTTTCCGATCTTTTCCCGTATTCAATTTCTCGCCAACTGCTATCACAACCGCAAAGCATTCCGACTGGGCCGTTATATGGTGGCTGCTGGAATTCTTACTGAGAGCCAGCTTCAAGAGCTTCTGGAGCGCCAATCAGAGCAAGGACTGGGTCGCGGACAGAAGAGTTATCTCGGACTACTGGCGGTGCGCGCCGGTTATCTGAACACGAGAGAATTGGAAGTCTTGCTCGATGATCAATATCTGTACGGTGGCTATCATAAGAAAGCCGAAGACGACCCGAACTCACGAAGCATAGAAACCATGAAGGATTCGATGATCGGAAGTTTGGGTGCGATCGATACGGCCGGATTGCTGCAATCATTTTCGACTGCGAAAAAGACCGGCTTGCTGACTGTCGAGAATCGCGACAAAGCGCTAATTGTCTCATTTGTGAACGGTAAAGCAACGCACGCAAGAATGAACCGCTTGCGCGGCTATGAGGCGATGGTAGAGTTTCTCGTTTGTTGGACCGAAGGGATTTTTGTATTTCGAGACAAAGGTGTCTCAGAAGAACTTGATGATACTTGCACTCTAAAGCTACCAGTCGACCGCCTGCTCCTCGATGCGGCGTTGTTTCAAGATCAAGTCAATCAAGTTCTCAGTACGCTGCCCGGTGGACGTAATACTATTCTCGAGCGCGTCTGGAACTTCGAAACTCTCTGGTACAAGATTGAATCGCGCCCACTCAAGTATTTAGATCAGTCTCCAGTCTCTGAATCGGACAAAAAATCGATTGTCGAACTTGTCAGTCTTATTGATGGGCTGTCAACTCTGGACGAAGTGATCAAGTCTTACGACAAATGGCCCGGTCACTTGATCGTCAAATCAGTGCACATGCTTTTGGAAAATCGGTTGGTCAATGTACAGCAGGCAAGTTTGTTCCGACCGCTGTCGATATTCCAGCGCATCGTTGCTGAATTGCAAAAGACCATCGGTCGTGATGATAACAAAGCTTTATTACAAGCCAGTCTGCACTATGTTCACGGTGACTCTGCTGCTTCGAGCAGATTCCACATTGACAATGAGGGACGTGTCAGCGTCAACTTGAGCCAGGTGAAAAGTTCTGGTGCTCCGGTATCAGCGGTGATACTAGAGTTGCGTCGATGGATGGAAGCATATCTGGCATATTGTCGTCGGCAAATCGACCCTGCCGTGGTCGACAATGTGGTCGCCAAAGTAGTCAACGGCAATACGACTTAACTTATCCGCTTTTAAGTTCGAAAAATTGTCATGATTTGCGAGATAATATGGTCACCTTTAACACTTGGCTCGAGCGAAGATGCTCTTGCTTCGTTGACTCCCTTTATGGAATCAAGTATGAAATACAAATTCGAAACAGCAGCGCTTTCTAAGATTAAGAGCGACATTATCGTCGTTGGTGTCTTTCAGGGTGAAGACCTTGGAAACGTGATTGGCAGCATCGATCAGGCTCTGGCAAATGGCACAGGCAATTTCGCCGCCAACATCGCAGAAGCTGCGTCTCACGAAGCTTTTGCCGGCAAGGCGTCGCAAGTTGTCAGCCTCCAGACCTACGATAATCTCACCTGTAAGAAGCTGATGTTGGTCGGGCTAGGAATGTCAAAAGATTTCAAGCCAAGCGTGAGCAGAAAACTGGCGGCAAACATGGCCCGGCGATTTGCCAACTCAACCATGACAAGCCTCTGCTTTGTCGGACGATTTACTCAAGAAGAAGAGCATGCTGATAATCCCAAGAAGCGCAAAAAATCCTTGACTGCGGATAAAGCAATCGCAACTGAGAAGTCTGCCAGCGACAAAGAGACCGAAGTTGCTCAACATCTAAAGGCCATGGTCGAAGGTTGGAATCTCGGACGCTACACTTTCGAGAAATACAAATCTCAAAAAGACGACAAGAAAAGCAAGTCAGAAATGACATTGTCTTTCGCCGGCATCAAAGAGACAAAAATGGCTATCAAAGCCTGTTCTATCGGTGACACGATTGCAGTGGCAACCAATCTCGCACGTGCATTGATTGCCGAACCGGCATCATATATGACACCAACTAGACTTGCCGACGAAGCCAAGCGAATCGCCAAAGAGTACGATCTGACTTGCAAGGTGATTGATGCGGCACAGGCTGAAAAGCTTGGTATGGGCGCGTTTTTGGGCGTCGCCAGAGGTGCTGCTGAGCCCGCGAAGTTTATCGTGCTCAAATACGAAGCCGACAAATCGAAGAAGACTGTTGCGATCATTGGCAAAGGAATTACGTTCGACTCAGGCGGTCTGTCCTTGAAACCGGCTGTTGGAATGGAGCACATGAAATACGACATGTCTGGTGCTGCCGCAGTGCTTGGCGCTATGCAAGTTATCGGCGACTTAAAGCCGAACGTATCCGTTCTTGGCTTAATCGCAGCCACGGAGAATATGCCAGGAAACAACGCCTTGCATCCGGGTGACGTTCTGATTTCGATGAACGGCAAGACTATCGAAGTCAATAACACCGACGCGGAAGGGCGTTTGGTGCTGGCGGACGCTCTTACTTATGCAAGCCGCCAAAACGTCGACGAGATGATTGACTTGGCCACGCTTACCGGCGCTGTAGTGACTGCTTTGGGACGTGTTGCAGCTGGGATCATGGGAACCAATCAAGAGCTGGTGGACAAGCTGATCGCTGCCGGCAAAGATGCTGGCGAAAACCTCTGGCAGCTTCCTTTATATGATGAATACAAAGACAGCTTGAAGAGCGATATTGCCGATTTGAAGAATGCAGGTTCAAGAGGCGAAGCCGCATCATCGAGTGCCGCAATGTTCTTGAAAGAGTTCTCTGACGGTAAACCATGGGCTCATCTAGACATCGCAGGACCAGGTTGGCTAGACAAAGACAGAGACGAGTGCAATAAAGGTGGCACCGCATTTGGTGTACGCACAATTTGCCAGTACATCCTCAATTACGCGTAATCCGCTCTTTATTGGGCGACTAGCTGTGTGATGCTGCGCATTAGTGGGATCAGGGTGTCGGTGTCTTTGCCGTCACTAACTGTGACGAGCAATCCACCACCGAAGTCAGCGATGACAACGTAGCCTTTCGGTGTGCGTGAAACGATTTGGTGCACTCTGTCTTGTCCCATCTTTTTGATTACCATTTCGGTACTCATGTAAAGACCGAGAGCCCATACTCCCATCGACTCAGCATCAACGTCTGGAGGCATTGTGTTGGCGATCAGTAAACCATCGTGACCGACGATAACCGAACCGATCACTGTTTCTTGAGTGCCAATGTGTTGCAAGAGTGTTTGCAACTCTTGTGCAGCTTCCATAGTTAGAATGCGCATCTTTGTTTCGGATAAATCTGATCCAGTCAGTTTGCCGATCTTTTCTAAGTCTTTCTGATCCAGCAAGAACTTACCGATTGATGCGATTCTTCCAGAGCCGGTGTCAGCTGTATTGTCTGTGCGAGAATCGAGTCTGCCTACACCAGCGATCTTTGGTGGTGGTACATTTTGTGCAACTTCAGCGAACTCTTTAACTGCTTCATTGACGTTGAATTGTGGAGCAGCAACGGGCTGCGGTGGTTGTGGTGCTGCATTGTCGGCGAAGATCTTGTCAATCATGCTGTCGTCGATCGAGAACAATCCGCCTTGTTGAGGGGGCGGTTGCATCGTTGGTGGAGCTGGAGGTTGTTGACCCCACGCTGGTTGCGCTGCTGGTGGTTGTTGCTGTGCAGGGGCTGGTTGAGCCGGAGGCGTACTCTGCGGAGCGAATGGGTTCGGCATGGAAGGAGCCATCTGCGGTGCTGGTCTGCTGAAAGGATTTACTGGCGGCGCTGGTGGCTGTTGTGCCATCACAGGTGGTGACTGGAAAACAGGAGCAGCTGCTTGTGGTTGACCTGGCTGATTGGATGGTGTTGCTTGTTCGTTGACTCCAAGATTCTTGCTGAACAGTTCGTCCATTGCTGAATCGTCGAGATCGAACAAACCGTTCTTCTGCGATGGTGCTGCTACCGCTGCAACTGCAATTGGTTCAGGCTGAGCAAACGGCGAAGCCATCGCTTGTGGTGGTGCCATTGTCTGTGGTGCAGCTGGCATTCCGAATGGGGATGAATTGCGACGGTCCAATCCTGGCGTTGGCGCTGGTTCAGGAGCAGCGGTGCGAGGTGTGATCGCTGAAATCTTTGGTCCTCCAGCATCGGCAGCTACAGCTGGCGGTGCTCCGAATGGTTGCGGAGGAGCGCTGAAACTTGGTTGAGCTGGTGCGCCACCACCACCACCATTTTCACCAGGGTTCCATCGAGGAGCGGTGAAGGACGGGGCAGGTGCTTGCTGTACTGGTGCTGCAGCTGGAGCGGCGGCACCAGCATCGCTGACTCCCAGGTTTTCGCTGAACAATCTATCTATTGCATTGTCGTCGAGGTTTTGGAACAAACCTGCTGGAGCACTTGGTGCGACCGGCTGTGGCACGGGCAACGGCATAGGCATAGGCAAAGGCATAGGCAAAGGCATAGGCATAGGCATAGGCAAAGGCGTAGGCATAGGCATTGGTTGTGCCGGATTGCCCATCGGGTTTTGACCGATCGGGCTGTCCCAAGCACTTGCGGCGGGAGCTTGTTGCGGCAAAGCGAACGGATTCGGTGGTGGGGTCAATTGGGCTGGCGGTGAATCCCACGGATTGTTGCCGACCGGCGCTGGAGATTGTACTTGGGCTGGTAGTGGTTGCGGAGGAGCACCCCATCCGCCTACACCAGCGCCGTTGCCCGGCATCGCGGGTGGTGCAACAGGGTCTGGTAGTTGACCCCAATTTGAAGCGGGTGGTTGCGGTATCGCTGCAGCTGCGGCTGCTGCTTGATGCTGTTGGCGCTCTTGAATTGAAACATCCCACTGACTGGCGGCTTGCGCTGCTGCTGCTGCTGGCGCGTCAGCATTGTTGCTTAAAACATTGCCGAGTCGATCCATGATTGAATCGATTGGAACTGAAGCACCTGGCTGACCCGGCATTGGAGCCAGTGGCTGCGGTACTGCCTGGGGGGGAGTCGGTTGCGAGAATGACGGAGCCGAAGGCATGTCCCAAGCGCCTGAAACCTTTGGTTGCTCCATCGGAGTTGATGGTGCAGGAGGTTCGCCCCACGAACCGCCCAAACCTGACGAAGCTGGCTGCACGACAGGGCTCTCCCAAGAACCGGACTGCTTAGGTTCGGCTGGAATAGCAGTTAATTGATCTGGTGCTTCATATACAGGGAAGTTCCAGCCGCTCTTTGTAGGCGCCGGACTATCAGATGGCAGAAGCGGTTCTTGCGGCTTGATCGGCTGTGGTGGCATCATTGGTGCAGCCGCAGCAGCAGCTTGTGCTTGGTTGAAAGCTGGCTGAGCGAAAGGCGATGGCGGTGCGGTAGGTGTTTGCGGCAGAGGCGGAAGACTTGTGCCACTCTGCTTCATGCGCTCTTGAATTGGGATATCCCAGCGACTCTGCTCATCTTGCTGAGGTGCAAATGATTGTTGATTCGGTCCAGGTTGAGAAGTTTCTGGCGTTCTTGCTTGTGCAGGTGTGGCGCTGCTCAAAGTTTCACCACTTGGTGCGAAAGCTCTCCAGGTGCCGGTTTCGACTTGCTCGGCTTCGAGCGACCAGGCCTGCTGTCTACCTTTCCCTAGCGCTGCGGCTTGTGAACTTGAGGCTTGCTGCGGTTGCTCAGGCATCGCCTGTGGTACCGGCTGCGGTGCGGCGCTTGGCGCCCAGTCATTGCCTTCACCCCACGCAGGCTGAGCATTGTCTTCGGAACCAGGCTGGTCCCAGCTGCCGCCAGGCACAGACGGTTGGTTCCAGTTTCCTTGGCCACCAGGTGCTCCGCCGCTCCAACTGTCAGTCGGCGCTCCTGCTGGTTCACCCCAGTCTCCTGTCGGGAGAGCTGCCGCGCCGCCGCCCAACGGTTCGGGTGGGTGGGCAGTCTGCCCAGCTGGCTGACCCCATTGATTGCCAGCCCCTGCCGCAATCTGATTTTCAGGTGAAGAATTCGTTCCCCAGGCATCTTGCGAAGTCGCCGGTCCCCAACTATCGGTGCTAGAACTACCCCATGGATCCGCGGCTCCAGCTGGAGGGGCGGCTGGGCTTGGCGGCGATGCGCCCCAGGGTGAGCTGGTGTCAAGTGAGATGCCTGGTGCTTGTCCCTGCTGCGGGAATGATGGAGCGCCACCAAGCTGTGGAGCGATACCTGGATTAGCAGGCTGCTGCTGCTTCTGTTGCGCAGATGGCATGCCTAGATCGCCGAGCTTGATCATGCCTGTTTCCATCAAACTCGGGGCGACGAATTGCGCTTGAGATTGTGGTTGCGAAGGTGTTGCGGGTTTGGAAGTAGGAGTACCGCCCCAGCTGTTCGATGGAGGGGCTGTAGACGCTGGTTCGTCCCAGGCGCCTCCCGCGGGAGGTGGACCCCAATCTGCGTCACCTTCACCACCGGTTGCACCTTTCGGTGCTGACGCATCATTCCATCCGCCCCAAGAATCTGCGCCCGGTGCTTGCACATTAGGATTAGAAGCAGCTTGACCTGGTGCTGCGAAAGGATCGATGCTGCCACCACGCGCTTGTGGTGCCACCTGCTGGGGCGAGCCTGCATTGGCATTGGCTTCGAAGTTCCAGTCATCCTGCGACATCGATTGAGCTGCAGCGCTCTGTTGCCCACCCCAACTGTTCGAACTTTCAATCGGTGATGGTTTGCCCCACGACCCTAAGACAGTCTGACCATCTGGTTGCCCAGTGCTGCTAATTTGGGCCGGTTGCGGCCTGTTGCCGGTGACGTCCGGCGGCGAAGCCATGTTGGCCGGCTGGCGGCTGGGCGTGCTGACTGGGCTGCCCCAGCTATCATCGACAGCAGCTGGTTGTGGTGGCACAGGTGGTGCCATCGACATTTCTTCTTCTTCGGCTTCCGGTGGTTTCTCCGAAATCTTGCGGCGGATAGATTCAGCCAATGTGAGCGGTTGATCGTCGGTGAGACTGCCTCCGGGAGGGGCAGCAAACCCTAACTTCTCACCAAGCGAGCGTGTAGTTGACTGCGCTTCACGTCCTTCTGCTGGACCTTTAGCCAGGGCTCTGAGACGGTTGGAAGTGCCACTGTGATCGTCGTCTTTCTGTTTTCCAGTCGGCATCGCCATTTCTTTGCGTGGCGCGTCCATGCCCATTCCAGACCCATCTCCGCCAGCTTGCGCACCACGGTTGACGTGTGGGAACTTAGTCGGGCTGCCACTGCCACCCCTGTCGCCGCCTCTGTCGCCTCGATCGATCGAGGTTGGCAATTCCTTTTCTTTTTTTGCGAACAGTTTGAGGATGAAATCAAAGGGAGACGTCTTGGGCTGAGGCAGACCTTCCATGATGTTGCGGGCCAGGGCTTCGGGAGGACTCGGTGACATCTCGTCTGGCAGTGGCACTTCCTCTGCTGCCATGATCACTTGCTGCAACTGATGATGAAACTTTGCGCATGATTCGCACGATTCCAAATGAGCACCGACCATGCGCTCATCTTGAGGCGCAATGTCCATGTCAAATCTTTGTTGGATGAGGAATCGAAAACGACTGCAATTCATTCTTGTTTTACCGGACTCTATTGGGTTAGCCTCGACCTAAGCACTTAACGATCTGAACACGTGCCCGGAATAACCAAGCCATCACGTTTTCAGGGGTTTGATTCAAAACTGCGCCGATCTGGTCATAGTTTAGTTGGAAGTTGTGGCGCAATAGAAAAACTTTTTGTTGTTCTTCAGGAAGTGCATTAAGACAGCGTTTTACGCGTTGCACACCGAGAATGATTGTTGTTTCCCAGTCCATCTGAGCAGACCCGTCGGCGCTGGGGTCTGTACGAGGGTTGGTGTTGTTCGGCGTGCTGTATTGCGAGTGGTATTCAGCACAGGCATCAACAATGAACTGTGATAGCCAATCCCATATCGCCATCGAAACTTGTTTTGGATTGAGTTGCTTCAGAGCGCCAAACGCGTTTTGGAACGCCATGATGGTGAGCTCACTGGCATGATTCGGGTCGCCGGTTGCCATGTACGCGATCGCGTAAAACCGGTCTTGGTACATCCAGACGAAGTCGTTGCGCTTGGAGGTATCACCCTTTTTTAGGTCGACAAGAACAGTCGAAGCGGACTGTTGGTAATTATTTCGGGTGGGGAGGATAGCCATTGGTTACGAATAAGTCCTTTCGATGTGAATCGAAATGCAGAAAAAACGCCCTATCTTGGTTCTACCCACTGGTCATAGGTTGTGCGCAGCACAACCGAAAAAAAAGCAGATCTATTTCCCTGTACCGCAACTTGCCTTTCAGTGTGAGCCGGCGGCTTGAAACCGCGCGAGCCTTCGAACAAGCCACAAACCGCCAAGACGCCTATCTTTCAGTTTACATGATTTAGGGCTAATCAGCTGAGCCAACTGGGTTTTGAATGTCTTTTTTGCCTCCATATTTTTACCGGACAAGCACATTTGACCGTAACATAGATGTACCACGATCTTCCGATCGCTAAAGGCATCATCAATAATAATAACTATGCCCAATTCAGCCACTTACAAGCTCTCGATCACCAACGAAAATCCGTCCAGTCACACCTTGAACTCGGTAGTAGTGCAGCCCAGAGTTAGCACCCCGATTGACATACAGGCGGCAACGTCAAACATCAAAGTGGATTGCGATGGCGACTGCCCGCCCATGCTGGCGACTGTCGTTCGCTACGTTTTCACCGAATTCTTCGCCCTGGCGCACCGCACCGGCTTGTACAACCGACAAAAGCTGCTCTGGGAGTCGATTGCACGAGTCAACGATGTGGCTGTGCATCGTCTGCAACAAGGGTTATTTTCGAAGACTAATCTGCCTTATTTCGACTTACATTTTCAGGACAGCAAGGGGCGACCGTTGCTGTTAGCTTGTGTGGCAGAGCCGGCAGCGGCGCAGGGTGCTGATGGCGAGGTCGAGCGGAAACTGAAGGACTCATTTAAATCCTTGCAACAACGGGCTGAAAAGTTGCGCAGCAAAAGCGGCACATTGTCAGGGGTGTTTTTGATTTATCCAAAACCGTTTCCTGAGAATGTTTTAAAGATTGTCGAAGACCTAACCGGAGCCTCAGATCCTGTTGGTCGGTTTGAGTCGATTTTGCCAGAACCGCTGTTGATACCGATCGATTTATTGGAAGTCGATTTGGACCAGCTTCAAGAAAATGGCGACGCAAGCACTGATTCAGTGCGATTAGTGCATCCGGACCTGGTGGTTAAGGGTCGAGCTAAGGCTTAGAGCGGGATGTTGCCGTGCTTTCTGTTTGGTCGCTCAACGCGCTTGTTCTGTTGAACTTGCAAAGCAGCGATCAGCACTTTTCGCGTTTCAGTTGGCAAAATTACATCGTCAACGTATCCCAGCTCGGCTGAGACGTATGGATTGGCGAATTGCTCTTTGTACTCTTCGACCAGCTTTTTCGCTTTATCAGTCTGATCGCCTTCCAATTCCTTTCTATATAGAAGGTTAACGGCGCCCTGTGCTCCCATGACCGCAATTTCGGCTGTCGGCCAGGCGAAGTTGAAATCGCCGCCGACATTTTTTGAACCCATAACATCAAAAGCGCCACCATAAGCCTTGCGAGTGATCACGGTCAGCTTCGGTACAGTGGCTTCGCAGTAAGCGTAGAGCAATTTGGCACCATGTCTGATGATGCCGTTGTGCTCTTGTTTGGTGCCGGGCAAATAACCAGGAACATCAACAAAAGTGATCACCGGAATGTTGAAGGCGTCGCAAAAACGCACAAAACGAGCGCCTTTGACGGAAGCATCAATATCCAGCGTACCGGCCAGAGACTGTGGCTGATTGGCCACGACTCCAACCGAAAGTCCGTTCAGTCGACAAAATCCAGTGATTAGATTAGTGGCAAACATAGGAGCAATTTCGAAAAAGTCACCATTGTCGAAGATGCGTTGAATTACCTTGTGCATGTCATAAGGCTTGAATGGATCTGACGGTATGAGCGAATCAAGCTCGGCGGCATTTTTCGGTTCAAATGCTTGATCTTTAGATGCAGGAGCTGGTTCTAAATTGTTGCTTGGTAGATACGAAAGCAACTTTCTTGTCAGCCAGAATGAATCCTCTTCGTCCTGTGCTAATAGCTGTGCCACACCGCTTTTCTGGTTATGGACGCGAGCACCACCGAGATCTTCGAAACTTACTTCTTCACCAGTGACGGTGCGAACAATTTCTGGACCGGTAATAAACATGTAGCTCTGATCTGCCACCATGATCGTGAAATCGGTGACTGCAGGGCTGTAAACGGCGCCGCCAGCGCAGGGTCCGTAGATCACTGAGATCTGCGGAATCACACCGGAGCAGTTGACGTTGCGATAAAAAATATCCGCGTAGCCCGCTAGTGAAGCAACTCCTTCCTGAATGCGAGCGCCTCCACTTTCGTTCAAACCGATTACAGGGCAGCCTGCTTGCTTGGCCAGGTCCATGACTTTGCAAACTTTTTTGGCGAAGACTTCACCGAGTGCGCCACCGAGGAAGGTGCCATCATGAGCGAACAAATAGACCGGACGACCGTCGATCATCGCTTGTCCAGTGACTACACCATCTCCTACAACTTTCTTCTTTTCCATGCCGAAGTTGGTGCAATTGTGCAGAGCGTATCGATCGAGTTCCATGAATGTGCCCGGATCGACGAGGGCTTCGATTCTTTCGCGAGCCATCATGAACCCACGTTCTTGCCGCTTTTTCTTCACAGCTGGATCTACGGCCAAGCTCTGGTTTCTTTTTTCGATCAGCTGAGCGTTGGGATCTACTTTTGTTTTCTCCATTTCTGTTTTTCCTTAGAGCAGTGCGTTCAGGCAATTGTGGACGATTGAAAGATAAATGGTCATTGTGCAAACATCGAGAATACTGGTGATGAACGGACCGCTTGCGTGTGCCGGTTCAACTCCCAATTTTTCGAATAAGAATGGCATGGCGGTGCCGATCACAACACCGACAGTCATCGTCACGAATAGAGAAATTCCGACAACGAGCCCCAAATTATGTTGGTCTTGATTGAATAGCGAGCCGACGATGCCGGTCAGCAGTCCGCATGTTAAACCAAGCATCATGCCGACTTTGCCTTCGTGCAAAAGGGTTGTGCGGAAGACTTTCCAATTGATTTGAGATAAGCCTGAGCCTCGCAAAATGATACAAGTACTCTGTGTGGCAACGGATCCCGTCACTCCTGAGAGTAGTGGCATAAATGATGCCGCGGCGATCGTCTGACGAATCACGTCGTCGAAATGTGTAATCACAGTCGCCGATCCGGATTCGATTAAGAGGGTTACAAGCAGCCAGGGAAGCCGAGCTTGAAAGGCGCGACTAACGTTGTAAGTGAGCACTTCGCCTTGTTCTGAACCGGACGGATTGATACCGGAAGACTGATAAATATCTTCCGTCGCTTCTTCTTGCAAAACGTCGATCACGTCATCAGACGTGATGATGCCTCGTAGTCGACCCTGAGCGTCGACAACCGGCAAGGTCATAAGGTCATAGCGACTCAATTTTTCGGCAGCATCTTCCTGGTCAGTCGAGGTGCTTACTTTGAAGAACTTATCGTCCATGACGCTCTCGACGAGAGCTTCAGGATCAGCTGTGAACAACTCTTTCAAGGAGACGTGACCGACCAGCACTTCGCGCTCGTCGACGACATATACGTCGTAAATTTCTTCCTCGAGTAGTTCGTACTTTTCACGCAAATAAGCGAGTGCTTGCTCGACCGTCATCTTTGCGTCGAGAGCAAGGTAATCGGTTGACATGATGCCGCCGGCGGAGTCATCTTTGAAGGACATCAACTCCTGGATGTCTTCTGCGGCCTCCATGTCGGTCATCTGCTTAATGATGGCGTTGGCGCGTTCTCTGGGCAATTCTGCCAGCAAGTCAACGGCGTCATCGGGAGACATTTTGCTGATGATCGGGACGACGCCAATCTCACCAAGACCATGCAGAAGTTCGCGCTGATCTTCAACTTCGAACTCAGAAAGAACAGCTGATGCGTTATCCAAATCCAACAAACGGAAGCAAGACAAGCGATGCATCGCATCCATTTCAGACAGCCACTCAGCCAGATCTGCCGGGTGTTGCTCGTTGAGCAGCATCCGCAGCTGTTGACGCTCGCCTTTATCGACTAGCTTAGTCAACTGGTCCGGGGCTAGTGTCTGCACCTCAGTCATCTGGATTCCCTGGTCTGTCTCGACAGGAAGCTAAGCGCCTGTTGCGCATCGCCAAACCAATCATAACCTTAACAAGCTTAAGACGAGGTTATAAGACCATGTGTCTAATGTTCTTAGATACTTCACAGGCAGCATGGGCGAGCCTTAGAAATAACTGCCGCCTTGCCAAGCCTAAGTATAATCGCACTATATTTAGTGTCAGCGCGATTGTATTGAGCTTAGTCGGGATTAGTCTTCCAAGTAGCCAACCAACTTGGATGACCAGGCGGGCTGACGGAGTTTTCGGAAAGCCTTGTGTTCAATCTGTCTGACGCGCTCACGGGTGATGTTGAACAAGCGTCCAACTTCTTCCAGAGTTCTCTGGCGTCCGTCTTCGAGTCCATAACGCAGATGCATAATGTCTCTTTCGCGTGGCGTAAGTTGGCTCAACATGCGGTTCAGGTCTTCGCGCATCAATTCTTCTTCGGTAGTTGAATCTGGTCGCGCTGATTCGCTGTCTTCAATCAGGTCTCCGAGATATGTCTCTTCGTCTCTATTTAGAGGCATTTCCATCGAGACCGGTTCACGATCAGCTTGAATAATTTCTTGAATTTTGTTGACAGGCAATTCCATCGCACCGGAAAGTTCAAGCTCGTTCGGCTTGCGACCTAGCTCTTGAGCCAGGCGTGCGCTTGTCTTTTTCAGTTTGTTGATCGACTCGACCATGTGTACAGGCACTCTGATCGTGCGAGATTTATCAGCCAGTCCTCGGCTAATCGCTTGTCTGATCCACCACGTTGCGTAGGTGCTGAACTTGAAACCCTTAGTATGATCGAACTTTTCTGCGGCTCGAATCAGTCCCAGGTTTCCTTCTTGTATCAAGTCTTGGAAGGGCAGTCCGCGATTGACATATTTTTTTGCGATTGAAATTACTAAACGTAGATTCGCTTGAATCAGCTTCTTCTTAGCGTCAAGGTCACCCTTGGCGATCCGTCTTGCCAGCTCAATTTCTTCATCTGGTTTGATCATTTTTACGCGACCGATCTCGCGCAAATAGAGACGAACAGAGTCTTCCGTAAAACCTTCGCTGGGTGATGCCACCTCAACTTCTGGTTCTTCGGCGTCTTCAGATTTATCCGCTTCCTCTTCGAAAGGGCTTGTTTCTGACCATTCGTCTGCTAATTCTTCGCGTACCTTTGAAGCCAACGTCCTCAACCCCGATAGTAAAATCTTGGATGTAACCTACTCCGTATTTACCCAGTTCACCAACTTCTCTGTCAGTCAAGATGTAGATTAAGTTTTGTAAAATTCGCGAAATCTTATGTAGAGTAAGGCGTTGGGGTGGGTGGCGCGTCTATGATGAATGCAGTGACGCGCAATTACTACACTCGCCATCGAAGTATCCCACAGTCGACTAGAAAATCCGGCAGTGATGTTTACGGTTAAAGACGTATGTTAGAAGGCAATTTCAGAGACGTTAGTCTGCCAGGCCTATTGCAGTTTCTGGCTACTGAAATCAACAAAAGCTATCGTGTCAAAGT
>JBBQFO010000115.1:0-14262 GCA_038322035.1 Candidatus Obscuribacterales bacterium
TCTTTGACGATCAAGCAGCCTTTTTTGATACCGTCAGCAGTGACAATGCGATTGCTGGAAATGCCAAATGTTGAAGCCATTTTTTGACCTTCGTGTGAGCGAGACAGACGCTTTAACCCGCGTCGGTGCGGTATATCGAGAATTCATATTGTCGCATATATCAAGAGCGCGCTATCAGATTGCCACGCGTTATCGTAATTTCATGTGCCGCTGTGCCCCGCCGACTTTTGGCAGGTGAATCGCTGACCCAAATTTGACCATCTTCTGACCATAAATCGACCCCAGTTCTGTAGACAATCTTGGCAACACGAAGCAGAACCGATTCTCTCAGTAGCACCTGATCCTAGTAACGGAGTAGTTTATGCAGAAGACCTTTGCACCCAATTCATCATCTATTTCAGCCCCCAATTTGAATTACCAAGAAGGCGGAAGCTGGCATTGTCGCTACTCGGATTCCTCTACTGCTATGACGTCGCCCGACGGAACGATTTTGCGCTTCGATTCGGCGGGACGAATTACCTCAATCAGTTCCAAGCACAGAAGAGGAGATAAAACGTTCTCGTACAGCCTAAAAGGTGTTTTGCTCGAGATCTGCATGCAAGGTTATCGATTGAGCCGTGTTGGAAACGAGTGGACCGATGGTCTCCAACTGTTCGATATCGATGTCACCGTTGATAACATCGGCGTCGTCACGGTCATTGAGCGGGGCTGCGCCGCAATTACGAGACTGCATCCAAATGGTTCATTTGTTATCGCTGTAGCCTTCGAAAACGGCAAACAATTTTCCATCCATCACAATGCTGAACCATTGAACTCAGTCGACCGAATTGAATATCCGGATGGTGTCAAAAGATATTTTCGCTTTAATAAGACCTCGGAACTCACGCTTTTAGATGAGGATGATGGTTACTGGCTAAAAGTAAACGAACTCTGGTTGCATTACAACTCGATGGGGCAACATGACGGACAAAAAGCGTTCGACATTTTGGTCGACTTCAACGGAACAATTGTCTTCCACTACTTAAACGACACGCAAATGACAGTCACCGCTTTTGGTGAGCGAAGTTATGGGATGACACCTATCGCCGCATAGCCAATTTACTTACCTGGAGGTTCGTGATGCCTACTGAAGACTTTACACAGAAGTTAACTGACGACCAAACTAATAAGCAAACCGACAAATTGACGAGAGACATATACGCGCAACTGATCGACGATTTTTCGAAGGACAACGGTAAAAAAGGACCTAGTTATGATAAGGATTTTGAGATTGCCAGGGAGAAACTAAAGGGTGTTTTACCAGGTCTCACACTGGTCGATAACGGAGGTCACGATGTTGGAACTGGTCTGCGTGTAACCGATACTGGAATCGTAGGCAAACCAGGCGAAACTTACACAATCGATCCGAAAACAGGAATTGGTCGGTCAGACGACGGTGCTATTCAAGCAATCGTCACTCCCGACGGTAAAATTCAGCGATTCGACTACGACGGCAATAATCCTGACGGCACTCCTAAGCTAGTCAGCGTCACGGATGCGAACGGCACCACTTACAGCATCAATCCTGAAACCGGTAAGGCGACCTACACCGCAGTAGTTAACGGCATCGAGCAAACTATACAAACGAACGGCAAACTCTCCATTGATCAAGGCTCGGGGAAGATAACGATTAAGAACGATGATGGCACACGCGAAGAGCACAACATCGACGGCTCAATGGTCAAGTACGACAACCATAAAAATGCCCAGGGCAAAGACGACCCTAGAGTTACTGAAGTTCGATTTGGATATGATTTAAAGGACCACAACAAACGTGACTCGATGAAATTCACATACGATGACCAGGGTCTAGTGTCAGTCGAGAATCAAAAAAAGGAAACCTGGACCAAGAAGGATGGCAAATGGGTGTCTTCGGTTGTTGGACCTGACGGCAATCCATACACATCAGACGCTGATTTTTCTGTCGACAGCACAGGCAACGTTACTATTCGCCACGCACATGATCGTGAAACTTATCACCCCGATGGCACCATGGACAAGGTTTACATCGAACCCAATTCAACGACGACCACTGTTTCGAGCGATAGATACGGAAAAATTAAAGAGATCAGTGCTTCGAACGGGAGAAACATCGCTATCAAATGGGATGGTGACAAGGAATCCGAAGTGAAGTTGCCTGATGGATCATCTTATAAGCGAGCCGCAAATGGTTGGACCGACCAAAAAGGTGCTAAGACCAACGTCGAAGACATAAAAGTATTTGCTGATGGCACCGTGGTTGTATTTAACAAAGACCGAACATCGACGACATACAAGAATGGAAATCCTGTAATACAACCCGGAGCGCCGCAGCCCACACCTGGTAGGGGTGGGCCGTTCTGAAGCGAGCGGTGAACCCAGAATCTACTTCAAGTAGTTGTACGCGTCTGTAGTCAGAAATTCAGCGAACGTTTCGCTTTCTACCAGGCGATTCAGGATCTCTGCGGCTTCCTTGTAGCGATTGTTCGGAGCGGTGCTCAGCAACTTGAGTTGAGCATCGCGTGTTTGGCGGTACAACTCTTTAGTTATCGGTCGACCATCATCCAACTTGGCACCACATATTATCCACTGCCAAAGTTGTGCCCTTGAGATTTCGGCGGTAGCAGCGTCTTCCATCAAATTGTGGATGGCAGCTGCACCAGTGCCTCTGAGCCAGGATTCTATGTATTGCAGAGCAACGTCCACATTGTTGGTCAGACCCTTTTCAGTGATTTGTCCACCGTCAATCTTGACCGCCAGAATTTCTGATCCCGCCACCACATCATCCAGCTGTTTGGATTTCTGATTTGGATTTGTACCGAGAGTTTTATCGAAAACATCTTTGGCTACAGGCACGAGATCAGGGTGCGCAACCCATGTTCCGTCAAAACCTGTTGTTACTTCCAGCTCTTTGTCTTCTTTTACTTTGGACATTGCTACTTCGTTGATAGCAGCATCTTTTCTACTTGGAATGAAAGCCGCCATTCCACCCATCGCATGTGCACCACGTTTGTGACAGGTCTTCACAAGCAATCGGCAATATGCACGCATGAACGGAACCCGCATTGTGATTTGGGCGCGATCGGGCAGCAGAAATTCTTTGTGACTCGAGAACTTTTTGATCGTGCTGAAGATGTAATCCCAACGTCCGGCATTTAGGCCAGAAGCATGTTCTTTCAGTTCAAACAGAATTTCTTCCATCTCGAACGCAGCCATGATCGTTTCGATCAGGACGGTTGCTCTTACGGTGCCTCTGGCTACCTTTAATTTGTCCTGGGCGTAGTTGAAGACATCGTTCCAGAGTCTAGCCTCCAGATGGCTCTCCATCTTTGGCAGATAGAAGTATGGACCGCTGTTGCGCTTCACAAGTTCTTGAGCGTTGTGGTAAAAGAAAAGACCGAAATCGAACAAACTGGCCGAAATCGGTGCACCACTGACAGTGACATGACTTTCGACGAGATGCCATCCTCTTGGACGAACAATCAGTGTGGCGGTCTTGTCTTTCAATCTGTATGACTTGCCTTCAGGGCTGTCGTAGGACAACGTTTTGCGAACAGCTTCTTTCAAATTTATCTGTCCGTCGATCACGTTTTCCCAGGTCGGAGAAAGTGAATCTTCCAGGTCGGCCATAAATGCATTGGCACCCGAGTTAAAGGCATTGATCATCATCTTTCTTTCAACAGGGCCGGTGATTTCGACTCTCCTGTCAGCGAGATCGGCGGGGGCTTCTGCGACTTGCCACTTCCCATCGCGCATCGAAGCTGTGTCGCTCAAGAAGTCTGGATACTTTCCGGCATCGATGTCTATCTGTCTGGCGGCTCTGTTACTGAGCAATTTTTCCCGTGTCGCATTGAATTGAGTATGCAAATCAGCCACAAAGTTAAGCGCTTCAGGGGTGAGAATCTGCTCAAATTCCGGTGTTAGTTTGCCTAGAACTTCAACTTGCTGCGCTACTTGCGTCATCGTCATCTCCTCGATTCAGTGCTGATCGTGCTTTCGCCTCAATGCCAAGCACGTCATTCCTGCAATTTGCTGGGGGCGCGATTCGCTTGCCTGGAGGGCAAACTGTACAATCATCCCAGTGCCAGGTTATATTACACGCAATTCGGCTTACAAATATTACCGACGCTGGCAACAGCGCAGTTGGAGCCAGAAGGAGGGTCGTGTGTGCAGGAAGACAACTTGACATGGTGAGTACTTCGACGATAAAAGCGGTTCCGATCAGTCGCCAAGCTTACGCGCCATACGGCTCGTTGATCGCAGCCGACGAAGCGCTTCCGTTTAGATACGCCAACATGCGAACGGCTAAAAGATTCGATTATCTCGCTGAGATTGCAAATCTTCGGACCGATTCGGCAAAACTAAACTTGTGTGTTTTCAGCTGCAGTCCGCTCATCGAGACGCCATTGCAGATGAAACTTTTGGAAAAGCACCAACATTCAACTCAAGTTTTTATGCCGATGACGAGCAACGCAAAATTTCTTGTCATAGTTTGTTTGGGCGATGCTGAGCCGGACCTGAAAACGCTTATGTGTTTCGAAGCCGGTAATGGTCAGGGCATAAGCTACAAACCCGGCGTGTGGCATTATCCGATGACGGCAATAGATGAGCCTGTCGACTTCGCTTGCTTGGTCTGCGAAGACGGAACAAAAGAAGACTGCGAAGTCCACACCTTCGAAAATCCAATTGAGATTTTTCCAGCAAGTTGATTTATTTCAAAAGCTTCGGATCTGGCAACTTTTGTATTTAACTGCAGTCGATGCTCTAGTAGCATCGAGGTAACAAAATGACTGACGAACGCCTGCGCAAGCAAGATCCACGGCACAGGCGGAATTGCAATCGCCTGAACCAGCATTACAGGTGGTGGCGCTGAGATAAATTCCAGAATTCCTGACTCGCATTCACAGCTCTGGTTGGTTTTACCAACCATCTCTTCTGGCAGGTCTTGCTGAGCAAGCCACTTGATAATCCGTTCCGTCTCGCAGTTCTTTACTTTTGAGCTTTCTGGCATATTAAACATAAGATGAGGTAGCGTGCAAGCGCCTCTTCACAAGTATGATTTAGTCCATGAATTTGAAAATTTGGCAGAAAATCCTGTTGATCGTATCTCTGCCCGTTCTCTTTGAGATTGTGTTCATTGCCACATTGGCAGCTTTGCTCCTGCAAACAGAACAACTATCTGATCAGTTTGAGGCGTCCAAAGCGGCTCTTCTACGCTATCACGAAGCGGAAGAAGCCCTGGTGCAAGGGTCACTTTCGCTGGTCACTATCGATGCTCGTGCCCACAATAACTTCTCAAGAGAATTTGATTTTCTGACCGAAAAATTGCGCTTCTATCAAAGCTCGGTCACTGAAACCTTTGGTGTACGACCAGAAATTAGGGAAGCCTTCGAAGAGGTTCCTGAGATGTTCGATAACGCTGCTAAATTGATCAACAAAATCAAAGTCATATTCAAGCGTCCACCGGGAGAGCGAACCGATCTCGCCAAGGCGTTGGAGCCAGAGATGATAGGAATAATGCTGGAAGCAAAGCCCGTGTCGGACCGCATCGCTCGTGGCGAGGCTCAGATGCATTTAAGAGCGCCAGGTGAATTAAGTAATAAGCGGTCATACGTAACGTTTGCGACGCTTACCGGCTTGTTTGTAAGTCTGATTGTTTCTTGTGGCGCCGCTCTTCTGTTCTTTCGAAATATTGCTAAGCGCCTTCAAATTATTGAAAACAACGCTCAAAGTGTCGCTCTCGGTAAAGAGCTACAACCATTATTAACGGATCAAGACGAGATCGGGCAGCTGGATGCAGCTCTGCACAAAGCCGCCAATCTAATAATGGATGCAAAGAAAAAGGAATTCGCTATCCTCGAACAATCTGTCGATGTCCTCTGTTCATTGGATCGACGATTGCGCATTGTAGACATCGGAGAATCCGTTTACAGAGCGTGGAAGCACACTGCAGGTGAATTGATTGGTCGTTCAATTCTCACTCTAGTTCCCGAGCAAGAAAGAACTAGGCTGACTACGCTTCTCCTCGAAGGTATGTCGACGGAGAAAGAATTTGAATTTGAGTGTCAACTAAATCCTGGACAAGGGGACGTTCGAGACATTCTTTGGAAAATGAGCTGGTCGCAGCATGACAGAATATTTTACAGCGTAGCTCATGACGTGACTGAGAGGCGAGCGCTTGCACGACAGAAACAACAGTTAATCTCAGTGGCAGGGCATGATCTGCGAACACCGCTGACTTCGGTATCCAGTACTTTTTCCTTAATCACAGAGGGTGCTCGCGGAGAGCTAAGTGCACAAGCTCAGAAAGAATTGGTCAAGGCCAGTCAAAGCGTTGAACGCCTGATGGAGCTAGTGCGCGATTTGCTGGACATGGAGAAACTTGATGCTGGAAAGATGGTGCTCGAGTTTAAAAGTGTCAGCGCTCTCGATGTCTGCTCAACAGCTGTAGATTCGCTGAGCACATTGGCCGCGAAGATGAACGTCAAAATCCAGGCACCCTGGCAAGATGCGCTGATGCTGGGCGATCAGCGGCGTTTGGTGCAAATCTTGATCAACTTCCTCTCCAATGCCGTTAAATTTTCACCTCGTGGTGGCACGGTCACAGTTGCTATTAGAGATGGCGACGATTTCGTTGAACTGAGTGTCGCGGACCAGGGACCGGGAATTCCTGCAGTCGATCGTGAGTTGATTTTTGAAAAGTTCCACCAATCAAAGTCTGTTACCTCGACAGCACCAATGAAAAGCACGGGACTAGGACTGGCGATTGCTAAGGTTTTGACGGAAGGTCACAACGGCACAATTGGCGTTGAAAGCGAAGTTGGTAAGGGTACTCGATTCTTCGTTCGCATTCCCACATTCAGAGACAACTACAGCTCCATGGAGCTTGAAGAAGACAGATGAAACTGACGACACAGGCTTTAATCGTAATCTTCTGTCCGGTGGCTTTTCAGTTTCTGCTGGTTGCTACGCTTTTGTTTTTGATTATGCAAGCCCAGGAAGATGCAGAACGCAGCATACAGTCAGAAAGCGTCGTTAAAGAATGTAATCTGATCGTGGCTCGCATTTTCGACGGAATGGGAGCCTTGATCATGTCTCATACAGGAAAGGATCAACAAATTCTTGGTCCCTCGGTTGCCGATGCAAAAGAAGATTTTGATATGCAGGTTCGTCAGTTGCAAACTTTGATTTCAAATGATCCTTTGCAGGCGGAAAACTCTAGATTACTTCTCAAGCAAGCAAAGGATGTTTCAGATTTGACTTACCACATGCATCCCTGGGGACAAGCCCGTACGACCGAAATATCCATGCGCTTGATTGGCATTTTATCGAAGGTAATTGATACGGAGAGCCAAAAGATAAAAGTGGCAGCGCAAGTAAAAGTGCAACAAAGAAGCACGATGAAAATTATTCTGCTGTGTATCGCTATCCTTGGTATCGCCATTAGTGCACTTGTCGCTCTCGTCTGCGCGCTGAGATTGCGAAAATTAGTTGCTCATATGACCGAGAACACCGGCCGGTTCTCTCGAAGAGAACCATTGCTAGAAGTTATGCAAGGCAGCGATGAGGTAGCGAGAGTGGATCAAGTTATTCATGCCATGGATATTGCCATCGAAGATGTTCTGCTAAAAGGACGTGCGCTGATAGACAATGCGGCTGACCTAGTCTGTTCGATCGACCGAGACGGCTACTTCCAGAGCGCCAATCGCTTTTCTCGACGACTATTGGGCGTCGAACCGACTCAACTTTTGAACACTTCTATCATCGACCTTGTGATCACGGAAGATTGCGCTATTGCAGATGAACAAATCAACAAGTCATTCAACAGCATTCTCGGCAATCACTTCGAAGTGCGACTAAAATCAGTTGAGGAGCGCATCGTCGAGACTTCATGGTCAACATTCTGGTCACAACAAGACAACAGTCTTTTCTGCGTTATCGGCGATGTCACTGAACGCAAAAACATTGAACGACTAAAACAAGATTTCATCGGCATGATCAGCCATGACCTTCGAACTCCGCTCATGTCTATTGCCAGCTCTATCGCACTTGTTCAGAGTGGAGCTCTAGGATGGTGCTCGGATGAGGTAGTGAAAGATTTAAACGGAGCAGAAAAAACTGTCGATCGTTTGATTGCCATGATCAACGACTTGTTGGATTTCGAGAAAATGGAAGCCGGGAAGATGCAATTCACAATTGCTCCAGTTGTGATGGACGAAGTTGTAGTCGAGGCCTTCAGAGAAGTCAAATCATTAGCTGAGGCCAAACAAATTCGATTGGAGAGTCAGGACACCTCGATTTCAGTCATGGGTGATCGAGAAAAACTCATGCAGCTGTTGATCAATTTACTGGCCAATGCGATCCGCTATTCTCCGGAAGGTGCAACGGTGACAGTGGAGTGCATATCCAAACACGAGCTCGTAGAAGTAGCAGTCAAAGACGAAGGACCTGGAGTTCCAGAGGGCTTTCATGAAAGTGTTTTCGCCCCATTCGAAAGTGCCCCGGGCAGCAAACAAACAAGCGAGGGTGGTACAGGTCTGGGTCTGGCAATCTGCAAATTGATCATCGAAGGACATAGCGGCGAAATCGGAGTACGAAACCGTGCTGGTCGAGGCAGTGAATTCTGGTTCACCCTCGTCCCAAGCAGCGTTGCTCAGATACGTTAGTACTACCTGTGGTGCGCCTACGGTGGCGATAGGTGTCCATAAAAAAATGCGGCCCACTTGGACCGCATTTAAATATTCTCCCGAGGCTGGATTCGAACCAGCGACCAATTGATTAACAGTCAACTGCGCTACCGCTGCGCTACTCGGGAATAGCTGCGTTCAGGTATCTTATCATGGTCATCCCGACTATATAACCGGGTCTCTATATCTTCCGTTGCAAAAGAATTACACAAGCGAAAGCGCCAGTATTTCAAGGTCGGCAGGTCGTAAAGCGGAACAGATAACCCTTAATCGCTCTTAATTATTTGCTGTTCTGGAAAAGAAAAGGGGTCAGTTCGCTCCGATTCCAGGCGTCCACGGCATTTTCAGTTACGCAGGGTCGGCAAACCGAATTCCTAAATTAGACAGCCCTAGCCATCAAAATGGGCGTTACAGGTATACTTTGGGTCGAATCGGGGCGTCACTCATATAAAAGGATTTGGTCATGGGACTGTTCGGCACTCAAAAGGTCAGCAAAGGGCTGGCGGATGAAGCAGTCACTATGGTTGAAGCGTACTATCAACATCGTGGCTTGGATGTCCATGACCATCAGCTCACCGGTTCCGACGGCTTCGGTTGGTGGTTGACCGAAGGTAGCGCCAAGGTCTACATTTTCGTTCAAGACGGACCCAACGGAGCTGTGCTCAGAATAACCAGTCCACTGGTATTCGTTCCTGAGAACAACAAAGAAGCATTTTTTCATCGTTTATTGGACATCAATACCAACCTGACGAGTTGCGCGCTTGCAACCCATGGAGACATCGTCCTTGTTGTCTGTCAGCGACCGACGTTGGGACTGGTGCAAGCAGAACTCGAGGAACTGGTTTGGAACGTCGCTTACGTCGCAGACCTTTTGGACAATAAGCTGGCGGATGAATTTAAGGCACGCATGTATTCGGAAGAAACAGATGCGAACCCAAAAGCATCTCGGAAACGTTAGACAGAATACAAGTGAAATTGGTAACAACAGTGGCAGTGGCAGAAGTTGATGGATTGACGCATGACGACATCATTTTCGTCAACGGATTGACGCAGGAAGCGGGAATTCTTGCAGCCGGTATGCGTGAAGGCGTTGAAATTCAAGAGAAGACAGGACCGCAAGATCGTGTCACCGCTGCCGACTTTGAACTTTCAAGACTGCTTGTTCGAGCACTGAAGAATCGCTTTCCAAAAGACACAATAGTTTCGGAAGAAGATGATGTCCATTCATCGACTGGAGATTCCTCACGGGTTTGGCTTATTGACCCGATCGACGGCACCGACAACTACATCAAAAATGATGGACAGTGGTCAGTGATGGTTGGGCTAGTTGTCGACTTGAAACCAATTTTCGGTTGGGTATTTGCACCTGCCAACATGACTACTTATTACGGTGGCCCCGGATATGGTGCCTGGAAGCAACAGCTGAAACACGATGCGATCAGGTTCGAGCCGCTGGCTGAGCTAGATCAAGAGGAGCCAGCTCGTGTGATCATGGGGTATCGCGATCGCACATCGCATCCATGGGTGAAAGAGCATCCGAAAGTTGTGCTGGTAAAGGGCGGAAGTATCGGTTTGAAAGTCGCCAAAGTGTTGGAAGGTAGCGCCGACATATTTGTCCATCTTTCCGGGAAATTGAAAACTTGGGACACGGCAGGACCAGCCGCAGTCGCATTGGGAAATAGCTTGGATGTCGGAACTTTGGAGTACGACGAACTGGCGTTTCCTGCGGATACCATTTTGCATGCAACCTCAGTTGTAATGGGCAGACCTGGTTCACTAGCCTGGTCTAGAAAGTATTTACGGGATCAGGCCCAGGGCGCGCAGTAAAAAATGTCCATCATCACTGACCATGCAGAATTGCAGAAGCTCTGCGAAGAAATCGACAGTAGCGGTAGATGTGCTATGGATTTGGAATTTATTCCGGAGAGAACTTTTGAACCGGTGCTCTGTCTTGTTCAGGTGGCCACCGATCATTCTGCACATATAGTCGATCCATTGGCATTGCCAGACTTGAAGATACTCTGGGATCGTATCTGCGATCCAAATATTCTCGTCGTCTTGCATGCCGCCAATCAGGATTTGGACCTTGTTTATGGCTTGTCAGGTCTGGTTCCGCAGAATATTTTTGACACTCAAATTGGTGCCGGCTTCGGTGGCTTCGGCTATCCGATCGGTTATGGCAAATTATTGAATCAACTGCTCGGTGTCACGATCGCTAAGACCGAAAGCTTTACGGATTGGCTAGGACGCCCACTTACGACTTCCCAAATTGAATATGCACTGGAAGACGTCTGTCATCTTTTGCCAATGTACGACAAACTTTGCGGCATCCTCAAAGATCAAGGCAGATTGTCTTGGGCAGAGGAAGAGTGTAAGCGCTACGTGATGGCTGAGAAATATCAGCGCGACCGCGGCAACGACTATTTGAGAATTAAAGGTGCAAGCGGGCTGAACCGTCGTGGTCTGGCTGTTTTACAAGCACTGGCGGAATGGAGAAACAAAGAAGCAGTTCGCACCAACAAACCGACAAAGTCCATATTGGCAGATAATTCGCTTGTCGAAATCAGTCGTCGCCCGCCGCAAAATATTGCGGATATTCAAAGAATTCGCGGCATCCGACCCGATCAAATTAGGACGTTCGGCACCGCGATGCTAAAAGCTGTCGAAAAGGGAATGCAAATTCCTGAAGGTGACTTACCGTCCTGGCCAAGTTCTCGGATTCCACCGAAGAGAGAAGTGTTGTTGGCCGATTATCTATTTGCGATCCTGAAAGTGATTGCTTACAACTCTGATATCGCAACCGAGCTTGTTTGCACACGTGATGATCTGCAAGCTTTAGTGAGAGCTCATCGAGAAAGTGCGCTTGCAAAGTCGCCACTACCATTGTTGCAAGGTTGGAGAAAGGATATGGCTGGGGACAAGCTGGTCACATTATTGGACGGCGCTGCTTTCACGGTCACCATTGATAACAACGCCGACCCACCGATTCAATTTACTGCCTAGACGCGCACCATGTTTCTAAAGGCTCTTTTTTACCATTTTGAAACAGCTGAAAGCTGCTCCATAAAGTGCCACCGCTACTAGTACCAGGGCGTTAATTCCAATCAGGTTCGAGCAATACTCGAGCATCGCTCCTACAACCGCTCCAAACAGGTTGAAAGCCAGAGCACGTGCAGAGAGTTGGATGCCGGCGAATGCTATCGCGAATATCAATCCCGCTCCTAATATAGGTAAAATCGTGATTAATGTGACGAGGAGCTGTCCCACCCAAATTTGATCACCGAAGGCATGCAAAACGGTATCCATTGGCAAGAAGTAACTACCGAAAATCATCACAAACAGTAGCATCCAAACTTGTGATTCCCTCGCCTCCAACTGGGGTCTGTAGCGCGCGACGATAAAATTGGCAAGCAAGATCATCAACAAGACACCGTTGATCACAATCGATGTGGTCATCCATGTCGCACCCCAAACTAGGGCAAGTCTTGAAATTGCCTGTAGCTCAAGAAGCATAAAAGCTGCACCCTGGAAAAACAGTTGCCACGAGCGCGGTTCGAAGGAAGTGAACAGCAACTTGCGACCCGCATAAAGACTGAGTAGCAAAACTTCCGCAACTACCAAAATATATGGAATATCAATTCCATTTGGATTTAGATAAAGGTATGGCCAATCGTCAGTGAGAAGTCGTTCGCATTTGACGTTAGCCATAGGATCGACGTATAGACTCGATGCAAGTGGTGGCAATTTCAAGGTTCCGTCTTGAACAGCCTTACCGAAAATGTATGTAAATCCGTGTTTACCCTGATAGTTTGATTCACGTCCGCGTATGACTATCGGAGCGTATCCGGTCGCTTCCTTGATTGTGCAGAAGAGCCTCTCACCCAGGAAGTCGTACGGTGCGCCGAAAGTCAGCACCACCAGACCATCTGGCTTGAGCAGAGTCAGTACCTTTTCGAAACTCTGTTTTGTGTAGACGAAATTATCAACGCGAATCGAAGAACCCATGCCAACAACGGTCTGCGAATCAAGCAGCCCGAAAACGATTAGATCATATTTCTTGTGGCAGGTGTCGAAGTAATGACGGGCGTCGTCACAAATCGCAGTCACTTTTGGTGACTCATAGGGATGGCCGGGATTCATGGTCTTGCCAACCGAGAGAATAACTGGGTCAATGTCAACCGCATCTACGTGGTCAGCATTAAAGTCTAAAGCCTGGCAAACATCAGTGCCGGAGCCAGCTCCGACGATCAAAGTTTCCTTGGGCTTGCGCACCAAAAACGGTACAGAATACCTGTCATTGGCGGCCTCGAAAACTTTCAGTTGCGAATCGTTGAGACCAAGCTCCTTCAACTTGCCAATGTTCATTCCCCATTGATATGAAAGCCAGTTGGAACGGACTTCAACAGCGTAGAGCACGGGCTGAATGACGCCGTTGACATTCAGTTGAAGCTTGCAGGGCACCACATCAATTTTCTGGTAAGGAGACCAAAAGGTGACAGCGTCAACACTTTTTGCGTCTTTAGGAACCCAATATGTAGCTGCTATTGAGATTGCCAAAGTGGCTAGCAATGCCGCCTTCATCGCGCTGGTAGCTTCTTTAACTTGCAGCAGATAATACGCGAGAATGGCAGCCGGCAAAATCCAAAGTGTTCCCGGCGCGAACGAAAGAAACGAGCAAATACCGAAAAGAGCACCGCCGACAAGTGCACCGGCAACGTTAATAGAGTAAGCAGTGAGGGGCTTCATTTTGCCAAAGAGCTGACCGAGACGATTGCCTAAACACAGACAAATTGAAAATGGTCCAGCCAAGTACAACAACAAAATGAGCATGAATGTAGCCACATACAACCATGTCTCAGGGGTGCCCCCTTCGAAATCTTTCCATTGATAAGTGGTTGTGGATGGGAAAATATATCTCGCTAAAGTCTCTCCACGAAACTCGACAATCTCAGCGACTTTGATAGTCAATACAGTCTGAAGAATCGCAAGAGGGGTGTAGCGAAACCATTTGTCAGTGGGCATAGCCATGCCCACTCCGAGCCCAACGAAACAAGTTACCAGAGGAAACGTTTTGAAGATTGTGAAGGCTCTGATATCGGCTGATATCCAACGAATAATCAGCAGCTCCACAAAAAGCGAGGCAAGACTGAGAAGAAAAAGCTCTACGTAGAGCTGCTTTTTATTCGAGCTAGTTTCCGAATCTGCTGCCGTCGTTGTCATCCGCATCTCCCAAACAACCAGAGTCTTGTGGTCGATTACTACACTACAACATCTTCGTACCCACTGAAACACAATGCCACTTGCACTACGTCCACTTGCACTACATATGGTTCTCGTCTTTTTTGAAGTGGAATCAAGCACCCCAAATTTGCCAACCCTGTACCAATTTCCGGTCCTCTGCTGAGCTGCCAACGTCGTCAGGATGGGCTATGATGGATTTGGTCGGCTCAAGGAAGGCAATCAAATGACAACGGACCCAAACAAAGACGTCAGTTTCGCCGAAACCGCGCTGCGGCTGGGCGGAAAGACCGAGGAAGAAGCGACGAAAACAGGCGCA
>JBBQFO010000116.1:0-14191 GCA_038322035.1 Candidatus Obscuribacterales bacterium
CAGTCAGAGACTCGTCAAAGCCCGTGACCAAGCCGTCGAAGCATCAAAGTTCAAATCGCAATTTTTGGCGAACATGAGTCACGAGATTCGCACTCCAATGAACGCGTTGATTGGAGTGAGCGATTTGATGCTTAGGACGCACTTGTCCCGCGAGCAGCAAGAATACGCGCATATGATTCGCGATTCGGCATCGGCGCTATTAGACATCGTCAACGACATTCTCGATTTTTCGAAAGTTGAGGCGGGCAAGGTGCAGCTTGAGCTGTGCGATTTGGACTTAGTGCAAGTCGTCGAAGGCGCAGCAGAACTTTTAGCTGAAAAGGCGCATCAGAAAAATTTGTCGCTGATGACATTTATTCAACCGCAGCTGGAACGCTCTCTGCGAGGCGATCCAACCAGGCTTCGACAAATCATTTTGAACTTGGTCAGCAATGCGATCAAGTTCACCGAGAAAGGCGAGATCTTTGTCCACGCCATGTCCGAGTCCAATGACGGAACGGAATTCGTAAAGATCGTCATCAAAGATTCTGGTATCGGCATGTCGCCGGAAGTACAAAAACAGATTTTCAGCCCGTTCACTCAAGCGGACAACTCAGTCAGTCGCAAGTATGGTGGCACCGGATTGGGACTATCGATTTGCAACAAGTTGGTTGAGTTAATGGGCGGCTCAATCGGACTTGAGAGCCAGGAAGGAAGAGGAACTACTATTTGGTTCACATTCCCTCTGGAGAAAACAAACGAACAAGCTGTGGTTGAAATCCCCGAAGGATTGGCAGATATTCACATCCTATTTGTGGACGGTCCAGGCAGTTCAACAAAAGTAGCGACCGCCTATGCAAAAAGCTGGGGCATCAAATGCGATACCGCAGAGAGCAGTGGTGTCGCACACGCTCTTCTCAAATCAGCTCATGCCAAAGGGCAACCTTACGATATCATCGTCGTTGAAAGTGCACTGCCGGATATCAAAGCAGACGAATTTGCCAACCAATTTGCCGATGAAAAATATGCAGGCGATACGAAAATAATTCTGTTCAATTCAACGGGTCCGTCAGCTGCACCGAAAAGTTTCCACAACTTCTCTGGCTATATGACCGCCCCCATGCGCCAGGCGATGCTCTTAGACTGCATTTTGAAAATATCAGCTAAATCGCAAAAGGAGCAGGAAAACAATGACACTGCCCCTAGTGCGGTACCCGAGAAAGTGGGTTCAGGACGACACATCCTGATTGCGGAAGACAATCAAGTCAATCAACGCGTAGCTGTGTTGCAACTTCAGCAAATCGGTTTCACCGCAGATGTAGCCTCAAATGGTGAAGAAGCCGTTGAATCCTCAAGCAAACACCAATACGACTTGATCTTGATGGATTGCCAAATGCCGATTATGGACGGATTTCAGGCGACACGGGAGATTCGAAAAGCTGAAATTCGCACCGGGCGCCGTGTACCGATCGTCGCAATGACAGCCCATGCGATGGAAGGCGATCGCGAAAAGTGCATTGCCGAAGGCATGGATGATTACATCAGCAAGCCTGTGAATCCCACAGTGCTCAGCGCAATCTTGGAGAAATGGTTGCAACTCGAAATTGTGAAGCCACGCCAAGCGCCGAAAGAAGAGGTCATCCCTAAACGGCAATGGGATTCTTCAACCGAGCCACCCATAGACCTCGACAAACTCAGGGAACTGTGCCCCGAAGATGATAACACTGGACGGATGATCGACATGTTCATGACGAGCGCTGAACGCTTGTTGAAAAATTTGAACATCGCAATTCAGGATCACGACACAATCAAGATTCGCTCCGTTGCTTACGAATTAACCGGAGCATCAAACTCAGTTGGTGCAGAGGAACTGACCACCATTGGTGAATGCTTGCAAAGAGTCTGTCTGGAGAAAAACTGGACTCAGTGTAAGATTCTGTTTGAAACGTTCCGTCAGGCGTTAGAGGTAATCAGCGATTTTTCTAACCAGCAGGAGCCGGTAGAAGCTCAAGTTTAGACTGCAAATTCAAAACTAGCGTAAAATAGTGCCTTGCAAATCAGGTGGGACTCATGGCATTCGTAGCGGTAGCAAAAATTGATGAAGTGGCCCTGGGCAAAGGCATCTGCGTGCGCGTCGGAAGAAAGAGCATCGCAGTCTTCAATGTAGAAGGAAATTTCTACGCACTGGATGACTTCTGCCCGCACAAAGGCGCGCCGCTTGCCGGAGGTCATCTGAGCGGGACGGAGGTGACATGCCCGTGGCACGGGGCATCGTTCGACCTCGCTACCGGAAATGGAGTAGGTGGTCCCTGTGGCGGCGGCGTAGCATCATATCCGGTGCGCATCACTGGCGATGACATCGAGTTAGGTTTTGAAGAAACCGCACAATCACGGGAAGAAGAAGACGAATACGACTACGAAGAAGACGAAGAAGAAAAACCAGACGAGGAAGAAGACTTCGGAGACGAGTAAACTGACGACCAGGGGTTAGACAATTTCTCAAGCCCAACCAAAGTTTTACACGCAAATTTAGCGCATATATCTCCGGTGATTTGCACCTAGCTTTTCAAAATCATGGAGCAGCAGGTTTCACTGGATTCAGTGCCGGCGCAACCAACAAAAAAAAACTACCAGAAAAAATTTTTGGCTGTGGACAAGTTTTCGACTTACAACAACCGGGCCAATATAAAATCACTGCAACTTATTCAAACAACGGCGATTGGTCGACAGGAGAAATTCATCCCTCAATGCCGCTGTGGCAGGGCACCGCCCAATCCACTCCCATCGAAATAGAAGTGCGAAGCGAATCGCAGAGCCCGAATTAACAACTCCATAACAACTTATAACTAGAGTCACTAGCAGTCACTGCTTTCGATTCGATTCTATAAATGCAATCACTATTCAAACCAGAAGTTCAGCCTGTCGCTCAAACTGAACCAGCTGATTCTAAAAACAAGACTGAACCCGGCATCAGTTCCGAACTGTGGCATGCCGCAAAAGATGCTGTGCAAACCGCAGCGTATACAGCAGTCGCAGAGCCAGTTTTGGGAGTAGTGCAGCTGGCTGACAAAACTGTTGGCGCTCAAAATTTCGAGCTGCTGCGAAAGGGATTCGCTTGCGTAGGTCTGGCGGCTCCAGAGGCTGCAACGGGATCAGTTGACCGGCACGCGCAGATGCTAGGCAGCGCCATCGGCATGGTGTTGCCCTATGTTCTCTTGCACAAAGGCATTAGCACAGGCGCCGCGAAATTATTTGCCGATCAGTCTCTGGCAACGCGGGCGGCGCTCTGTACCACAGAATCCGAACTTTTTAGCTCGGGTGCTGTCAAACAGGCGGCACTGGCCTTCACCACTGGGTTTACTTACGATGCAATATTTCGTCCGAGCGACGGCAAATCTGCAAGCTTCTTGACCGACCGATTTAGTAACGGTATCGCCGGCGGGGCTACCATGGCAACGCTTTCAGCAACAGCATTTGGTCTAAACAGTCTCGGTAAGAGCGCCGCCGTTAAGTCTGAGTGGATGAAGAGCGCACTAATCAATCCAATCTCTGCAGGTGCACTGTCTGCAATCCCAGTTGGCTTAGTGCAATCTGAAGCCGGCGCTTTGAAGTCTGGAAGACTTCTACCGAACGCAAGCGAAGTCGGAGACAGCATCTATCAAATGGGATTCATAGGTGCAGCGCTCGGTGGTGTACATGTTATTGGCGGCAAGACAGTAGCAGATCGCGTAGTGAAACCAATCGAAAAATCGGAGACACACAAAGAGTCAGCAGCAATTGAAAAGTCTGAAGCTCTCAAATCGGCAGAACTGTCCGACCTCGAAACACCAATTCAAAGAGCGGAGCGGCTCAATTTGCCGAAGGACTTCGAGCAGTCCAAAGATCTCTACTTTGGTCATGTGAAACAGGTCGACGGAACCACTGTCGATGTAGTAGTCAGACCGTTTACAGAAGACTTGAACACAAAAATGCGAGTCTATCGCGCCCAAGTATCTGAAAAAGTCAACAACACCGTCAAGAGCCAGAACGGCGTCGATTCACCTGCACTACCACTGATGCGCAGGGAAAATGTGCTTATGCCCAACGGCGAAGGTCCCGCTCTAATCCAGGAGAATGGTGGCAAACAACTCGGCTCACAACTAAGAGAATGGGCGCAGCAAAAACATTCGGGCGAAGGTGAGATGCCATCCGGAAGCATCACTAAACTAATCAATGAAAACGCAGATGTTAGAGAGCTCATGGGCAGAGCGGCTTTCGATAACATGCTCAAAGGCAATGTGGACCTGGTCGAATTCTCTCAACAAACGATCAAAGATGGAAGAGCAGGTGAGAAACTTGAACCATCGGGACAATCGAAGCTAATTGCAGTCGATAACAAAAATGACTTCACCCTGTTGGAAAAACCCAGCTGGGGATTTGGTTCACAGTTTGGATTGACGCTTGAAGTAGCAAAGGCTCTCGAAGGAAAGAAGCTTTCGGAGGTGTCGCCAAAATTACAGATTGAAGCGGAAGCGACACTGAAAGTATTCTCGTCAGAACAAGGACGAAATCAACTTCTGGCTGACGGTCTGACTCTAGCTGAAATCGATGCTGCAAAAATGCGACTAACGAGTTTGATCAAAGACGGGTTTCCGAAACATCTCGGCGAGAACAATTTCTACGCCGATCAGGCCGAACAAGAACTGACTGCATCATTCACTGGCGCATACGACGAAGAAGCTGCTGCTGTGCGCGACTATTTGAAAAGTCGAGATGAACATCGTTTCTAACTAACTGAGTTAGCGAGTTCCAGAACTAGGAGCTGCACCAATTGCCGGGCGCGCTGTATTCGGATTCGCTGTTCCCGTTGATGGAGCTGTTGCTGACCGAGGGGTCGATCCTGTAACTGTTGTTGTTGTTGAGCGTGGAGACTCACCGATGGCTGTTTCTGTTGCTGACGGTGCCTTGTACTTTTGGGCGGATTTTACCAAAGCATCGATGTGATCCATCAATTCCATCGCACCCTTGCCAGGTTCAAAATTCAATTCATGATTCAACTGCGTCAGGCGTTCCGCAAGATGCATATTACCCGACGTTTTTCCAAATACGTGCATTTCGCACCAACCAACTCTGGTTGCTAACCTTGCACTAGTTGGTGGCGGCTCCTTGGCGCGCACCATCGGATCTTCAACTGGTCCTGACGGTTCCTCTGCGGCAGATGATTCTTCTGGAGCCGCCTGCCGCCTGCGCGCGCGTATACCACCAAAGCCACTTGCACCAGGTCCTAACATGCCCACCCCTGGAACACCGATGCCACCACCACCGAGACCATTCATGCCGTTCATTCCAGTCATGCCTAACAACGAATTGCCAACCATAGATAGCAATTTTTTGCCTTTGCCCTCTGGAACCTTGCCGGCACCGGGCGACTCAGCCGTTTCGTAATCTAAGTCTGCTCCATACGGTTTTTTGTGCAATGTTTTTTCGGCATATCTTTCCAAAGCGTCAGTGCGACTACTCAGATCGTCAGATTTAGATGCGCTACCAAAGGCCTTCGCTTCCATTGAACTGAGCCGCTTCTCTAAAGGAAGTGACGGCGACGACTGCCCCAAAATTGAATTCTCTAACTCAGTTACGTGCGGATAGGCGCTCTGTAGATGAGTCGAACCTTGCTCCTGAGATTGTCCCGTGGCCTGAGTTTCTTCAATCGTCGCATCAGCAACTTCATCTGCTAGGAACGCCTTCTTATGCAGCTTCTGCTCTGCGAACTGTTCGAGATTGTCAGTGCGCTCACCCATGTCATCGCTCTTAGACGAAGCGCCAAACGCTTTCGTCTCCATACGTACGATTCGTGCAGATAGCGGTTGTCCGATGTAAGTCGAACCGAGAATTTCTTTCTCCAATGAAGTCACGTGAGGATAAGTGTCGGCACCAGGTTTGCCTGCGGGTTCGTGATAAGAATCGTCAGCAACCTGTTGGGGCGGGGCAGTCGGGCGAGGCGCCTCCTTCTTAGGCGCCGACACTGTCACAGGTGGCGTCGACACTGTCGCTGGTGGCGCCTTCGCTGCCGGGGTTTCGACCGGCTCAGGTCTTGTATCCAAATAAGTGACTGAAGCGAGTTTTTTGATGCGAGCCGACGCAGTTCCATCGCTGGCAGTGCCATAAATCAATTTTTCAATGCGCTGAGCTCTGTCGTCATCGGTCTCACTGTCATAGGTGTGACCGAAAAACTTCTGCTCCAGCATGGTTAGCTGCTTAAGCGTGGGCGAATCTAGTTGGGACTTCGCCTGCACACTCAGGCAGAACAAGGTCGATATAGAAATCAAGCTAGAAAGCAGCGCAGCGCGCATATACAGCCCATGAGAGGTGTGCGGCTGAGAATTGTACTATGGCATCCGCGCGCCTATATTGGAATGCTCTCATTGACAACAGGCTGTGGACGAAACGCAATCAGGTGCCGAAGAAACGGTTAAGAATTCGCCGACCCATAGAAGGTTGGTAGGTCTTGGGCCTTAGGTGCTCGATAGTCTTCAATAGAGATGCATTTTCGATCTTCAACTCGGCATTTTCAGATTGCAGGGATGAGAGCGAAAGAACTTTGCTAAAAAGTTCTGGCATGTAGTGCAACTGATCTTCTTTCGTAGCTAACTCAAGTTGCAGATGACGATAGTCGAACTGGAATGTTTTCAGTTCTTCTTTCAGTTCAGTCAATTGCTTTGTCAAAAGTTGATTGCGAGTTGAATCGGCACCACCGACTTGAGCAGCATAAAAATCGACGTGTGCCACTTCTGACTGCAAATCACTAGTGCGCTCAAATGTGCTGACATCGGGAGCAAATTCATTTTGCACCGCTGGAGCAAATATCTGATCCAACAGCGGCTCTAATCCTTCCAGACTTAAAGAGTCTGATAAAGAGGGCTTTCTAACTGCGGACATAATTTCCAGCTTTCTAGTGTGTCAACTCATAGTACCGGATAAGGTACCACTTGCACATACCATATATCCAGACGGCATGGTGTCGGGGGTGGTGACTAACTATTTATCAAATGTGCCACTGACAACGGTAATTGCTTTATCCGGGTGGAAATACTTCTTCATCGCCGCATCCACCTGGGCCTTGGTCACAGCCGCGTAGTTCTTGGACATGTTGTCTAGTTCTGCTGGTCCCAGATTCAAAAACTCGAACTCAGTTAGCGCCCGCGCCACACCTAGAGACGAGGCCAAACCGACGGTGAATGCGCCGACAGCTCGACCAGTTTCTTTGGATAACTCCTCTGCAGAAATTCCGTTTTCAATATAGTCCGATAAAACTTGTGATACCAAATCAAGTGATTTCTCAACGTTCTTCGGATTGACCGACAAGCTCACCGACCATGGTGCGCTACCAAAAGCGGTATCAGAGAAGGCGGAGTGGATGCCATATGTCAGTCCAGCACGATCGCGAACCACGTTGCCCAATCGTGAGGTGATTGTGTCTTGTCCAAGCGCGGCATTGGCCAACTTAGCTGCGTAAAAGTCTTTTCCAGTTCTCTGTAGATCAGTCGGGTGGGCTATGACAATATCCGTGCTCTTCTTCTCAGGCAGCGGAATATCGATGCGTGCGGATTTTTTCGGCACAGCGGCTTGAGGAATGTTCACCTTAGCTGGCTCGCCACCTTCCCAATCGCCGAACTTATCAGAAATGTGTTGGAAGGCTTCATCCAGATCTGTGTCGCCGACCACAGTGATGATCATCCCTTTAGGAGTGAACAACTTCTTGTGTGTCTCTTTAACTGTTTCAAGGGAAACCTCTTCGAGATCAGCCATCTGCTCTTCAAAGGTCTTCTCGTAAAACGGATGGTCGGCATCGAATATGGTGCGTCTAAGCTTATTCCACGCCATGCTGCGTGTATTATTCAAAGCTTCTGTGAATCTCGATCGCCATTCGATCTTGGTCTTAGCCAATTCTTCAGAAGACAGCTCAGGGTTACGGATCAAATCGGCCAACAAATCCAAATACATCGGCAAGTCGTCTGAGACAACATGGGTACCGAAGCTCAGTCTGTAGTTATCTACAGAGAATTCCAGTCCACCGGCAATGCCCATGTTTTCTAGAGCTTGTGCGATTTGCATCTTGCTGTATCTGACTGAACCTTTGGGGAGCAAATCTGCAACCAGTTCAGAGAGATTGCTGTTTTTGTTACCGGCGGTCGTAAAATATTTTCCGGCTTTCAAAATTCCACAGATACCGACTGACTCGGTGCCCGGGTTTTGCATCAACAACACGGTCAGACCGTTTGGCAAAACCTTCTTGACCATTCTGGAGGCAAAGGAAGAAGTGTAAATCTTCGGCTTTTTCACCTTCGCTTTGGCAACAATAGGCTTATCTGCCATCAACTCAGCAAGATCGTGTTTCTGATCACCGTTGTGTTCGGCAGCAGCTTCAGCCACGGCCAATTCCATTGCAGCCTGTATCTGCTCAGGATTCATTTCAATTTCTTCGGGAATAAAAGTGCCAACGGTGCGATTGTTCTTGGTGAAATATGTCGCCACCACTCTGCGAACATCTTCGGGAGTGACTTCGTCGAACTTGTCGTCATATTCCATGAGCCAATGCCAGTCAGCTTTCGACTCTGCTTCACCGAGCATAAAGGCAAGACTGCTTGGATCCGCTTTAGCAAGAATGGTGCCCTTGCGATTGGAACTCTTGGCGCGATTCAACTCTTCTTCAGAGACTGGTTCGCGGCTCAGTCTTTCCAGTTCGGCATAGATGGCCTCTTCAATTTGCTTGACTTCAACATCTTCAGTGACAGTTACACCGATAATGAAGAGTCCTGGATCTCGCAAATCGTCATGACGAGCGAAGGTCTCCGCCGCCAAGCTTGTATCGATCAAGATTTTATAGAGGCAGCTAGAACGTTCGTATGTGCTGCCAAGAATGTGTCGCAGAGCCGCTAACGCATAATTATCTTTATGAGTGGCTTGAGGGACATGATGACCGATCAAAATACGGGCCAGATCTCCGGCACGATTGATTTCAAATCTGCGCTCCCCCTCCTGCGACGGTTCAGTCGTATAAACTTCTGGAATCGGATGTGGTGCGGCAGGAATTTTCCCATAGTGTTTAGCGACAATCTCCAGGGCTTGATCAGACTTAAAGTCACCGACTAGCACGACAGTCGCATTGTTCGGCCAATAGAATGTGTTGTAGAACTCACGCAACCGATCCATCGACACACCTTCAACGTCTGTGCGCCAGCCGATCGTAGGATGGTGATAAGGATGTTCTCTGAACGCAAGTGCGTACAAATCTTTTTCCAAAGCTTCTTCGGGATAATTCTCACCGCGTTCTAATTCGTTTCGAACAACGGACATCTCTGAATCATGATCGACCTGACGCAGCAACAAGTTGCGCATGCGGTCGGCTTCTAGCTCCACGCACAACTCCAAATATTCCGCCGGCACAACTTCAAAGTAGCTGGTCCGATCGAACCAGGTGGTGGCATTCCAGTAAGCACCAATTTGAGTGAGCAAATCGTCGATGCCGTTCCCCTTGTCGGGGTTATGTTTTTTCGTGCCTTTGAACAACATGTGTTCAAGGAAGTGTGTTGATCCCGTATAGCCAACTCCTTCGTTTCGACTGCCAACTTTGTACAACACCAAAAGTGTGACCACTGGCGCCGTGTGATTTTCGAGAAGCAACACTTTCAGCCCGTTGGGCAAGCGGTACTCAACTACGTTTTTATCTTCTGAAACTTTAGTGATCGCAGCTTGACTCGATTGTTCAGTTTCGTTAATTGTGTTAATCATTTCTTCTCGCTGTTGGCTCCGAGATCTGGGCAGAGACAGTAAAGATACAGGATCGGCACGACAGATCCCAGTAGTTTTGCCACTCTTGAACATTACATTATGCCGAGCAGCCGCCAATCAATGCTGCTAAAGTACTAACCCACAGCGAGCGACAGAGGGCGTCGGACCTTGCCCCACTGGCGCTGCTGCGGTAGGCTATCTCGTATAAAGTGCCGTATTTTCAGGTGCAATGATGATCGTTTCAATTACCGGCGGAACAGGTTTTCTGGGTGCGCACTTAGCTCGTACACTGGTTGCCAATGGGCATTACGCAAAAGTACTTGCTCGTGGCATCAACAACCGAGATCCAAATATTCGAAAAACCCCAAACGCAGCCTTTACACCGGTTCAGTACGGGGACGAGAAAAGCTTGTATGCCGCCTTTATGGGCTGCGACGCAGTGGCACATCTAGTTGGAATCAACCGCGAAGCTCAACGGGGCGACTTCCACCGAATCCATGTGGAAGCAACAGAAACCGTCATTCATGCCGCTCTTCGGGCCCGCGTCAAAAAGATTGTCTACGTCAGTTATTTGAGAGCGAGACCGCGCGCCTTTTCTGCATACTATAAATCAAAATGGGAAGCTGAGGAACTGATCCGCAACAGTGGACTTGACTACACCATCCTCAAGCCCGGAATAATTTACGGTACTGGCGACAGCATGTTGACCAGCATCAAGAGAACGCTGGATATGTTGCCAGGCGTCGCGATATTCCCTTCCGTCGGGTTGATGGAAAAAAAGATGAGCCCGATTGCAGTTGAAGACATGGTGCGCGTTCTCATTGCCGCGTTGCTCGAAGACCGCCTCTCGCGTCAAACCGTTGCGGTGCTTGGACCAGAAGAAATGACACTGAGCAAAGCAGTGAAGCGCGTTTCGAAAGTGATCAAAAAGCCGACGTTGATTTTGCCAGTTCCGACATTTGCACATTATATGATCGCGGCAGCATCTGAAAAGTCAATGCGGAATCCGCTTACAGCATTCGCTCAAATTCGTATGCTCTCTGAAGGCATGAGTCAGCCACTTTCAGATTCGGAGTTTTTGCCGTCTGACTTAGTCCCTCACACCGAGTTTAACGAAGAGACAATTCGCGCTGGTCTGAAAAATCCGGGCGAATAATTTTAAAGTTTGAAAAAACATCAGGCTGATCAGCCGCCAAGGCTAATTCTAATGAGCATTTGTCAGGCAGCGCGGGTTGATGAATTTCCTTTACAGGCGATGTCATGCAGAACTTGGTAGAATGATTACAGGAGCAAACGCCGTGATCAAGCCACTTTTGTATATCCAATCAACATTTGTCGTAGCACTTTGTGCTCTAACAACTCAGTCCGCATTCGCTGGTGAAGCCGAGTGGACCAAGTACAGCACTGAAGGCGCTAAAGCTTACGAGCAGGCAAACTGGGGCTCAGCCGAGCGTTCCTTCAAATTAGCATTGAAAGAAGCCGACTCATTTGGTGACAAAGACCTGCGTTTAGCGTCGAGCCTGACAAACTTGGGCGTGCTCTACAACTTTCGTGGACAGTCTCCGAAAGCTGAACCGTTGTTCGAACGCGCCGTTGCGATTAAGCAAAAAGCACTCGGCGGAGACAATCCGGAAGTGGTGGCAACGGTCGGGAAGATGTGCCACTTCTATTTAAAATCGGGTCACTACGCGAAAGCAGACGTGCTCAGCAGCAAGATTCTGGCGTATGCCGACAAGACGATGAAAGAGCACGCTCAACCGACACCAGAGACTAAAGAAGGCGACCTCGATCTGGCCACCTTGCTTGATGGACTAGGTGGCACTTACACCGGTTTAGGAAAGCTCGCTTACGGCGCACAGTTCTACACACGTTCTTTGCAAATCAGAGAGAAGATACTCTCACCATCGCACATCGCAATTGCATCAAGTTGCGAAAATCTCGCCAAGCTTTATATGCAAGAGGGCAGAGCTGCTCAAGCTGAGCCTCTATATCGTCGCGCTCTAGAAATTTCGCGCCAAGTCTTGGGCGAAGTAAAGCCTGAGACGTTAACTCGCACCGACGGTCTCGCTCAATGCTGTATCAAAATGGGAAATAATCACGAGGCCGAAGCGCTCTATCATCACGCTCTTGAAATAGTTGAAAAAAACTACGGCAAGAACAGCGGTTACCTGTTGACCAGCGAGCTATCCCTGAGCGCGATGTTGGCAAAGCAAGGTCGCTACGCTGAAGCCGCACCACTACTCAGTCGAGCTGTTAAAGTCTCTGAAAATATGAATGGACCGCAGCACGCATCATTGTCACCAATCTTGGATAGTTATGCCGACATTTTGGAAAAGACGAACCACAAGTCTGAAGCAGCAAAAATCAAGGCACGCGCTAAAGCAATACGAGGCTAGTTTCTGAATTAGCCAGCTCGAGTATGGCGTCCTTGATCGCAGCTACTGAGTCATAACGCAGATGAGCACTTGCTTCTGTTGCTTTCAAAATAATTTCATTGAATCGTTGAGAAATTTCGGGGCGGATCAATTTTGGATTCGACTGTTGGAAAGGTTTCGGATCCTCACCCGTCAATAAATAGAACAAAGTGCCACCAAATGAATAGATATCGGATTGAAAACTTGCCTGATCGCGCAACTGTTCCAATGAAGTGTAACGCCGATCGAAGTAGGAACCATACAACTGTGATGGCATTAGCTGATGGCCAATGGCGAATTGATTAAGTTTGACAAACTCTTCTTTCGCTAAAATTAGTGCATCAGGCGTAAAGGCTTTGTGCACATAGGGTGGATCGAGCTGATGCAAGTGCAGAAGTATCTCGCACATTTCGAGCGCAATTTCTCGCACACGCGACTCAGGCAGTGGTCCCCCATCACGAACGATTTGTCGCAACGACCTCGAAGCATCATACTCGGTGACAACAAAGATCGAACCATTTTCCACAAATACGTCAAGCCATCGCGTGATGTTATTACTGTTGACGCAACTCAATCTGCGCACTTCACGTTCGAAGTGGTGCAGCATCCAATACCACTGACCGAGTTTCTGTTGCGGGGGCAAGACAAACTGCTGCACTCTTACTTGTGTTGAACAAGAGCTCTCTGTTTGTTCGTATGAGTTTAGTCCCTTGTATGCGATTGGGCTGGAACCTTTGTCGCCGCTGCCGGTAAGAACTTCAGCGATATGTTCCACACCAAAGTTTCTCACTGGCGAAGTTTCCAGAATCTTGTATTTGTCTTTCTTAAGCAATGACCCGACAACAATATCAGCAGTCGGACGAACTTTGGCTGCAAGCGTTCTGGTAATACTGACGGACCAACGCAATAAATAATTCCAGCGAAATTGTTGCACTGGCTGCAACGCCAGCACCATTGGAGGTGCCTTGACTGCCCACGGTGCCCGCTTCTGCAAAGCTTTTATCAAGACGCCGCTGGCAAATTCGCGACAGTCAAGTCTCAATGCTTTACCAAGGTTATCCCGAATACACAGAATCTCGTAAGATTGATTGGTCTCAGCATCCACATGCTCTTCAACATAAGCGAGGGCAATCCGCTTCCAGGGCAAGACAAGTCCCATGTAAGAGAAGAATTTAGCTGACCATTGCAGGTTTATTCCTTGCGGTGAAATTGCTATATGATCAGGCTCCATAACATTTGCCAGCGCATTGATGTCGCCTTTCAGAAAGAGAGCATTTTTGCGTCGATGGATAACTACACTAGCGAGCAGAAGTGTAAGTACTGAGGCTGCACAAACAACAAAAAAAACAAGCATGAGGCTAAAGAAAATCAGGTTATCAAATCGAAAGTTGACCATAAAAGCAGGAAATTCGAATGCCGCCAGAGTGCTGATAAACAATGGAATAGGCAGAAACGCCTGGACAAACTTATTTAGACCAAGCGGATTAGATTGCAAAAACGAATTGGAGTAAACAAGCTCTGACGTTTCGCTGCCGCTATAAGCAAGCAGTAATTGACTTTGAAGATCACCGATAGTGGAGTTGCTTTGATCCAATGCTTGCAATGAAGTATCTCGCAAATCGAAGAGTGGCATTGCCACCTCTTCGAGGACTTCGTCACAGTCATGATGCCCAGAGTATGGAACCACTTCGTTAGACATGCTCAGCACCAATATTTAAGACCGAAACGCCACCAAGGTCATCAATGAGTTCGAAAACACTGCCTCTTGAGCAGGGATCTGCGCTTAAAAGCTTGGCAATTAAACTAGACAGCGCAGGCGAAATTTTTGTGTTAATTGCAGATACATAAGACTGTGCGCAGGCCTCCGGATCTTGTCTGGTGAGAGCGAAGTACATGGTTGCACCAATCGAATACAAGTCGCTGGCTGAACTCGGGTGCCCCGCAATTCTCTCAGGAGCTGCATATGCTGCATCAACGACGAGCGCCTGTGATGAACTCATAATCAGATCATCTACAAAACCAAATTCGGT
>JBBQFO010000117.1:0-14108 GCA_038322035.1 Candidatus Obscuribacterales bacterium
AATGCATTTGTTTTGCAATTCGGTTCGCAGCGGCTCAGGAAATCCAGAAGCGCCGCGGAAGACATCAGCAAGCGCTCCTGCTTCTTCTTGAACGTTTATGCGAGCTTCGTCAAAGCGCTGAATTGCGCCTGCGACAAGAAATCCCAACAGTACGGAGAATAGCGTCCCGATCACTGAAAGTAATGGGTCCGCAACGGCATGATTCATGCGGAGTTCTTCAAGATCGGCTTTTTTGCGCACGATTAGCATGCAAAAGATTGCCGACCAGATCGCGAAGGCGATCACTAAGAACCCATAGAAAAACGTCACCACGCCAGAGCCTCGTTGATACAAGCGAGCCAATTGTCCCACAGTCGGTAGCGATTAGCTCTTAGCGGCAGGCTGATTGAGTTTAATTAGATTCCACTGTTGAGTCTGTGTTTTACTTAGATGCACCAGACATGTACTTTGTGCCTTGAGCAAGTTGGCCAGACCAGTGTCGTAGACAACTGTGTTGTTGCTGCCTACCACCCAGGATGCGCGCATGTCCTTCTTGTCTACAGCGCCGTGCACAGACTTGGTTTCTTGGGTAAGGGCGTTGTAGTAGTTGCCTCGAATTGTCCCTGCTTTGTTGACTGCCAATTGAAACATAATCGTCGTGTTGGATTGACTGCCTTGAGTCAAAGAGTAGACTCCGAGCGGTTTCCAATCGTTTGCAGTTGCTTTTGTAGGGGCAGGCTCGGTGGCTGGATAGCTCTGCGCCAGGCTCTGAGCTTGAGCATAATACATAGAGGACGTAGCTGTCGGTTGGCTGCCGTAGTACACTTCGTCGTTTTGATAGGTGATGTTGTTCCCATAGTCGTATTCGACCGGTTCTGTGTCGACGCCCCAGTAGCCTCCCAAATCGCCCCAGCCGACGCCGCCCCAGGCCCATCCATCACGCCACCCCGGGTAGTACCACGAGCCGTTGTGAGCGCCCCACCAATCTCGGTCGAAAGCGTTGTAATTTTTGTAGCCTTCCCGCACAGACTGCGCTCGTGACGAGAGATCAGCACTTGATAATTTGCTTGTGCTGGGAATGCCATAGTTTCTGGCACTGTCAACCGCCGCGACTTTGCCAAAGCCTCCATCTGATGCCAGTCCACCGTAATTCCTGTCCGCGCCTCCAAGCCCAAGTCCCTTGTCTGAGGCGAACGTGCCGTAGTCGTGATCCGCACCAGCTCTCAAGTCCGATTCGGAAACCGCAGGAGCGTTGTATGTTTTTGCTGCGTTGTCGTTGCGAAACCCCGAACCATCGTCGTTGCGAAATCCAGAGTAGCCGCCGCCATCATCGAACCCACGGTTAAAGCGATCCATATCGCCGCCGAAACCTCTGTCGAAGCCGCCACCGCCTCTAAACCCACCGCCGCCTCCTCCTCCTCCTCCTCCTCTGCCGCCGCCGCCCCCACCACGCGCCATCGTTGGTGTTGCAGATGCTGCGGCGATCAGTGAAATGGCTGCTGTCAGAGCTAATAGTTTGAAATTTTGGTTGCGCATTCTTTGATCCTGAAATTATTTTGTGGCTGTTCCGTCTCGCTTCACTGTTACCGCCGCAAGATCAGGCAGTGACGTTTGTCCGCGATTTCGATTTGTTGATTGCCAGGTAAAAGTATCATCGTTTATTTTCTTGAAAGTATAGGTGGCACTGCATATGGTGCCGTTCGGTTCCATGCTGCTGGCTCGCTCGATCCATGTTTGCGAATCCGTATTGATCATTCTGCCGTAGCCGAATCCGCCGTTGGCTGCGTAATGCCAGACGTTGACTTGAGTCGAGCGTGGATTCCACCCGAAGATTTGCAAATCATCGTTTCGCGAAGCATTCGAGTCGCTCGGGTCTACTGTGAAGTTGCAACTGAGGAAGGTTTTGTTGTGGTTAGGCAGCCAATCAACGTGCAGGTGTGTTCCCCCGGCGGTCCAATTGCCCAGAAGCCAGCTCATTCTCGGCAATTTATTGTCGGGCAAAGCGGCATCCGCCTGCTTAGAAGCGGCTTCTGTCACAGCTTCCATCAACCAATTGCCGTCTGTTTTGACGTGGGTGACGGTGTAGTGCCCAGTCGGTGTTTCGTTGGCGATCGTCGAGCTGCCTTCTTCAATGGCGACAGTGGGCGCTGGGAAGCGAATTGACTCGACTTTTATTGATAAGGGTTGTTTTCCGATTTGCTTGAAGAGTTTGACGAACATATCCTGGATGGCGGCTCGACCTTGGTATTCTTGCCCGTTAACGTCGACAAAGGTGCCGTTGGGCGACCAGAGATTGGCTAGCTTTTGCGCGTCACAGGCAGTGAACGCGGTGGCGTAATCCTGCGCTTGCTTGCGAAGGGCGAGATCGTCAAATTCCATATTTTGCTTCGAGACATGTTTCTTTGCTAACGCCTGACCGACGCTCGACGGTATCGCATACAGTATCAATGCAGCCAGGGCTATTGCACACCGACTTCTTCTCATCATTCTTGCGGGCATTAGGGCACTCCAGCCGGTAAACTAACTTTCTTGTCCCACCTGACCGACCGGCTGAAACGTAGGTGAAAGAAAAATGATGCATCAATTTAAGCACCCGCTCCTAAGACCTCGGATCCATTAATTGGCAGAGTTAGTCAAAAGAAGTTAGTAGCCGTCGTCTAGAGATGATCGAACTGGTTCGTCGAGTTCGAATTCAGGTGGCACGTAATAGTCAGACTCGCTCTTTTTGCCCAAGAATCTGAAGTCGATTTTGCAGCCCTGGGCGAACCAGCTATAGAGCGATGGCAGCACGACCAGAGTCAAGAGGGTGGCGGGCAAGATGCCGCCGACGATTACTATTGCAAATGGCTTTTGGCTCTGGGAGCCGATACCAGTTGAAATAGCCGCAGGCACCAATCCTGCTAGGGCAACAAGAGTGGCAATCATAACCGGGCGCATTCTGATTACGCAGGCTGAGACCAACGCCGTCATGTCATTCGGGTCATCTCCGCATGATTCTCGGATCTTGGAGACAAGAATGACTCCGTTTTGAATCGCTACACCGAACAAGGCGATAAATCCAACACCTGCTGAAATACTAAAGTGTGTGCCTGTAAGGAAGAGAGCGATAATTCCGCCGGTGGCAGCAAGAGGCACCGTGACCATAACCAGAGCCGCTATAGAGGCGCTCCCGAACGCCGCGTATAGAAGTAAGAAGATCAGACCCATCGTCACAGGAACTACGAGTGCAAGCCGCGCCATCGCCTCCTGTGCACGGTCAAATTGTCCGCTGAATTCGATGTGATAGCCGTTTGGCATTTTTACTTGGGAGGCGATTTGCTTCTGTGCTTCCAGGACTGCGGAGCCCAAATCTCTGCCGCGGATGTTAGCTTTGACGGCAATTCTTCGCTCGTTTTCGGCTCTCAAAATGGTTGTGGCTCCGTGCGCCTCAGTGATTTTGGCCAGCTGTCCAAGCGGAATGCGCTGCCCTGACGGAGTGGCAACCAGTATGTTTTGCAGTTCTTCAGGCTTGTCACGATAGTTCTTCTGGAAACGCAATACCAGGTTGAATCGCTTTTCGCCATCAATGATTTCGGTGACGTTTCTGCCGCCCACAGACGTTTCAACAACGTCCAAAATTTGATTTGAATTGATTCCATAGCGCGCCGCTCGCTCTCGATCGATCGTCACCATCAGCTGCGGTTGTCCCAGCAGCTGGTCGTTGGCGACATCCACCATGCCAGGAATTGCAGAAACAATTTTGCGAATGTGAGTGCCCAGGTCCGTCAAAACTTGCAAATTTGGACCATAGACTTTGATACCAAACTCGCCTTTGACTCCGCCGATAGCCTCGTCCATATTGTCTTTGATGTACTGAGAAAAGTTGTACAAGAATCCTGGCATCTCATGATTTAGTTCTGCTTCCATCGAGTCCACGAGCGCTTCTTTGGTTTTGAATTGCGAGCGCCATTGATCTTGCAACTTTAGATCGACCAATACTTCAATTGTCGAATATGTGTTCGGATCTGTCCCGTCATCAGGCGAACCGACCTGTGATACAACGTTAATCACCTCTTTATAGCTTTTGATGACGCGCCGTATTTCACCTGCCACTTGCACCGCCTTATCCAGTGAAACGCTGGTCGGTAATATGGTGACGCGCAGCCATATGTTGCCTTCTTCAAGCTCTGGAAGAAATTCCGAACCCAAAAACGGTGTCAAGGCTAGTGACGAAAGTAACGACCCGATGGCGATCAAGCTGATGATGACTCGATGATTGAGGGAGAAGCTCAAGATCGGTCGGTAGATTTTTTCGAGCCAAACAGTGATCGGACTTTCCTTGTCTGATGGTAGTTTTTTGCCGAAGATGAGCAGGCACAAAACCGGTACAACGGTCATGGTGATGAAGACTGCGCCGATTAGGTTGAGGTTCATCGTTATTGCCAGAGGGCGGAATAACTTACCTTCAACTCGTTCAAAACTTAAGATCGGCAAGAACGTCATAACGATGATTGCCGTAGAGAATAGAATGGGCTTTGCCACTTCCTCTGCGGCTTTCAGGATGGTGTGCAAAACCTCCACGTGACCATATTTGTCCGTTTCGCTCAGATGCGAGAGGTGGCGAACAATGTTTTCTACCATCACTACGGCGCCATCTACGATAATTCCAAAGTCGATAGCACCAAGTGAGAGCAAGTTGGCCGGCACTTTGAAAAGGGTGAGCATAACGAAGGCGAACAAGAGTGCAAGCGGAATTACAACGGCGCAGATAAGCGCGCTGCGCACTTGGAAGAGAAACAGCATCAGAAGAACGATAACAAGAACAATCCCTTCTGCAACGTTATGGCTGATCGTATTGATTGTGCGTTTGACCAACGCCGTACGGTCATATAGTGGCTCCAGGTGCATGCCTGGCGGTAGCGACTGAGCGATTTCGTCCCATCTATCTTTGATGTTTGCAACTGCATCGGATGGATTCTCTCCACGGCGCATTAGTAAAATGCCCTCGACTACGTCGTCGTCTTCGTTTTTGCCCACTTGTCCTTTGCGGATGGCGGCGCCGATGCTAACTTTGGCGAGGTCAGCGACACGAATAGGAACGCCTGCTTCCCCCGAAGAAACAACGACGTTCTCGATGTCGTTGACCGTGTGCAAGAGACCCATACCGCGCACCATATAGTTCTGGTCGTTGCGCACGATGTAGCTTCCGCCGGTCGATCCATTTGAGCTGGAGACGGCGTCTGCGACTTGTTGCTGCGTCAAACCAGTGGCGCGCAAGCGGCCCGGATCCAGCTCCACTTGAAAGATTTTCGATGGACCGCCGAACCCGGTCGAATCAACAATCCCCGGCACTGACTTGAATTTTCGATTGAGAATCCAGTCTTGTGCTTCCTTTCGATCCATCGACGACCAGTGGTTTTTACCTTCCACGGTATAGCGGAAAACCTCACCTACTGGTGAAGCGTTTGGATCTAACGCTGGCTTGACGTTGGCCGGTACATCGGCGTTGGCAAGCCGTTCTAGAACCTGCTGGCGGGCTACATAAGGGTCGACTTCGTCATCGAAAACAACTGTCACTACAGACAGTCCAAAAATTGAAATCGAACGGGGCGAGTCAGAGTGCGGAATACCGTTCAACTCTTTTTCGATCGGAATGGTGACCAGTTTTTCTACTTCTTCAGCTGCCTTGCCGGGCACCTGAGTGATGACGCGCACCTGCATGTTTGCTACGTCTGGATAAGCTTCCAGGGGCAGATGCTGGTATGCGACAACGCCGCACGCCACCAGAATCAAAGCCATAAAAACAACGAGGTGACGCTTATGTAGAATCGCGTGGAGAAAGGGCTTCAATTATCCGGATTCCCTTAGTGACTCGGCTCTCAAGTCGAAGCTTCCTTTGGTAACTACCTTCTCACCTGGGTGTATACCTGAGAGGACTTCGACAAACTTGCCGCTTTCCACACCAAGCTTTACTTTTCGTTCCTCAAATTTGCCCTTCGAAAGCGGTAAATAGACGACTTTCTCAGTGCCTGCGTCTTGAATTGCATTCTTCGGGATAGTGAGAACTTTATGCTCGCCAATCAAGATGCGCATGCGCGCGAACATCTTCGGTTTGAGCCTCAGCCCCGGGTTTGGAACCTCTGCGCGCACTGCTAACGTGCGATTGTCAGGGGTCAATGAATCCGCGACAAAGTTCAACCGACCGGCAAATTTGTGCCCGGGAAAGCTGTCGACTTCCAGCTCAATTGGCTGACCTTCGTGGACTTTCGATACGTCTTGTTCATAGACATCTGCTTTCAACCAAACATCATGGAAGTCGCCGATCGTGAACAAAGGTTTTGATGGATCGACTAGCTCGCCGACGTTGACAAGGCGCTCTGAGATAATGCCGCTTTCTGGCGCCAGAACCGGAACGACAGGATCAATTTGTCGTGTTTTGATCAATTTCTGCAAATCGGTCTGCGACACACCGAGCAAGCGCAATTTTTGTTTCATCGGTTCGGTGATCAAGCGCAGACGCTCGACTGACAAGCTCTCAGTGGCATCCCGTTTTCTTTTCAGCGATGCCAAGTTGATTTTGTCTTTCTCTAGCGCTGTCCTCGCTGCTTCGAAATCAGCTTGAGATGCGATTTTTTCTTCGACCAAGTTTTTCAATCGGTTGAAAGTACTGAAAGAAAGCTTGCAACCCTCTTGCGTAGTCGCCAGGTCTGAATCGATTTGAAGCAGATCACGCTTTTTGTCCGCCAGTACTTGACCCTCATTCTGTAATAAATCGGATTCCAATTGCTCGATGTCAGTACTGCGAATGGTGATCAGCGGCTTGCCTTCTGCGATGTGATCGCCTGTGCGCACTAGTACTGCTTCAACGCGACCAGTCACCGGCGTTGTAACGTGTCGCATTAAATTGGAATCGGCTAAGACTTCGCCGTTGCACTTTACTGATAGGTCGAGAACTTGATTTTCAGTCGTCCCGAATTCCATGCCAGCGAGCTTTTGAGCGTCTGTCGAAAGATCGATGATCTGATCGCCATTTTTCATCACTTCCGTTGAAGGCGGCGTTGCCGCGATCGGATGCGATTGACCTGTTTCGCAGCCGCTTAGAGCGATAGGCAAGATGCCGATGCTCAGAGCGACGACAAAGTTACGGACAGTGAATTTCATGAGACCTTATGGCACTGCGGGCGCAACTGCCCAATAGGGGAGATGGAGTAAAAGTTTTGAGACGCCAAGACTAGCTCATCGGCATCTTATCCTGGTGATGTGCAGAATTTGTGTACTGTACTTAGATGCCGTCACTGAAGAGCATAACAGGTACTCCGGCTTTGCGAGCTCGATTTTTCGCATCCTGAGCTGCTGCAAGTAGTATGCCTGGATGAGTGCAATCATCGGGCATAGAAGCGACCCCTATCGAGATTCCCAGCATTTTTGGATCCAGCCCCGGCACAAGAGGAGTTTGCATCAATGCCACTGCCATTCGGTGAGCAAGTTGGCCGGCTTCTGCCCTTGCCGTAAACGGCATTAAAATAGCGAACTCCTGCTCGTAATGAGCAGCCCAATCAAGCGGGCGCATCACCGAAAAAATTCGTTTTCCAGCTTCTTGCACAGCCTTCTGTGGCATAGGTGCGATCGTGCTTTCGGCGCTAAGCGGCTTGACGCACATGTCGAAGCGCACTACAGATAGTGGCTTAGGATCCTTTTGATAGCGATTGAATTCGTTGACGAGAAAGAACAAGAAAGCAGCATGCGAAATGAAACCCGTGTCGGCGTTGGTAAAGCTTTTGTAAATGCTATCGACTGCACCACGATCTAAATCGACTGGCGCAGGCAGTGGTCTTGGAGCTGTGGCAACACTTTGTCTGGACTCTTGGTCTTGGTTTGTCATTGATGGTGCACTTTGTTGAAGCTGGGGATTGTTTGGATTCTGTTGTGGCAAGGCCGTTTGTTGATTGAATGGATTCGGTGGTGGCAAAGCCGCCAAAACTGGTCTCTCCGCCGCTCCCGAGAACGACGGCAGCGGTTGTTCATGCTCGCGAGGAAGATACGGCTCAGGGACTCCATTGCTTGGCAAATCAGGCAGTTGAACTTCAGTTGGAAATGCGCCTGCTGCTTCGTGCTCTAGCGGCGCAGTGTAAGTTGTTCGCTCGCATTCCGCGCTCACCAGGCTGTGAATTAAGCTTGCATCCGGTGTCTCGTAGTTCCAGAGCACAGGCTGATCTTCGTCGCCACCTACATGCAAAAACCAGGTCGGTTCCTCGGCATTTTGGCTACAGGTGACCTTGATAATGTAATTGTTCGGATTGTTTGTGGATTTCCAGGGCAGTTCAACAATATTTCTCTGATTCTTTTGGGCGAGCGAAAGCGCAAACATGAGGTCATCGGGCGTTGGCACAGACGACATCTTGGCAAGCTTCATCGGCGCCACGGCGTTACTCGTGCCAGGTTGCTTGAATGAATCATGTAAGGGCATTCGGAAGCGGTCCTCAAGATAAAGCAGACCCGTTATTATCGAGCCATTTCTGACTTACCCACTGCATATCTTAATCTCACTCCCATCGAATCAGCGCTTATTTGCATTAGTAGCTCGCCCTGTTCGATCTCTGTGAAGCCAGCCTCGTGCCATTTCACAGAAATTTTTCCTGGATGTTCAATTTTTGTGATTGCGGTGTATATGGTCTATAGCGGGTCGGGGAGTATGGGAAACCGTGAACGAAATTGTAATCAAGATAGGCGAACTGCTTGTTCGTGCCGGCATAGTAACAGGAGTTGATCTCTCCGAAGCCGAAAAACTGGCTAAGCATATGAACTTGCAGTTTGGGCAAGTTTTGATTATGTCTGGCTGCTTATCTGATCATGATCTGGATTGCGCGCTCGTGGCCCAACAGTTGATTCGAGAAGAGCTTCTGACCGTCGATATTGCCTGCCAGGCACTTGGCCTTGCCTCCCAGCATCAGATGCCCTTTGAAGACGCTCTAGAGGCACTCAGCGTCGTTCCAAAATACGGCGCGGCCAGTGTTGAAATGGCTGAGCTTTTGGCCGACGCTGGCATAATTCCTGGTGAACTGTTGGAAGAAGCTTTGATGACCAGTCTCACCGCTAATGTTTCACTTGGTGAGTTGCTCGTCAAGGAAAATGCAATTTCCTCAGCTCTAATTCCTGTTCTAAATATGATGTTGGCGGATATTGGTTCAGGGGCTTTGCAAGAAGACCAGGCGATCAATGAAATTCGCAAGAACCATATTTCGTGGCAACGGTCGCAAGACGTAATGAACAGCCCACCGATGACGCAAACTCCTGTTATGCGCCAGTCGGAACCTCCAGCTGCACCAGTTTTTGTTTCGCAAGAGTTGATGCATGCTTACGAAATTTATGAGCCGCAGCAGCATCATGCGCAACAGCAAAACTCTCCTGTCCAGCCACATCCAGCCCAGGTGCATCAGCCGAGTCCAGAGCCCGATCAGGTTAATCAACCCGCTTCGCCGCCATACGCAGAACCCACGCCAGCCACTTCACAAACGCATTCGATACACGATGTTTTGTCGATGTTTCAGCAGCGCAATCCAGTTCCGGAAGGTTCAGCTCCGGCAGTTCCTCGCGAGCAACAGGCTGCGACTTGGACGGCATTTGTTCAATCGCAAAGTTTCGATCCTAACGACGTCGAGCCATCGGTTCCACCCATGGCAGGCGCTGAAGAGCCTCGATTGCGCAGTCTCGAAGAGCCAAGCCGTTCTCTGGAAGTTGTGCAAGGTACCTACGCGAAAACGTTTGATGGGAAGTCCACGGAGCTTCCCGAGACTTTCGAACCGATCGTGCCGCCAGACTTCGAGCCTGCCGCAGAAGTTATTGCAGATGGTGCGCCAATTAAGGCAGACACTGGTGCTCAGTCCGATGCCGAAGACGATGAAGAAGATGAAGATGAATCGGAAAACGATGAGCAGTTCAGTTTGCTCGTCGAGCTGTTAATTGAATCTAGTTACTTTGATCGCGAAGACATAATCGAGGCGATCACGAATGCATTAAAGGAAGAATCAAAAGCCGTAAAACTCATTGAGATGCTGGGTCTTGCTGATGCTAGAGCAATCATGGCTGCTTCGATTTGTGCGGATGCCCTGCGCAAAAACGAGCTCACATCAGGTGAAGCTGTCACTGTTCTCAGCGATATCAAAGGCGGCGCGGAAATTCATGAAGCCCTTGAATCGGTCAATTTGGAGTTGGCGGTTACTGTGTCTGCCAACTTGCAGATGATGTTCGACGACGAGGTCGATGAGACGTTCTATGTTGGCGATGTCTCGCGCACAGTCGATATCTTCGAAGTCGATGATTTTGTGGAAGAGTCAAGAGTCGTATCGAAACAGCAAACTGGGGCGCCATCAGCGCCACCGCCAGTGGTGGAGGTCAAGGACGAATTGCCGCCGATTGCATTTGGCTACGGCCGCGAACGCTTGAAGATTGCCAAACGGGCCGAGCCGCAGGCCGAGGAAAAACCCGTTCCGCCTCCAATTGTAGAGCCGGTTCAGGCGCCTGCTCCGGTCGCGTCTAAAGGACCTGATCGTGCTCAAACGACAATTGGTGGAAAGAAAGTATCTTCACTGAGCGAAGTGTTCGAAAAGCTCTCGGGTGTGGAGGGCAACGGAGTAACGGCGACACCTGCGGCGAAGCCGGTCACTCCTTCGCCAACTCCAACTCCTGTGACGCAGAAGTCAGCTCCTGCCGCGAAAACTGGTGCCTCGCCGCCTACAATAAAGCCTGTGTGGGACACCATGCCGGCATCGACGATAACTCCTGTCGTTGATTCCATTCCTGCACCGACGATCACTCCTGTATTAGATGCGACTCCTGCACCGACGATCACTCCTGTAGTGGATGCGACTCCGGCACCGGTCGCGACTGAAGAGCCCCTGTCCGATGCTGATAAGAAGGCGGCTCGTAAGCGAAACTCGACGACATTCAACTCATTGCAAGCAGCTTTCGTGCCCGCAGCAGAGGCCCTTGTCACGGCAGAACCGGCTACAGACGAGCTTGTTGCCGTTTCGAACGAGGCTTCCGACGAATATGCTGCCTATGTGTCGAACAAGCCTTCTGATCAGCTTTCCGCTCTGGAGCCGGATGCGGCGCCGGCATCGAATCTTGAAAAAAATGTGGACGAACATCCAGTTTCGGATTCAGATCACAAAGCAAGCGAGGCGGACTTTCCTGTTGCGGTAGATTCCTCCAAGAAGAAAGCACGTTCGCCGAAGGCTAAAGTTAGAGGCGGAGCAAAGGAGAAGGCTGCAACCGCCGCTCCTAAGAAGACAAAGGGTCGAAAATAGCGACGCGAAAATGCAACGAGAGAGACGCAACTTGCACAACCGATTGTTGCTAATTTCCACAACCGTTGCGGTTGGTGTGGCGTTTTGCCTGGTTGGATGTTCTGTTGTCGATGTTGAGCAGAAGTGCAAAGACCAGGCTCTGATAGGGCTTAAACAGCAGCAAGCAAGACAATTTGCTGAGGCTGAACAAACATATTTAACCGCATCCGCGCTGGCGAAAACGAGCGCCAATGCACTGCAATATCCGCTCATGTTGCGCGAATTGTCCCGTTCTTATGTTGCTCAAAAGAAATTTGCTCAAGCCGAATTGAGTCTGCAGCAGGCGGTGGATTGTTATGAGGAGCTGGCGAAGAAGGCTAAAAGCACGCGCTTTGATCAATCCCTGGTGGACGAACGTGAATACGAAACGCTCGCATCGTTAGGCGAAGTCTGCATGGCGCAGAATAAAGACATGGAGGCGAAAATTGCTTTTGCGAAGGCGATTGCGTTAGGCCAGAAGATCGTCGAACCGCCGACGATTTCTCAATCCGTCAATCAAAGCTACATCAAGGTGCTCGCTAAAACCGGTGACCAATATCTGGCAGAGCAGCTGCAGCGGCGGTTGGACGCTTCAGCCTTAACTAGTAGTGAATTCGATGGACGTTTTAGCACCGCACAGCTTCTGCTTTATAAAGGGGACTATGCTGGCGCTGAGAAGCAGTTCGACACCTTGCAGTTAGCCGCGCAAGGCTTTGTCGGCAACAATTCTAGAGCCGGAAGAGCAAAAACCTATGTCAGCTTATTCAAAATAATTCGGAATTCTCCCCTGGAGGCGGAATTGTTTCTAAGCGATGCTACTCGCTTGTTGCCCCGGGACTCTGAAAATCTCACCGAGATTTGTTATGCCTACACCTTGTTAGGACTGTGTGAAGAAATGCGGGGTGATGCCAAATCCAGTATCGGCTGGTACCGGAAAGCCTTTGCAACAGCTCCGTTTGCGCCCTCTCAAATCCTGATCACAGCTAGAGAAGGACTACTCAAGTTTGGGCATCCGCAACAGGCTCAAATAGTCATGCAGCGGATTAAACTTTTTCAGGAAGACCCGCAGTTCCAGAAAGCTCCGGTGACGGCTCTCGATTACGTCATGTTGGCCAGGCAGCATATGGTGCTTAACCAGACCGCGCTAGCTAAGGAGTCGCGATTGCAAGGGTTATTACACCTGGAGCAACACTCTGATGCAAGCAAACAGACTGAGATGCGCGGAGCTTTCCAGCTCTACAAGAGTTATTTAGCGGATCACGAAAAGGAACTGTCCGTGCGCGCCTTGAAGCAGGTGTACGCCGTAGGAGGGCGCTCACCTGAGGGACAACAGAAGCTGCGAAAGATAATCGAGATAGAACATTTGACTCGGTCCCAACCTTAATTATTGTCAAGCACTGGGTCGTTGGTGTTGCCTTTGAATTTCAGGCGTTGTTAGGATTCAGGTATATCCGCTCCTCTTGCCCAACCCTCTCATAACCATCAACCCAGCAACATTTGACCAGTGCCAAGTTTGCTTCGCAACCCTCTCACACCCGCGTGTGGCAACTTGGTCTACCTCTTAGAATTGTCGTTGCAGCTGATCAAACAGACAAAGTGGCCTGCATGAAAATCGACGACTTCTGTTCCTCCGCAACGCCCGCCATTTAATCAACCTCACCACGCGAACGAATCCACGTCCGCAAGACCTGCCCATTTGGGCGAGATTGGAAATCCGTCATGGCTCAGAACAAGAAGGGCTCCACCAGCAAGAACCAGTCCGCCGGCACCGCCGCACGCGCCGCCGAGCAGGCTGCTCTCGCCAACCGCCCCACCAGTCACATCTGCATGTCCGAGAAGTGCCCCACCCCCGGTGAGCGCATCATCCAGAAGGACCTCCTCACCGCCGTCGCGGCCCCCAAGCGTCGCAAGATCTTCATGCACCGTCGCTGCTGGGACAACCGCTAGGCGCATCGCCAGTACGCATCAGAGGGGGCTTCGTGCCCCCTCTGTGCGAATTGGTGGTGTCATATATGGTGCGCTCGCGGACTGCGAATATTTTTTTGCATTTAACTGCTAGGGCGTTTAGTAGGGCGCCGGTTTAGATATTTCCCCTGGTTCAGCCATTAGGCGTTAGCATTAGAGGAACATGACCGCATGTGTGTCGTCTCACAGTTAGGTAGAGCGAGAGGGAATACAGCTCCGATGAAGGATAAGCTGCTGGCTATTGGGCTGAGTTTATTGGCATTTTCCACTGCAACTGTTGGCGGTGTGAATGCTCAGGAGTCGTTCCGCATCCAACGCGGTGCACCTTCTCCGGCACCGACATACAATACTGATAACGGTCCAGCCCCCGCACCTAGCTATCGAGGCTCGGACTCGAGCCCTGCCGGAATTGGCAACGTTATACAAGGTGGCGTGCAGCGGTCAGACATGCAAGGTTTTGCAGATGACAGCGGGGCCAGTCAACAAGCCTCGACAGGGCGCGCACCACTGGCCGGCGGCGTGCAAAGAAGTGACATGCAAGCGTTTGCAGATCAAGCGTCGTCCAATCTTCATCCTTTAAGTGGAGTTACGCAAGATAATTTGATGCGCGGACAAGCCGATCAACACTCGCTTGCTGGTGGCGTCACTCAGTTGGAATTGAAAAAATTAGCACAACACGACGTCGTCCTTGTCATCGATAGAAGTGGATCGATGAACACTCCTGATTGTCCTGGAGTTGGCTCCGGAGGCGGTTTGGCGAGCCTGGGACTTGGTTCCGCTAACAGCAGCAATTTGCTGCGCATGCTGGCCGCTTTCGGTGGAGTCAACATCGGTGGTATGGCTGGTGGACTGGGTGGTATG
>JBBQFO010000118.1:0-13960 GCA_038322035.1 Candidatus Obscuribacterales bacterium
CTGGTTTCAAGTCGAGTTTTCCTTTACCAAAACTTGTCATATTCGACATTAGTAGATCCAATCTTTTCACGGTTCTGCGTCCTAAACTGAACGCCAAACCAAGCGCAACGAGAGCGTTTAAACTTACGCCCAATATTATTACGAATCTAAGAATAGCCCTTTGCCTTGCCGCTTCAGGCTGCAGCTCCGCAACAACGGGTCCATAAATCGAACTAATCTGTAATCCGAGACGATTGAATTTATTCGTATGACTCAATAGCTTGATACTAAAAGCTCGCAATCCGCCTTCATCTTGATAGGCGAAATTCCCGGTAGTTTCCATGTCGGCGGCTGCGTTTTTCGCATCAACCATCAAATCAAGAAGTTCTCTATAAGACTGAATGTACTCGTCAACCAAGCCCGTCGCTTGTGGCGAACTCGACGCTACAAGTTGTCTCAAATTGTCCATATCAGCGAGCGCTACTTTAAGTCGACTATCAAACGTCCTGTCAAGGTTCTTTTGACTGGCGATGCGCATGATCAACAATTTGGTGAAGTCTCTGTTGATATTGAAGTTCAATTCATGGCATTTGCTCAAAATCAACTTTGCGCGTGCTTCTTCGGCAGCGGCAGAATCAAGACGCACGAGAACGTAAACAAGTGTGCCGACAAAAAGCAGCTGACATATCAGTGGAATGCCGATTAGAACGAGACCTTGGTGACGTAGTTTCATCCTAACAAGATCTCTTCACCAATGGCACTAGTCTGCATTTTAAAACCAAGGAGGAACCAAATGCGGTACTGGAAGATCAGCTTTGTCCTGCGTACTTAACTTCGAGATCATGCACTTTCGCCAGTCGACGAACATGTCTTTCAGCTCCTGAAAATTTCGCATTCAAAAATGTTCTGACAATTTCCAGGGCGAGCTGATGTCCAATCACTCTGGCTCCCAGACATAGCACGTTTGTATTGTCATCTTCACGCCCTTGATGGGCCGAAAAAGTATCGTGGCAAAGTCCGGCGCGAATCCCCGGCATTTTATTGATCGCAACACATGCGCCCACTCCACTTCCACAAATCATGATGCCTAGATCAGCTTTTCCATCGAGAACTGTTTGTCCGACTTTGACTGCGTAATCGGGATAGTCAACAGAGTCGGCGCTGAATGTGCCAACGTCGATTACTTCATAATTTACTTGCTCGAGGTAATCGCGAACAACATCTTTCAGTTCGTAGCCACCATGATCGGCACCGATCACAACTTTGAGAGCCATTCAACCTCCACACCAGCGATGAACACGTAACACAGACGCGACAATCATATCGCACTCGCGTCAGCTCATGTAGACTATGAACGCGCTCACTCTCTAGATTGTCGAGGGATAGTCTTAATGGAAAATGCCGGCTACCTTGGCATTCAGATGAAAATCAAGGTAAGAACATATGACATCGATTCCGCGGGGCATGTGTCGAACATTGTTTATTTCCGTTGGCTCGAAGATCTGCGCCTGCAGTTGTTCGAAGAACATTTTTCTTTCCAATCTTTTGTCGAGCAAGGCTACACTCCAGTCATTGCCGCTTCTAGCATAGAATACAAGCGAGCCATCAAGCTGTTTGATGAGCCGGTAGGACATATGTATCTAAGCGAGATACGGGCAGCGAGCATTAAGTTTTACGGAGAGATTTATGTCGGTGAACAGCTCACAACCAGGGCAACGCACACTGGGGTCTTCGTTGATATTGACACAATGCGACCGCGCCGAACTCCAACAGCATTGATAGAAAAATTCAAACAAGCCAAAGAGCAAGCTAAAATCCAATCATAGTGCCGATCTCAGCAGTACAGACTTGATCAGTTTGCGTCAAGAAGGGACAGATTGAATCGACCATGCCATACTTAGTGAAAAGCTTTCTACGTGCAGCAAACTTTGCAAACCTCTAGCGCTAAGCGCATCTCAATCGTAACTTCGTTGATCATGATGGCCTCTGGCTTAGCGCCTTGCCGCGCCGCCGGTGCAGCGCCACAGACGTTAGAAGGCGTTCTGGGCGGATGGCTGAAACAGCAGACGTTGCAACATTCCAACGTCGGAGTGGAAGTCATGGAACTGCCATCTGGCAAGGTGCTGTACTCATACAATGGGCACAAGAGATTCGTGCCCGCGTCAACGGCAAAAGTTTTCACCACTGCATGTGCGTTTGAGACACTTGGTGGCACTTACACCTACAAAACTCAGCTCTTGTCAGCAGGCACCACAGCGGAAGGCAACTTGCACGGTGACCTCGTCATAAATCCGTCGCAAGATCCCAGCTTGTCACGCGATGACATTCGCCAACTGGTGGCAAAGATCGATACGAAAAAAATTCATACGGTTGATGGTCGAGTGCGGCTGGCAAAGACTCCGGGCGGCTTCGAACAGTATCTCCCAGGCTGGTTGGTGGAAGACTTCGGACAAATCTACATGCCGGTCTGTTCCAATTTCGTTGTCGATCACAACATTGCGCAAGGCGCAAGCGCCCTCAAAGGCATGAGGGTGTTCGACATGAGTTCGACCTACGAAATCAACGCGCTGACTCGCAGCTTGATGAAAGCTGATGTGGCGTCGGCCTGGTTGACGTACGATCCTGGAAACAGAACCATCCGAACTTACTGCGGAGATGGCACCAGTCAGAAGAGCCCCCTGATGATTGGGGATCCGGACGAATACAACATCGCTCTTGTCGAGGCTTCCCTCGCCGATAAAGGCATTCATGTAGAAAAATCTGCGATAATGTCCAGAGACAAGAGTAACACCAGCGATGGTGCTCAGACACTGCTGGCAGAGCATGTATCTAAACCGCTCTCGAAAATAATCACAACAACATTGCATGAGAGCGACAACCTTTACGCGCAACAACTTCTCAGAACTTTGGGAATGTTGACGCCTGAGCAAAACGAAAAGTCGAAGAACAAAGAAGACGACACAACGCTCGAACAGCGCGGCTTGTATCGCATGACGACATGGTTGGCATCGATCGGTGTGCCACCACAAGAAGCCGTGATTTTGGATGGCTGCGGTTTAACTAGAAAGAATGGACTGTCGCCGCATGCACTGAATACGGTGCTAAAGCATATGGCGACGCCAACGTTGAACGGCCCTTATCTTTCCTTGTTGAAAAATGGTGATAACTACCGATACAAAACCGGATCGATGGATACAGCCAGATCGATTACGGGCATTGTCACAACGGCTGGTGGTCAAAGCATGGCAGTCACCATTATGATCAACAATCACACACCATCAATTAAAGATTTGCGCTTTGCCATTGGTGAATTGATCAGCATTGTTGGTCGCATCAAAACAATCACCATAAAAGAACCGGGCAAACCTGAAATAACGGATCTGCCAACATCAGAAGCGAACGGTCCTGTCTTGATTACGATGGCGACGCCGGCGCCAGCACCAAAGCGTCTTGCTAAGCGCTCACACAAAAGACGACGCCACTAAGTTACTGCCGAACCAACGGCAAAAAAAATGCGGATCAATAAATGATCCGCATTGATTCAATTCTGGATGTCCGACTCGACTAGGCTGGGAAGAGCAAAGGCACTTTCGGGAAATCATTTTCTGTCTTCGCAATCAAATTGAAGTAGTTCGTGAATACGTTCAATGCGGTGTTTGCGACCAATTCAGCGATCTCACCATCGGTGTACCCGGCAGCATGGAGGTCGGTTATGTCAGTGTCTCCAATCTCAGCTCTTCGCAAAAGAATGTTGCGAACAAAGGTCAAACCGACGTCTGCTTTAGCATCGGCAGATTGTGATTGGCGAGCCTTGATCTGCTCATCATCACTCATTCCAACGCTCTTTGCGATGGCTGTGTGAGCCGACAAACAATATTCACAGTGGTGAATTTCGGCAGCGCTAATGGCGATGCGCTCACGCATTTGAGCGTCCAAAGCACCGCCGGCAAGGGCTTCACTCATTGCCAGGTAGGCATTGACGGCCGCTGATGAGTTCCCCATCAGAGCAAAAACATTAGGAACTCTGCCCATTTTTGCCTGGATCTTGTCCAATGCTTCCTTCTGAGGACCCGACGCGGTCGCCTGGTCAACTGGTTTCAATCGAGTCATTTGTATTCTCCAAGTAGGTAACTTCGCGGATGCAAAGTTGATGATTCGCAGAGCAAAGCTTTCTGCAACCGTTCAATCGATCCACCAATAATACAAGCTCCTGAATTTCAGGTAATTAAGCGGTAGGAAATTGTTCGGATTTCTCAATGTAGCGATTAGGGTTATGACAAGCAGCTTTGCTGCATAGGCTATCTTCGGAAACGAAGAAATAGCTGGGGGCTACGAAATCTCCAAAAGCTGGAGTATAATTCGACCAGCACGATGGCAGCAGCGAGGCACATTCCATGGCACCCGGCCCTAGAGATCAAGACCAACCCGTGATGGGACGAGAGTCGATTTTCCGCAAGAAGCTCAACCAGCTTCGAACTGACGGGCATTTGAATGCGTTGCCAACCTCCGACAGCGCTCGTAGAACGCGCGAGCTGGAGAAGAGCAACTACCTCGACAACCTCCACAATACGCTGGTCAACACCGACCCAGTCGAGATGGATCGACTGACGCTGCTCGACCAGATCACAGAACTCTACAATCACAAGTCGATTGTGAGAATTATCAAAGATGAGCTGAAACGGTCACGCCGCTATAAATACGGCACTACTGTTCTGATGCTGAGAGTGGATGGATTCGACGAAATCGCCGGAAAGTTTGGTCATTTGGCGTCAAACGGAGTTCTCAAAGGCACCGCAAACTTCCTGATGAACACTATTCGAGACGTAGATATCCCTGGACGATACGACGGCAACACCCTTGTGGTCATCTGTCCTCAGACAGACCTGGCCGGAGCCTCGGTATTAGCGGAGCGCATCAGGTCCAAAATCTTCACAGAAAGAATTTCGGACATAGGACAAAACTGGTCTGTCACGGTCAGCCAGGGCTTAGCTGCCTATCCAGTCAGCGGACAGAAAGAAGATGAACTGTTTAGATCAGCTTTAAACGCGCTCACCGACGCAATGAGACGAGGCGGCAACACCTACTCATTGTCCGAACTGGAACAGTAAAGCTTACTGCGACTACATCCAGCCGAGGTTCTTTAGCATCTCGTTGAAATCGCCGCGCGTCCAAAGCCAGCTGTGTAGCGCGAAAATGGCCTGCTCGGCACTCATTTTGTTTTCCGCCAATAACTCCTGAGTGCGAAGAACCGCAGTCAGTGTGGGCTGATCAATTAGCTTTTTAGACAATAAAATCTGCGGCAACGGAGTGCCAGTGCTATGACTGAGCGCCCGAGCGATCGTCATCTCCTTGCCTGGCACGATTCCGACTAGACGAATCAGCTCCGGAAATTCCAGCGTAGGAGGCGGCGCCTCGACTTCATCCTTCTTCTTCACTTCCGCAAGTGCTTTAGCAACCGGGATGTCATGCAAACGCAGCATCTTCACGACTTCGGCGCCTTGTTTGGGGGTGATTTCAAAGGAATTGACCAAACCCTGCATCTGGAGCGCCTGATCGAGAGTCGCCTGCGTAATCAACCGCGCGTCGACCAGAACTTGTCCGATCGGAATGTCATCAACCAAGCCCTTTTCGACGGAAGAGAGTAAATCAATGTCGGAAACCATTTCCGCCATCATCAACAACTCACCTAACCGAACGGTCTTCGCCGATTTTTGGTGCAAAAATCCATGAAAATCCAGCGACTCTTCGATACTTGTATGTCGCTCTGCTGCGGACTTGAGAGCTGCTACAGCCTGCTCACGATCGATTTTCTTGTCGCGCACCAAGATCTGAGAGGAAACAGCAGCATTTGCAACTGAGTCTGAAATCACACCCTTTAGCACCAAAATTCGACCCAGCGGTAACCCAGTCGTAAAGCACGTCTGCAAGGCTTCGTCGACTGTTTCGGAATTGACCAAGCCAGAGTCACGCAACAACTGACCGAGCCTGTTAGTCAATTCAAAATATTCAGAGCGCCAGCCAAGATTCGTCAAAGCATCGTCAAGAGAAATGTCTTCAGTGGCAATGGCTTGCAAAGCTTTGATTGCCATGTGCACGGTGAGGAAGTTGTCTCGAATCAAAGACTGTGCGCGCAACGCAGACTGCAATTTGTCGTCAGTCAAAAAGCCCGAACCAACCAGGACGCGACCGACCGGAAGCCCGGTTTTAGTCGAAATCGGAATCGCGTCAGCTAGGTCTCCAAGTTCAATCAAGCCCGACTTGACCAGCAAGTCGCCGATGAGAATCTTGGCCGTGCGTTTGTTTATCAACGTAGTCGCCGTGGTTCGGAAGGAATCTGGTAAGCATAGCAATTTCAGTCAGCAGTTGCACCATGCTAGATATACTGACATCGCTTGTCAAACTCACCGCCGATGGTGCGGCTGATACGCAAAATACTAGCCTCCATACGCGCTGAAATTGCCACCGCATTTGGTAGCGCTACCGACACCTAGTTCAGCACTTATGGAGCCATTCTCAACGTTGCCAATATACGGCATCGATAGTAGGATGAAGAATGGCGGCACGGCGATGAACAGCGCGATACAGGGTCATATCATTCAGTGATTGAAGAAGAACTTCAGCCGAAAACCGAGTTGGAACGGGCGTTTGTTCAGGCTCGTACCTGGGAACCGATGCACTCATGGCGTCGCGGGACCACTGACCTGCGTTCAGGTCGCATTGGCTCGGCCGTGGGCATTTACTTGGCTTTGGTTCGCTCACAAGCTCTGACAGGACAAATTGGTCAATCCGAGGCCACCCTTACCAGCGTCGACCAATACCGCGACTCGCTGTCGATACCGGACAAACTGAGCGCAGTACGCGTGCTCTGCAGCATTATGAGTGACGTAAAAAAGGGAAATCAGGACAATCTTCAACAACCACTCAAACAACAGCTCATACAAAAATGCCTGACACAATCAGCAGTTGCCTTCACTGCCCAAATAAACGAAGACAAACTCGCTGTTATGGACGCGCTAGCTCTCATTAAAAGGTCATCCGAATTCGACGTTATCAGTGAACGACTGCAAGAAAAGCAGATGGAAAAACTGACGACAGCGATTGAATCCTACAAATCAACGATAGACGTATCGGTACTCGCCAATAAACTACTTCAACGCATTTTCGAGTTAGCCAAACCGCTCGGTGAACATGTGCAAACTCTTCAACTTATGGTCCACCTTGGAATAGCTCTGCTGGATAACAATCTGATCGAACTAACTGGGCCAGCAGTCCTCGTATACGAGCAGGTTCTACAAATCAACGCTAATCTGACGAACGTCACTAGTTGCACAGCTGACCAAGAAATCAGTGACCTATTGTGCTTGTTGGGAGACAAACTCTTCGTCAAAGACTGCAGAGACGAAGCTTGTAACTGTTTTTTCGCAGCACTTTTCGTTAGAACTCGCGCCAAAATTTTCTCCGCTCGTTCGCTCGAAGACATAGTCACAATCGCATCCAATGCCGTCGTGACCGGGCGGTACGTGGACACCGCCAAGAGCTTTCAAGACATTTTGAGTCTGCTTGAAATACAGAATGATGATTCTGCAACCTGCGAATTGCTGCGTACGCATGTCCAAATTCACTGTCATCTAAGTTCGATTCTGGCCAAACCGAATGTCAAACTCGACTTGCAAAGCTTTTCAGGTTTGAAAGAATTGGTTGATCAAAGCACGAAATTCTCGGGGTCACCCTTTTACGTCAATATACTGCCCGACATCGCGACCTTGTTACAGTCTCGAGTAGACAAAAAGTACATACATGGGATTCTTGATCTTCTCTGGAGCAGCGCGTACGACCTGCCAGTCTCAAAAATCTACGACACGTACATCCAACCTCTATCAATCATCACAGAGCAATTGCTGGGAAGCAACACACCGAAGTCATTTGAGTATCTATCAAAAATCTTCGCGCATTTGAAAAAATCGAAAATGGAAAATCAGCAGCTCATTGTCTTCTGGAGAATATTGATAGCCTTGCGAGAATCGACGGATGGAAGGAACTCGCCGAGTTTACTGCCGTTCCTGGCACGCCTGGCACAACAATATTACGACGCTTTGAACTACCGGGACTGCCTCGATGTCGTCGGACGAGTCGAACTTACGGATCTTAGCGATTTGAGTGGTATCAATACTGGTGTCGTCACAATTCCAGATTACGTAGAAGCTTTAGTGACCATGACCGCATTACAGCTGCAGATTGGAGACAAAGATGATAATCCATTGATTCTCATTGAAAAGATCACAAAAATAGTCCAAGCGAATGCACAGCATGAATCAGTGAACAGTGAAATTCACACAAGGCTTTGCGAAATCGTGTCTAGAGCTTCTAAGCCAAACAGTCCAAAAGCGCTTCTGGATCTGCTGCCAATTCTAGACAAGATAGTGAAGGACAAGACACAGTAATTCCTCAAAAGTGTTCTGGTGGCGATCATAACTGTATCAAGTGAAACTGAAGACTTCATCCCCAAAGGCGATTTGGAAAAAGCTTATATCCAAGCTCGCTATTTGAAATCAATGCACCTCTGGAAGAAAGGAACAACAGAGTTACTCGCGGGAAAGGTTGGACAGGCTACAGGCTTTTACCTCGCAATGACGAGAACTCAATGCCTCGACGGTCAGGAAAGTCATGCCGAAGCCACTCTTGACTGCATTTGGGACTATCACAAGAGGTTTTCCAATGCCGACAAGCTTAGCGTCATCAGAATCATCTGCAACATTCTCAAGGAAAAGTACCACGAAGGAAACGAAAATCTCATCGCAAAGGAAAGAGTTCGTACAAGATTTTTACGTATGGCGGTGGCGCTTGCAGGACAGCTGCATGAGGACAAAGTTGCAATAGTCGAAGCGCTTGCGCTCATCAAGAAATCGACCGATGAAGATTTAATTGGATCAACTGTACTGAAGAAGCAGATTGCGGATTTGGAGAAATTTGTCGATCAGTGCAAACAAAAACTAATGGAAGTTACCGGTTCTACTGAGAGTGTAAGGTCAGAGACCTTGTCTCCAGACAGTGAAAATGTTTTATCCACAATCTTTCACAAAATCAGCCAACTTCCAATCGATATAAATGTATTTCTGCTTTTAACAAAGCTAGCAACGAATTTGATTGCAGGAGATCGGCTCGCGGAAGCGGTCCACGTGTGTTCATACATACGCAGCTACTGCGTCGAGCTGCCTAAACGAAAACAAAGTTTGACATGCGGTGAAAGCATTTCAAAGGTATTTGAAAATGCACTAAGCGATGCCGATGGAACAAACTCATTCATTCTAGACGCAACTCTCCAAGAGTTGAAACTACAAAACTATCAGAGTGCGACTGCACGTAAAACCGTTGCAACTTCAACATTTGAAGAACATTTTTTGAGTTGGTCGAAAGAGGTAGGCACCAGCAAATTAGAATTTTTAGCAACACAAGATGTAAGTGAACAGAAATCTTTTGATCTTTCATTGGATCTGGTGATTGCGCACACACTGAACTATTTAGCGGATCAGTTAATTCACAAAAACAAATTTGAGGAAGCGTGCGCTTGCTCTCAGTTAGCAGTTCTAGCCAGGATTCAAGCCAAGAAAATTGACCAGAGAGAGGCTGAAGACCTAACTGTTATAGCAACGGTCGGATTGATATCAAAACAATATGAGCGAGCTCTAGAATTATTGTCCGATGTAAGAAATACCCTACAATTCTCGAACTACAATGCAATTTGGTTTGAACGCCTTAGCACCTACACAAACATGCTCGACCATTTGTTTGGGCAACTTGTAATACCAGGCTGCAAACTAAACATCAGAAGCTTTTCAACCTTAAATTACGTGCTGACACTTTACAGCCGAATTGCACAAACTCCTCAATTTAACGAACTTTTGCCACGAGTGTTAGAACTTCTCAGCACGAAGGTGGACGATGCGACTGCCGCTAATGCCCTGAGAATCTATTGGAAAGGATTGATCCGACTACCACTCAGAACAATATTCGAGAACTATGTTGAGCCGCTCGCGGCGCTAACGGAGACTTCCATTGACGCGACTCTGGCTAACGCGTGCTACCTTGATTTTCTAGATAATCTAAACCACCAAGAGTTAGAAACCCAGTATGTCATTCCTCTTTTCACGCGGATCATCAACGACAGAGAAATCGACGGCGAAAAAAATGCAGTGACGATTATTCCGCTGCACGCAGCGCTGACTATGTTACACATGGAATCCGGAAACAGTGACAAATGTCAAATCTCGTGTGAAAGACTCCAAGCCGTCAAGTTTGAAGTGATAACTTTGCCGCCTGACGCCCTAATAAAGATTCAGTGCACGCAGGCCTTTTTTCAAATCGAAAAAGTTCTTCTAACCATGGAAAAGAGAGAGCCTCATTCTTTTACATGCGTTCAATCAGCCGAAGTAGCCTCAATGATCAAAGAACTAATTCAAGATGATTTGACCAAGGCTGGCTCTCAAAAAGAGTTATCTTTTGTGCTGTGCGACTTTCTCGGAGCTCTGATCCGAGACGACATCCGCACACCTAGCGAATTGCTCGACACAGTTAAAAATTTTGATAGTGAAATTTTGGCGGAGACATTTGAAAAGTTGGAGAAGAAGTACGGTCATGTAGTTCTAGTGGAGCTTTTAGAAGAACTCATTCAAGCAAAATCTGCTGGTCAACGTGCCGGAAAAGATTCGTCGATAATTCCTCTTCTCCTTATAAAAGCAAAACACCGGCAAAAGATGGGGAGATTGAAAGAGTCAGACAAAATTTATCTGCAAATAATCGAACTCGAAAAACTAATGATTGACGACCCGAACGCGGTGACATCACATAGCAGCCTTTTAACCGAAGCTGCACCGGAAGCCGGAACCTACGAGGAACGTGAATCAGACCTCAGAGACCGTGTCTTTCAAACCCAAATAGACTTCCTGCGTAATCTAACCAGGAGAGCTGAATTTGATCTCGCGTTCGAATTGGCGTTCGAACTAATCACGCAGTCGACGAAAAAATTCAAAACAGAACAAGCAACAGATCTATTTGAAACGATTGATAGTTTTGCCTTGCACCACAGATACTCAAACTCAATCGACCTGCTGCTAGCCGTGGTTTCTAAAGCATATTCACTAAGTTTCGACCAAAAGATGACTGCCACATACGACTTGGCTTTCCTGAGCTGTCTGCAACAAAACGAATTTGAAAAGGCTCAACTGCTCTTAAACCGAACGAAAAACATAGCGAAGATGTATAAAAGTTGCGGAACAGATCAGAACTTCATCCAGTCCGCCGCGAGCAGATTTACCTGCGCTCCTGCCGACAAAGAAGCATTCAGATTTACAAAGTTGAGTACGGCTTTAGACACACTTAGGAAGAAAAAGATCTATTGCCGCGATATAGAGTTATTTACAACGATGGTATTCGAGCTGCTCGATCAAAACTACGTTACTTATCCTGATGAAGGCACAAAACATTCCCCCCCGGATTAGTTATCGGTGCAGGTCTAGTTCGATTTGGCTCGAATTGTTCGTGAGCGTTGTTCCAACACTGAAGCTTCGGTGCCTCGGTTTTCCTTTCTGAGGAAGCGAGCGTAGTCGTCTAAGGCTTGCGCAACGCGATCATCGTCTGCGCCATAAGCGGATTCTTTGATTTTGAGTGCGCGCTTGAAAAGGACTTCGGATTTGTCCGGGCGTCCGTGCCCCTCGTACATCCAGGCTAAATCGGGCATCCAATCTGCGAAACGTGTGCTGTTTGGTCCCGCCAGGCCTTCCATGGTTCTCATCGCCAGTTCGTATAAGCGTTCCGCCTCAAATGAATTCTTGCGTTTATCGTTGACCAGCGCCAGCTTGCAAAGACAGGTTACCATGCCCGGTTCAATCGCCTTGCTGGCTTCAGCCTGCTTGAGAGCATCGTTCCATTTTGATTCGGCGTCATCCAAATCACCGCTGTTATAAGCGCTCTGCGCCTCTGCATTCAACTGCTGCCAATCGCCATCGGCAAACGCAACCGGCGCACCACATATAATGGCAACAGCTATTAAACCAATCTTTATCCTGAAATTGCTCAATTCGAACCTCCACATTGTTTTTACCACTTTGCGCGATACTGTATGTGTTAGGCACCATCTGAGCCCGGGTAAATTTTGAAAGTCACGGAATCTATCTATATGCGCCGGGCTAATTTTCTCTCCCTTTCTATGACTGCGGCTATCCTCGCATTTGGGTCGCTCGCCCACGCTCAACTTCAGCCGGGACAACCAAATCAACTCAGCCAAATCCTGGATACCTCGGTCCAGCTCCTGAAAAGTGGACGTTCCATGGAAGCCGTCGCCTACCTGCAGCGAGCCAGCAGTCAGTATCCGCAATCAGCCACTATCCGCTTTCAAATTGGCAACGGGTATTCAGACGCCAAAAATTATCCTGCAGCGGTCGCCGAATATGGCGAAGCACTAAAGCTGCAACCGAGGTTCCCCGCAGCTGTTCTCAACACTGCCTACGCATATGTCAATGCGGGACAGTACGATCTCTCCATGCCGTGGTTCAACCGATATTTGCGCGAAAGTCCAAACGCGTCAAATTTAGCGGATGTGAAATCGCAGATGCTGACTGCCCAGGCATCAAAAGCTGCAAAAGCGAAGAGATACTTCGACGCCAAAAACTTGATGGAGCAGGCGTGTCAAATCAATCCGAATTCTCACACCATGCACTTCAAACTTGCGCGCGCCTGCGATGAACTGGGTGACACTCAGCGCGCAGTTCGCGAATACGAAACATGCTTGCGACTAAAACCCGATTACACACAAGCGGTCTTCAACATCGCTGGCTGCTACCAAACTATGGGACGCTCGGATGACGCCGTCGCCTGGTTCCAGAAGTATTTGATCGCCGATCCAAATGCCGCTGACAGGAAGACTGTCGAAAACATGATCGCGAAGCTGCGCGAGAAAGGAACTCAGCTCAACGCGGATCCGCATACGCCGGACTATATGGAGTCGATACTAGAAAATGGTAAATACTACCGCTGGCCCATGGAAAGGCTCCCTCTAAAGGTCTTCGTTGACAGCGGCGCGTCTGTGCCTAACTTCAAAGAAGCTTACCGCAATGGCTTCCTCGAAGCGTTGAGCTCATGGTCAGTGGCTTCGCAAAACAAAGTGACCTTTATGCTCGTGCCCACCCCTCAAGGCGCAGACATAGCATGCGACTGGACCGCCAATCCATACGAGGTCAGGCAAAGCGGTTCCGACGTCGAGCAGGGCGTTTGCTTCATGCAAGCTTTTTCGCACAAACGCACGCGCGGAGACGAATTTATCGCTAACGCAAAGCTGAGGATCTGCACGATCGACAGAGAAACCGAAAAACCGCTCGGGGAAGAAGATATGAAGAAAACGTGCCTGCATGAGTTAGGCCACGCACTCGGTCTGCGCGGACACTCAAGCAACAATCACGATATCATGTTCTATTCCGTATCTCCGACAGTCTGGCCTGTCTTATCCAAGCGAGACAAGTCGACTTTGCTCAGATTATACGAGACATATCCAACCCAGAGAGCAGCCGTGGCTGCCCCATCTCAGTAAGTTCTTATCAGACTTGTCTGCAATTGATCATCACAAAGACCTTGAAAGCCAACCCTAACAAGCTCTGAGGGGCAAGACTTAATCTCCGATAGGTTACTGTCATGGTGCAAATTGGGCAACTATTTACAAAAGGGTAAATACTTACTAGACAATCCGGCGACACATTTTATGCCTGGTACATTTCGCTTCCAACCGGCATAGACCCTGGCAGATGGCTATGGATCAGAGAGACCAAAAAACCGCGAACGAGACCGACCAGCTCAGGCAGCGCGTTGCCGAGTTGGAAGCGCGATTGCTCGAACAAGAGCGAATTATCGCCACTCATAAACGCCTTGAAAATCAGGTCACTCAGCTGCATGTACTCACCGCTGAGTTAAAGTCGTCCAGTCAGAGACTCGTCAA
>JBBQFO010000119.1:0-13885 GCA_038322035.1 Candidatus Obscuribacterales bacterium
AGTGTGACGATCCGTAAGAGTACGGACTGGTTCCGGCTGCGCAGCCGTCCGGGTCTGTTAGAATTCAATCACTTTAGTGTGCACTCAAGTATTCAAACGGGCAATGCCCGCTATCTTGGTTGTGTAACTCCGCCTTCGCAAGGTAATGACTGTGTCGACTCCTGTTCGAGTAAGAATTGCGCCTAGTCCAACCGGCACGCTCCACTTGGGCACGGCTCGGACTGCACTTTACAATTACCTTTTTGCACGCCGTCACAACGGCGCATTCGTCTTGCGACTGGAAGACACTGATGAAGTGCGTTCCAAAGAAGAACACACCGAAGACATCATCGCCGGATTGAAGTGGCTCGGCATTGATTGGGCAGAAGGTCCAGACATCGGTGGACCGTATCCGCCTTATCGTCAAACGCAAAAAATCGACCACTACGAAAACATCGCCAACACTTTGATCTCAAAAGGTCTGGCCTATCTCGCCTACGAAACGCCGGAAGAACTGGATGCTCTGCGCGAAACGCAAAAAAGTAGCAACCAAGCGCATCGCTATGACAATAGCGGTCGTCATCTCTCCGACGCGGATTTGAAACGATACGAAGAAGAAGGGCGCATCCCGATGATTCGCTTCAAAGTCGAAGAACCGCGGGTAGTATCATGGAATGACGCTATCAAAGGCGAGATCTCAGTCGACACAGCTGATCTCGGTGGCGATATGGTGATCGTCAAATCCAATGGCGTAGCGATCTACAACTTCGCCGTCGTTGTCGACGACATCGATATGAAGATGACCCACGTGATTCGCGGCGAAGATCATATTCACAACACTGCCAAGCAAATTCTTCTGTACGAAGCGCTGGGACATGAACATCCCGTCTTCGGACACGCGGCTTTGATTCAAGACACCGAACACCGCAAGCTCTCGAAACGCTTGCACGGCGAATCTGTGCACATCGACAACTATCGGATTTTGGGATACATGCCCGAAGCGATGGTCAACTATTTGGCGCAAATGAGCTGGACGCCTCAAGTTGAATCCGGTGAAGCAAAAGAGATCTTCACACTGGCAGAAGCAGGAGAACTGTTCGAACTCGAAAGAGTGAGCAAGAGTGCAGCTGTTTTCGACATCCAGAGATTGAACTGGTTCAACGGTCACTACATTCGCAGTTTGCCATTGAATGTCGTGACGGAGCGAGCCTTGCCATTCCTCGAAAAAGCATTCAACATCAAAGAATACTCGCCTGAAGATCTCGAAAGAATGATCGACTCAGTGCGTTCAGGGCTGTCACTTTTAAATGAAGCTGTGGATGCGGTCAGGTTCTATTTTGGTGATCTTTGCGCGATTCCAGAAGAACTGAAAAACGAGCACTTATGCACGGATGGTGCCAAAAAGGTTCTCTCCAAGTCACTGGCAGATCTGCAAGAGATGCCCTGGGGTGATGGCCCAGCCTGCAAAAAATTCGTCGACAAGGTGGGCAAAGATGTGTCGATCAAGGGTAAGGAATTATATTGGCCGCTGCGCGTCGCTCTGTCTGGCTCGACGCACGGACCTGATCTGGGCGCCATGATTGCCATACTTGGTGAAAAGCGCGTCAAAGCCCGATTGGAATCGGCTTTGCATCTGTGTAGTCAGGTTTGATGCAACCAGTGTCACTCCGCCTGCACGATCGTGCGTAAATATTCCAAGGGTCAAATTTATGTCGCTTCAAGTATTCAATACACTTTCAAATAAAAAAGAGGAGTTTGTCCCTCTCGATGGAAAGAACGTCCGCATGTACGCTTGCGGACCCACGGTCTATGATTCGAGTCACTTGGGGCATGCTCGCATGGCGATCGTGTGGGATGTGATTCAGCGTTATTTGCGCTCTATTGGTTACAACGTCACGTTTGTACGCAATATTACCGATGTCGACGACAAAATCATCAATCGTGCAAGAGAGCTGGGCATCAGCCCCGATCAGTTAGCCCGTCAATACACTTTCGAATACTGGCGCGACATGTACGCGCTCAACGTCATGGCTCCGGACTTCGAACCAAAGGCGACAGAGTTCATCGCGCCCATGATTCAATTCGTCAAAGAGTTGATCGAAGCTGATCATGCATACGAAACCAACGGTGATGTTTACTTCGATGTAGCGTCATTTAAAGAGTACGGAAAACTGAGCAAGCAGAACTTGGAGCAACTACAAAGTGGTGCTCGCGAGCAAGTGCGCACGCAGGAAGATCTGGCAAGTATCAAGAAAAACCCCGTCGATTTCGCACTATGGAAAAGTGCGGACGAAGCTGAACTCGGCTGGCCGAGCCCGTGGGGGTATGGTCGTCCGGGTTGGCATCTCGAATGCTCCACGATGATCCGCACAGTGCTCGGTGAAACAATCGATATTCATGGCGGGGGCGAGGATCTTGTTTTTCCTCACCATGAAAATGAAATTGCGCAATCAGAATCTTTGTTTAAGAAAAATATGGCGAAGTATTGGATGCACAACAGTTTTGTGCAGGTAAGCGCGGAAAAAATGTCGAAGTCGCTAGGCAATTTCAAGACTATCAAGTCGTTGCTGGAGAATTATTCCGCAGATTCTTTGCGTCTATTGCTTTTGCAGACGCATTATCGTAATCCTATTGATTTCACGGCCGACAGTCTTGCTGGTGCCAAAACGGCAGTGCTGCGGTTAGTTCGAGCTGCGGCGATGGATGCCGAAATCGGTCAAAACGGCGACGTTCCCGCAAAAGTTGGCGATGCAATTGCAGAAACTGAAAAGCAATTTTCAGATGCAATGGATAACGACTTCAATACTGCGGTGGCAATTTCGGCATTGTTTAGCTTGGCAGACAAGGTATTCCAGACCAAAGACTCAGCCGAGCAGAAAGCCTACGCTTCGGCGCTGGTCAAACTGGCGAAGGTGCTGGGCTTCACCTTGGCGGATACGCGTCAAGAGATTGAACCTGAAACCGCGAAAGGCGTCATGGACCTTGTACTTGAGCTTCGAAAGAACGCTCGCGAGAATAAAGACTATGCCACTTCGGACTTGATCCGCAAAGAACTGGCGCAGTTGGGCATCAACGTCATGGATGCTCCCGGTGGAGCGACCTGGGAAAAGACCTAAATTAAAGGCGATTTAGCAGAAATGCTTCAACTTCCTTCGTAGATTTCCCACTATTTGCCCTCCGAGTTCGTGTTTTTGCGATTTTCATTGCTTGCGCTAACGCGTATTCTGTAAAAGTCGAGAACTAAAGTTTTTGACGACCTGCTTCAGCGAAATATCTTTCCCCCACCGACTGACTCCATCAGTTTGTAAGCAAACGCGTATGGTTTTGCAGTCCCTTCAAGGAGCCTCCAATGAGCGAGCGTGAAGTTAGCCGATTAGCCCAAGACCTGCGGTCGGGCAACGCGCAAGATGCAGTCAATGTGATCCAACGTGAACTGCAAACGCACCCTCAGCAGGCTCTGCAAGAGTTGCGTCAAGCTAACAGCATTGCCGGACCGAATGCTCGGTTGCACCTGGGACAGAAGCAAGATGGCGATATGGCACTGGTGGACAACTCAGGCAGAGCTGTCGCTCATCTGGGTCATCTGCAGCAGCAGCAGTACGGCAATAACTCCAACCGCTATCAAGATACGAATCGCTATCAAGATACGAGTCGCTATCAAGATACGAGTCGCTATCAAGACACCTACAACAATAATCGCTACGATAGTTATCAAAACAACACCTATGCGAACGGTCGCGGTCAAGATGGCTATTACAACCAGAACCAGGGTCAAGTCGGAAGACTGGCTAATGACTTGGCTCGCGGCGATGCGCGCGACGCAGTCAACACAGTGCAAGCGATCTTGCGCTCCAGCAATGATCCAAGCCGTGCCATCAATGAAGCGAATCGTTTAGCCGATCAACAGGCTTGTCGCATGGGCTACCGATCTGCGATGGAGCACATCGCCAATACAAGAGACGGCAGCGGCAATCTCGCAGTAGTCGATCAATATGGACGACAAATTGCGCGCATCGAAAACTGTCAGACAAACAACAACAGCTACGATCGCTACAACAATCAAAATCAGAACTACGATCGCTATAACAATCAGAACCAGAATTACGACCGTTACACCACCTATCCAAACAACAACAGCTACTACCAAAACAATGGCAGCAGCTACTACGATGGAAGACCGTCATATGCTCCGACGCAGAACTACAACCGTCACAACGGCAGCTATAACAATGGCGGCTACGACGATTGCCCACCACAACAGCGCTATTATGGTGGCAACAACAATAACTATAGTCACCTGAACGGCGGACAAGCTGCTGCTGCAATCGGAATCGGCATCGTCGGTGGTCTAATCTTGTCGAACATCGGCAGACACAGCAACAACAATAACAACTACCATCGCGGACGCTGGTAATTAGCTCTTACTTTGAAATGAGCTTTTGAACTCTTTCGATATTGGGAAGTGGTGCCAGCCGTACGCCCAAAATCGCCTCGATGCTTGATTGATGAAGCAAAAGCGTCAAATCTATGCGTAGCTTTAAGTTTTGTCGTATATTACACAACTTGAGCTTAGCTTGGAATCCAATCTTTTGTCATGATCGAATCAATCCTGGGCATCTGCCTCGTAACCTTAATACTCTTCGATGTGTTTCAAACCATCGTTGTACCGCGTGTAACTCCGAGGGCGCTGCGCATTGCGCCAATTCTCGTCGGAGATATTCTCTGGCCTCCATTTAGAAGACTGATGAAATGGAAGCCTATAGAGCCGTACAGCAAAGAACTTTTGGATCTATTTGCGCCAGTCGTTTTCGTTGCCCTCATGCTTCTCTGGCTGGTGCTTTTGACGCTCGGGTATGCGCTGCTGATTTACAGCTTGCGTTTCAACGTCAATCCGATGATCAGCTCTTTTATGGAAGCGTATTATTTCGCCGGAACATCGGTGCTCACACTTGGATTCGGCGATGTTGTCGCATTGGGGGTGCGTGCGCGTTTCGTCGTCCTTTCTGCAGCCACAAGTGGATTGCTTTTTATGGCGCTCGCAGTATCGTATTTATTCTCTCTGCAAAGTTTAGTTCAACAACGCGAGCAGCTGGTGAACACGGTGATTAGCAGAGCCGGTGCGCCTGCATCAGGACTGGTAATCATGCTTCGCTATAAAGAGCTGAACATTCTGCCTGTTTTGTACACCAACTTTCTGCAATGGGAATTCTGGATTGCCGGCATTCTCGAGAGTCATCGCGCTTATCCGATGTTGCTGTATTTTCGCTCGTCAAACAGCACTGACTCCTGGCTCAGCGTAGTCGGTGCCATGCTCGATGCTTCGTCGCTGATCGTCACAACGATCAAAGATGTGTCACACGGTGAAGCGGAATTGTTTTACTGGCTCGCCTGCAGCACCGTGAAATCGATTTGCAATTACTTTCAACTTGCAGTTGCGAACGAAGAGACATTAACGATCGAAGAATTCAAAGAAGGGCTCTCCCTCTTAACTGACGCGGGATACACCGTTGCCGATCCTGACTTTGCCTGGAAGTTATTCAAGGTGCGCCGCACCGGATATTTGCCATATGTGCGCGCACTGTCGAATCACTTTTTATTGCCGAAACAAACTTGGTTGCATGAGCTCGCCATCAGTCAGATCACGATCAAAGACCGCGTCGAAGACTCAGTATTTCAGCCACAAGTTTAGCTGGAGCGCCGTTTTACAAAGCGGCCGGCGCTCACAGCGCTCCAACTTACTTTTGTTAGGCAGACCAGTTTCCGGAGCGGTCTTTGACTCGCCAGATGAAGCCATCTAGTAGGTAATGGGTAGATTGGGGTAGGGACAGGAATGGAATTAGCAACGCTAGAATTGCAGCGTCGTTGATTGTTGGTAGCACCGCAAATGGTGCGAACAGATTCAGGTGTTCACGCCATACCAACCCGTCCCAGAGACCCTCTTCCAGGTATGCAAGCAGTGCCAAGAATGCAAAGAAGATCATTGCGTTGGAGATCAGAACTTTCTTCCAGGCTCGCTCACCCACCAGTTTTTTGGTGCCCTCAGCGGCATCCTTATGGTGATAAAGCCAGACTAGAGCCATGTACGGAATTCCGTGACTGACTACGTTTGTGATTGTAAATGCCATATCGGAATTGAATGTGATTATTCCCGTCCACCAGCTCAATGCAGTTCCTACAATCAATAAATTTCTGGGTAGGTTTACAAATCTGGATTTAAACGCGAAGAACAACTCTTTGATGAGATACAAGCTTCCGACGAGAAGATAAACAGCAAGCCCAATCTGCGTGAAGATTTCGGGTACGCTTTCAATAAAATCACCAGCCACAAACCATGAGATGTTTCTCGGCAGGTTCGTGTGCCAATAAAGCATTGGATAAATGGTAGCCATGTAAACCGCGGCACAGTCTAGCCATCTGAACTTCTTCTGCTCGACAGGGTCCTTTCGCGAGTAGAGGACAACAAAACCAAATTGTTGACGAATGAAATGAAAGACCGCCAAGTAAGCGATTGCACGCCAGAAAAAAAGCGCATTCAATGAATAAAGCAAACTGCCGCCAATCCAAGCTATCGCAGGCAATGCAAGCAGTAGTCCTTTATTTTTATCGAATGATTTCGGATCGAAATAGGTTCGAAAGAGAGTTGCGTACACATGCGCAACATCAATCAGCAATACAAAACAGACCCAAACCCACAAAGGTACATTCTCAGTCTCCGGCATTTGATTGCGAAATAGCAACACTAGCGCCGATGACAAAAAAGCCGGAGAGATAATCCACAAGCAATCCCAACCAGCAGAAGACAACCACGCTTGAGGTGCGCTCTTGGTTGTTACTGAGATGGCGGGACTAGTCTGCACGCAGATGTTCCTTTTAACCGCTTGAGAGACCGGAGAGAACCGTTTTAGCAGCCTCTACACCATGATACTGAGCCTCTTCGAAGTTCGACATGCCGCTCATATCTGAGTGTGCAAATATTATATTACCGTCGCGGTCCTTCATTCGCCTCCGCACGTCGCCCCAGATGAAGCCCACGGTTGGTCGAATCATGCCGTGTCCCCACGGCCACAAATCCATTGAGATAATCTCACTGGCAATGGTTGGGTGCATCTTCTGGAGGTCCTCGACGATGCGCTGCGACCACTGCTCAGGATTGGCGGTGTAGAGCGCCTGGCGAGAGACCTTTGGATCGCTTTCAGAAAGCGGATAATAATAAGTTATGACATTGGGCTTCGATCTTGTCGTCACATCTTGATGATTAGCCATGACGTAACCGAGAGAGTCGCTGTAGTAACTGACGTTGTCCCATGCAGGAGGCAATCCTCGTGCATCGGGAAGATTTTTCAAACTAATATTTGCCACCATCCATGGTGCGTAGCTTAAATCTTGACTGTGTGCAAATTTTTGATTAGCTACAACTTTCGAGCCAACAAATCTCGGTGCCGCGAAGATGACAAAATTCGACGAAATCGCTCTGTAGGCACGAGTTTTCGAATCCATCATCGTGGTGAGCACTTTGGCGTTTTCATTGCTCACCTTTGTCACTAAAGAACCGACCTGAATTTGCTTAGTCAGAATGCTCTTTAGTTTCTCAACCAGGAAACCGTTACCTTGAGGCCAGGTGATCACCGAGTTCGGCTCAGAGTTTGCCGCCAATCCGCGCCGACCTGCAAAATAGTGAATTCCGGCCCAGGCTGACACGTTATTCAAAATGGACCCATAGTCATCCCGACAGCAGTAGTTAACGTACCAACGAAGCGGCTTAGTGCGGAAGCCATTATCGTCGAGCCACTGCTCCATTGAAATCTTATCCAGGGCAAGAAATTTCGAGTCTTGAGAACTCAAATCCAGGGGAATTGCAAACGCCAGCTTGCCATCACTACCGGTGGCGTTTCGATAATCAACGACAGTCTTGAAAAAGCGAGCGATCTCTTCCAGCTCATCCTTCTGCAAACCGCGCTTTGGCACCAAACCGTCATGGAAAGATCCGTCCTTCCAGAGGCGCTCTTGAGGTTCGTGACACAACATCAACTCGTCATAGATAGGCAAGCCAGCGTCATCATGACCCTGGATTATTCCTAGCTCTTCAAAAAACTCGCGGACATAAATCGATTCGGGATTGCATATCGGTACATAGTGAGCGCCCCATGGATACGAGCCGATTTCATTCTTTCCGCAGGAAGAATTGCCACCGACATCCTGCTCAAGATCCAAGATAACGAAATCATCAATACCATGTTTCTTCAACCACCAACCGGCAGAAAGACCCGCCATACCACCACCCACGATTGTGACCCTGGTGGAAATTGCCTCTTTAGGTGCACCCCTATCCTCAACGCTGTGGTTGCGTAGAAGGTGAGCAATCTCCTTAGACGGTCCCAGCATACGGCAAGGAAAGTTAAGAGAGGGATGCAACCACTCTACGTAAGTCTTGCCTGCGAGTACCGCTATGCCGCACCCAGCCAAACCCTTCAAAAACGTGCCCCTGCTAATGGGCGTCGACATACTCGCTCCACTCGGACTCAAAAAGATGAACTAGTGATTGATTGTTCAGCCTGTTGACACTACTGATGGTGGGCAGCATGTCTTTTGCAAAGCAAAGCATTTGCGCTACAGTCGTGTCTGAAACATATCGCAGACCCGGTGGATAGCGCTTCTCGTCTGCCGGCTTGAACGGCTCCAGCGAACCGATTACGTACCCCCAGTCTCCGAAAGATGGAACATAGGCATGATAAGGAGTTGTATGAAAACCCACCGAAGCCAGTGTTTTGTCTACACACCAGAAGGAATTCTTGGCGTAATAGGGAGACGTGCTCTGCACAACCACCATACCTTCTGGCTTCAGCGCTGACTTTAAAGCCTTGTAGAAAGTGTCGCTATAAAGTTTTCCCAGTGAATAATTGCTTGGATCCGGAAAGTCCACAATGGCAAGGTCGAATTTCTTGGGCGCCGAACGCAACCAGACAAAGGCGTCACTGATAACCACGGAAACTTTTGCATCATTCAGGGATCCGCCATTCAAGCGTGTCAACAAGACTTGTTCTTTAAAAAGATCGATCATTCGCTTATCCAAATCAACAAGCGTAATCGATCGAACAGAAGGATATTTCAACAGCTCTCGAACCGCCAGTCCATCTCCGCCACCTAGCACAAGAATGTCCTGTGGGTTGTCCATGCTGGCCATGGCAGGGTGCACAAGCGCCTCGTGATAACGGTATTCGTCACGCGAGCTGAATTGCAAATTGCCATTCAAGAACAAGCGAAGATCTTTGGTATTACCGGTGATAACAATTCGCTGGTAAGGCGTGTTTGTTGAATAGATGACAGGATCGGGATATGCCGACGCCTCGGCAATTCCAGTCAATTTATCGGCGAAGGCGAACCCGCATACAAGCGCGATAATGAGCAAGTATGCCGTTGTCTTCAACGAATTTTTCCAGGGCAGTTGTTCGCGAAATAAGTGGATTGTCCAAATAGCAACGCCTAAATTGAACAACCCAAACAGAAACGAAGTCCGTATCAAACCCAGATAGGGAACCAGTACTAAGGGGAAAAGCAACGAGGCGAGAAGTGCGCCAATGTAGTCAAAAGTAAAAACCTGCGAGACCAATTCCTTGAAATCCAGTCGCTCTTTCAAAATTCGCATCAACAAGGGAATTTCAAGGCCGATCAAAATCCCGATGATCGACACAAGGCTGTAGAGCAAAATCCGGAAATTATCAACGTGTTCGAAAAGTAGAAATAAAAGAGAAGCTGAACATCCGCCCACCAAGCCGATCAAAAGTTCTACTTGTACAAAAGTGAAAGCAACGTTCTTTTCAATGTACCGCGATAGAAATGAGCCAATCCCCATTGAAAACAAATAGACTCCAATCACGGTGGAGAATTGCGTGATTGAGTCTCCCAGCAAGTAACTGGCGATCGTACCGGCAATCAGTTCGTAAATCAAACCGCACGTCGATATGACGAATGCGGTGATTAAAAGCGCATAGGTCAAATCAATTTACCCATGGATTGCGGCGGCAATAATAGTGCCGACGGCAATCATCATGGCGGCAAGACAAATTGCTAGCGGAAGATTCTTTTCGACAACAATGTCTTTCCACATATCTCCCGGCGTGAGCCAGTCAAAGACTTTTGTCGAAAGACAAAGAATTGCAATTCCGAGCGCCGAATAAAAGACTGACGCCAATATGTAACGAAAATTGAGAACTTGCTCCACGAACTTCCCCCTCTTTTATTTGTGATAATGGCCGCCAGGGCCTGTAGGACGAGATACCCCAACACCAAATGGATCTACTACTTTCCAGCCGTTTGCCTCCGCATAGCAGAAGAGAATGCAGAGAAATGTTCCGTAAATTATGTAACTGCGTACCATGTATTCGTCCTCAAGAATCGGAAACGTAAGGATTGAAATCACTGTTTGCCCAGCGAGAAACCTCATCTCGCCGCATCATGGTCCACGAGTATATAGGCGGCAACGACACGAGAAAAATGAACCACCAATAGTTGTACCAGGAGGGTGTATCCCGCTTGACCACAATCGAAAATTGCTGCTGATTGGTATTTTTGAAGTCACCACTTTCGGTATCAATATTCAAGTAATATTCGCCGCCTGGTACACTAGAAAGTTCCAATTCGTGGGTCGCGTTGCCCTCGCTCCAGGCACCATCGCTATCAGTACCAAAATAATATTCGGAAGTCATCTCGAATGGGTAGCTCGCTCCGGTTGTGTTGTTGACCATTTCGCCAGACACGTAAAACCAGCTGTTCCTGACGGGTGCAAACAGACTTATCAAAACGTTCGCGGAGTTTTTCTCTAGTACAAATTTTGGAATCGTGATGTCGTTGATTTTTGTATTGGGCACGAAGTTGCCGTAGTACTCGGTGGCAACCATGTTCTTTGCGGTGCCCGAGAAGAAGATATTGGCACACGTGAGAAAACCGAAAAACAAAGCCCAGAGCGGACCCATCTTCTTCCATGCAGCTGAATTTGCCGAAGGCTCAATGGGACCGATGCCGAAACCAAACAAGTTAGCAGTTCTCGGTACCAGATTGAAAGCTTTTTCTACTTCCTTACTGTCTATATGTTTTCCAAGACTCCAAATCTTTTCGGTGTCATCGTATTCAATCGACAGCATCTGTGGTGGATCAATGTAGTCAGCAGAGTTGACTTCGCTACCAACAACTACTCGCCAATAGAATTCGCCGATCACATAATCAACTTTGCTGATGCCTCGGTTGTAAATGCGATAGACGCGGTTATCCATCTCCACCTTGGACGGTGTCTTGACGCGAACGGAAGTAGAGTAAACGTTGTCTGGCTTGCGCTTGATCATGGTGACGAAGATCCAGTGACCCTTATCTTCCGTCAGAAATCTGTAGCCGTAGTATGGATTGAACAGTAAATATTCCAACCAGCAGTATTTGCTGGCGACGTCAGATCGCACCATAAATCCAATCACTTCCCAGGTCTTTCCATCCAACTTACCGCGGCTATTTAACGGAATAGTTGGACACCACAAAGAAGTCTTGCTGAAATATTTGCTGAGAATCTCATAGTTCTTGTTGGTGACATCAATCACAGAGTGACAGCTATCGCAGACGACTGACATGGTTGCGCCAGGGTATCGAATCGTTACCGGCGCACCACATGCGGGGCACGAAAACGATCGGATTTTCGGCATTGACGGAGGCGGTGGAGTCTCAGGATCCACGGGCTTTTCGTCAGGTTGCTCAGGCTCACCCGGATTACCAACCATCGATATGCCTCAAATTTTTGAATTGAAATGCGTCGAAGTCTTGATACGCACCCAGAAAGACTCGCGTTTCTGAGGCTGCATACTCTATGGTTGACATTTCTTTATCGAATCCAGACAAATCAACGCTGGTTGATGCGCGCCCCTGCTGTGCGTTGAACGGCAGCTCGCCTTCACTGTAGACGCATTTGCAGTCGCGAATATCGTCGACTTCGTAGATGCCTTTATCGCCAAAATCAACGGTTTTACCAACAGTCAAACTGGCCTTAGTGGGCGGGGAAACATCAAAGAAGGGATAGCAGAAAGCGTAGAAGCCCTGCGCTTCGGCTAGCCAGGCGACGCGACCATCGCCTAGCATGGCAAACCATTCATTCCAGTAGCCATCTTTGTAGCCGACTTTTAAGCGTCCAATCACTTCAAATTTCTCATTCGAGAACGTTCCTGTCGTTCCTATTTGAATTGGTGTCAAATCATCGACCAAGTCAGATATGGTGCCGATCTTCTCCAAGTCCATATCTTGCCGAACAAGACTTGATTTGCAAAAACTGCAAACAGCGAACAGAGACGCTTTTGATTTAAAATCGACGTTTGCCCCACAAGAGGGACAACTCAATGTCAACATTTACGAAATGCTCTTGAGGAGTTCTACTTTCTTTTTGTCGAACTCTTCCTGGGTGAGAACACCCTTGGTCACGAGACCGTGAAGCTTTTCGAGCTTTGCGTAAACATCCTCTTCGGCTGCAGCGGCACCGCCGGGCAAAGCCTGAGCGAACTGCTGTCCGATCGCTGCGCCAACACCTAAGCCGACACCGGCTCCAGCGAAACCGCCTGGATTGCTAGCAGCGGCAGAAATGCTGTCAGCAGCTTGGAAATTTGCGTACTTCTTCAAGTCGCCAACAAGATTCATCTGCGATTGCTTGTCGAGATACTGCTGCAGTTCTTCCGGTAGTGTGACGCTTTGCACGAGGAACGTATTCAACTTCAAACCGTATTGCAGGAACGGCAAATCCAACTCTGATTTCAACTGCTCAGAGAATTTCTGCTGATTGGCTGCCATGTCGAGGAAGGCAGTTTCAGCTTGACCAAGCTTGGTGGCAATATGCGTGATAATCATCGAACGCAGCTGACCATCTAACTCGCTGGTTGTGTACTCTTCGCGGGTTCCACTAATCTTTTGATAAAAAGTGGTTGGCTCTTCGATCTGATATGAAAATGTTCCAAACGCTCTTAACCGAATCACTCCAAATTCTTTGTCGCGAATTTGAATCGGTTGTGCAGTGCCCCAACGCTGATCGATCTGTTCACGAGTCGAGAAGAAATAAACTTCCGATTTGAATGGTGACTTAAATGCTTTGTCCCAATTCAACAATGTTGTCAAAATCGGCAAATTCTGTGTCGACAACGCGTAACGGCCGGGGCTGAAAACGTCGGCGACGTTTCCTTCATTCACAAACAAAGCCATTTGCGAATCTCTGACTGTGAGCTGGGCGCCGGTCTGGATTTCCTTGTCTAGAGTCGGAAAGCGATGGGCGAGGACACCATCCGTGTTCTCAGTCCACTCGATGACTTCTATGAATTGCTTTTTGAAAATGTCTAACATCGTCCACTCCCGTCTAGATTGAAGTAACAGAAGAAACCTCTAAACTGTGATTATGATAGAGGATTGGATCCCCCACACCGGTTGAAAAGCACAAATTAGTTTAGTTTCGTGCAAGCATTTGGAAGAAATGAAAAGCATTTCCAAACGCACGCCCAGATATCAGTATGCTGGTAAAGCAGATTGCTCTGGATGTTTGGCAACTGTGACAACGCCTAAACTGCCACTGGTGCAGAATTCGGCTCTCGGATAAGATCTGCCCCAAGGAAACGACAGATGAAACTTACTTCCACGCCAGAAGTCACTAATCTAAAGCAACACAATTTTGCCGGGCGTCACTTGCTGGCAAGCTATTTTGACTGCGATGAAACTGCTATTAGCGACGCCCAGCGCTGCTTGACGGCTCTCAGAAACGCCGCATCTGCCAGCGGTGTCACCGTCGTCTCTGAGAACATCCATCACTTTCCTAACGGTGCAGTCACGGCAGTACTTTTGCTCGCTGAAAGTCACGCCAGCATTCATACTTATCCTGAACACCGTTCATGCTTTATCG
>JBBQFO010000120.1:0-13752 GCA_038322035.1 Candidatus Obscuribacterales bacterium
AGCAGAATTACTAGGGTTTCTGAAAACTTCTTTTCAACCATAGCTCTTATCGGTTAGGTGCCAGGCCCATTATGCCCTATTTTTCAACGCAACTGCAGCTTGAGCTTTGGGGCTTTTGCCGTCCATTTTTACAGAGATTCGGTTTCTGGCACTTGGGTCAGGAAACGAATCTAATTCTAGTGTCCCACAAATAATTGCACCGGCAATATGGGTAAACAGAGAAATCAATATTGGGTAAACACGAGAGCAAATAGTTCAATATTGGGTAAACACTCGAGCGTGAAATTCTGCAGCGAGGTCGTCGTCGAGCTTATCTGCAACGTACGAAACATTCCAGATTAGGTCGTTGAGCTCTTCTTGATCGAGTCCAAGGATGGGACGTTGTCCACTAACAATAATGACGTCGTCAAAAGCGGCGACGCAGCAATAACTCAAATCTCGATTGATCTCCAACAGGCGCAAGAAGAAAGCTTCCCGATTCTCCGTGGGAAAGTGCAAAATCGGGCTGTTGACTCGAATCACGGGACCGCCCGCGACTTCTTGTACGAAGATGTAGACTTTGGCGCTGCCTTCGGTGATCCACCAGCCATAGCCTTCAGTCGCTTCGACTGTATGCCCCGTTAGATCCAACCCTCTGCGGTGATAATATTCCTGGACCATATCGACGACTTGATCTATAGATATCTTGCTTGCTTTTCTCGTTCCAAAGAAGCCCATTTAATCTCGCCCTCGCACTACAATATGTAACTCATTCAAGGTCGCTAAATGCGGAGCAGGCACTGCCTCTGCATTGTCGAAATTAGATTCTACACGTTTCTCATCGGGAGGTCTTCATGACTACCAAGCCAAACCCAATAGCGGACATGTATCGCACTGTCACGCCGAAAGCAGGATTGGCGACTCGATGATTATGTTGAACGACGAATTTCCTGAAGTGGGCTGTTTGTCTGGGGAAAGTTCGAAGGGTGTCGCATCGAGTATTTATTTGTACAAAGACTTGAGCGAGAAAGAAGTGATGGAATGGCAGAAGTCGTTTTTTGCACAAGCTGCGGGCGCGAGAGGCTAAAATGAATCAAGAAGGCTACTACCGTTACGCCACCATTAATGGTGACACAATCGTCTTTGCATGCGAAGATGATCTCTGGACGGTCACTACTGCCGGTGGCACAGCCCACAGGCTAACGACCGGGCGAGGCGAATTTTGGACACCCAAACTCTCGCCGGACGGCAAGTATGTCGCCTTTATCGGACGTGAGGAAGGGCATCCGGAAGTCTACATTGTTCCGGTGGAAGGTGGACTTCCTAAGCGACTGACTTTTGTCGGTGGCGAATCATGTTTCGTCTGCGGCTGGTCCACAGACGGGAAAGACATTCTTTTCGCTTCAGATGCACAAACGCCATTCCAACGTCATAGCGAAGGGTTCGCAGTCTCACGCGATGGCGGTGATATTCGCCCTCTGGAGCTTGGCTTAGTCAGTTCGATTTCGATGCTGAGCAACAAAGCCACTCTGATTGGCCGCAATGCCAACGATCCAGCCCGGTGGAAACGATATCGTGGTGGCACAGCCGGTGAAATTTGGATCGATGCAGATGGCAAAGGCAAATTCAAAAAGCTACTTAACCTGGCTGGCAATCTAGTTTTACCGATGTGGTTGAACAAACGCGCTTTCTTTTTGTCAGACCACGAAGGAATGGGAAATATTTACTCTTGCAAGCCTGACGGATCTGATCTAACTCAACACACAAGGCACCACGATTATTTCGTTCGTTTCCCCTCCACAGACGGAAAGCGCATCGCCTACACCTGTGGCGGTGATTTGTACGTCCTTGACCCGACTACGAATAAGAGTCAAAGAATTAAAATTTCGGTGCCGACGTCAACCAATCAGTCGGTGCGCAAGTTCGTTTCTGCCAAAGAAAATCTAGAACACTTCGCACCGCATCCTGAAGGACATTCTGTCGCCGTAATTGCGCGTGGACAGCCGATGACCATGGCAAATTGGGAAGGCGCGGTGATCCAGCACGGTCGTGGCAGTCGCAGTCGTTATCGCAGTTGCGAGTGGCTCGCTGACGGCAAACGATTTGTCGTGATTTCCGACACTGCCGGTTATGAGCAATTGGAATTGCATCACGCCAATCAATCGGCCGAGCCGGTGGTTGCATGCAAAGGCGATATTGGACGTTGCGTCGATTTGAGAGTTTCGCCTAAAGATGATCTGGTGGCAATTGCCAATCATCGCCAGGAGTTGCTGATCGTCGATTTGAAAACGAAATCTGTGAAAGTAATCGATAAGAGTCCTGTCGATCGAATCAGCGGAATTAGTTGGTCTGCCGATGGCCGCTGGATTGCGTATAGTTGGTCGGGTCAACCTGGAACTTGCATCATCCGCATCGTTGAAGCTAAAACGGCGAAGGTTCATGACATTACTGCGGTTTTAAAAGTTGATTTTGAACCATGCTTCGACCCTGACGGTCGCTATTTGTACTTCCTGGCGGCGCGTGATTATTATCCGGTGTACGACTCGCTTCAATTCGATTTGAGCTTTCCGACATCGGTGCGACCGTTTCTCGTCACTTTGAGAAAGAACGTGCGTTCTCCGTTCGAGATCAAGTCTCCGGCTGAAGAAGAAACCGAGAAGAATAAAAACGATAAAGAAAAGGAAGCAGATACCGCGAAAAAATTCGACATAGACTTCGATGGAATCGACAAACGGGTCGTTGCATTCCCTGTTGGCGAAGGGCGCTATGGACAGATCGTCGCTACTGCGAATCGAGTTTATTTCACCGCATTTCCAGTCAAAGGAATTCGTCCGAATCACAATTGGTTAGAAGAAGAGCCTGAACCTGGTGTGCTCAACGCTTATGATTATAAGGAGCGCCGTTCGGCTCGCATCTGTAATTGGGTCAACCACATACGCATCTCTAACGATCGCAAATCGCTATATTATGTTTCGCGCAAAAAGGTCCGGTCTATCGACACTGAAGAGGGATTCCCAGCCGAGAAGGCTGAACCCTGGAATCCAGGCGACGCGCCTGGCCGCAAGACGCGCAATTTGGATTTGCATCGCGCTCAAGTTTTGGTGCAGCCACAAGAGGAGTGGAAACAAATGTATGCGGAAGCATGGCGTTTGCAAAGCGAGCACTTCTGGGATTCTTCGATGTCGGACATAGACTGGAATCTCGTCCACGATCGCTATGCTGCCTTGTTGCCGAAGATCCGCACTCGCAGTGAGTTGTCCGATGTGATCTGGGAAATGCAGGGTGAGCTTGGCACTTCCCACGCCTACGAAATAGGCGGAGATTACCGAAGGCAGCCAGACTATCACAAAGGATTTCTTGGTGCGGATTTTGCCATTGATACCAAATCAGGTGGCTATGTAATCAAACGCATTTTGCGTGGTGATTCGTGGGAGAAAGAATGCGACTCACCGTTAGCCGCTCCAGGACTTGATATTAGAATTGGTGATCTAATCGTTGCAGTCGGTGGCCGCGGCGTAGGCAAAGATTGCACGCTTGACGAGTTGCTCGTCAATGCAGCCGGCAAGACGATCAATTTGACGATCATGCGCAAGAAAGTGAAGGTCAATGTCGCTGTTCATGCGCTTCGTTCCGAACGCATGCTGCGATATAGAGAGTGGGTTGAGGAGAATCGCCGCATCGTGCACGAGAAATCTGGTGGACGACTGGGCTACCTGCACATCCCGGATATGGGCCCATCCGGATTCGCTGAATTTCATCGCGGCTATCTCTCCGAAGTCAATCGGGATGGGCTGATCGTCGATGTCCGCTACAACCGTGGCGGTCACGTTTCTGCACTTCTGTTGGAGAAGTTGGCACGTAAGCGAGTTGGCTACGACGTTTCTCGCTGGGGACCTCCGCAGCCGTATCCGACCGAATCGATCGCCGGTCCAATGGTAGCAATCACCAATCAGTTTGCCGGTTCAGATGGTGACATCTTCAGCCATTGCTTCAAGTTGTACAAGCTTGGACCTCTGGTCGGCAAGCGCACCTGGGGTGGTGTCATCGGTATTTGGCCGCGTCATCGACTTGTGGATGGCACCGTCACTACTCAGCCCGAGTTCTCATTCTGGTTTACCGATGTGGGATTCAAAGTCGAAAACTATGGCACTGACCCTGATTATGACGTCGATATCGCTCCGCAGGACTACAAATCAGGCTATGACCCGCAAATGGAAAAAGCCCTGAGCCTGGCCCTGGATTCATTGAAAAAGAGCCCAGTCAAACTCCCCGACTTCAGCGAAAAGCCAAAGCTTCCACTACCCTCAAAGCGATAAACAGGAGCGGCTCGGGATGAAGAAATATTACACGCAGCTTAAGATGACGCCGGCTCAATGTAATAAAGCCTGATTTGTCGTACCCTGACCGGGGTTTCAAAGTATTGGCGAGAAATTGACGACTCAAGTGCTGGGAACAGATAAAGCGAGCAACGAAGCTGATGGTGCTTCTGTTGCAAAAAGAGTTGCGAAATTTTTTAAATCAGACGTCGCCTTTGCGATCTTGCTCTCGGCGTTGCTCGTCGGTTTGCGCATACTTCTATTCGATTTTCACTTCATCAAAGCGCACATGGTTCCGAACCACGACATGTCTCAGGCCGCCAGTTTCTTTGCCACCAACATGCATTCGATGCGATTGACAGGCGACCTTGCCTGGTGGAATCCAGCCACCGCCAATGGATATGCGCAGTACTTTCAATCATTTTTGTCGCCACTTGCGCCCACACCGCATCACATCGTTTTTATTCTCTGGGCTGAGGCAATTAAACTACTCAGTTTGGTTCACATCTCGGTTCCAGAATACAGTCAGTACATTTCGTTCACCTACGTATTCATGCCGTTCCTGACGTTTGTGGCCGGGACTCTATTTTTCAAGCAGCTTTACGAAAACCGCTCCGTCATAGCAATCCTCATGATCGCCTACGCGTTCTCGTCGATAGGAATTTGGAATTCCGCATGGTTCTATTTCGAAGAGTCTTTCACTCTGTTCGCTGTGCTCGGCACCTCGATAGCTTATCTAAAGAAGCCCAATATGACACAGTTGTGGCTATGTCTAGCCGCGCTCCTCGTGCAGGTTTGCTCTGCGAATTATTGGACGGTTCACAACTCCTGGCTATACATTTTGGGAGCAGCGAGCTACGCGTTTGCCTTCCCCAATCAGGTCCGTCGCGCTATGGTGCGCATCGCGCAAGCAGCAAATGCTGATCGGCGAAAGACCATCGCTGTCGTGTCCGTCATTGCTCTAACAGTCGGGATCTGGGTGGCGTGTCTGGGCTCCATCTTCGTAGAGCAGTCAAAGCGATACATTCGACCCACCATCGCTACTGGCACCGAACAGTACAAAACGCAAGCAGTGCTCAGTCGTGTGCATGAACTGCGCAGATCGACTGTCGAATTCTTCAACCCCAATTTGGATCGAGCGCTGAAGTTCTATCAATACGAAAGTGAAGTCCACAACGCGCGCTACATCGGTCTTGTATTTTTACCGTTTCTGTTCTTACTGCCGTTCTATCCATGGCGTCGCAAAGAGCGATTCATAGCGGGTCTTACCTTTGGAACACTTGTTGTCTGTTTGGGATTTCCCCTCATCGCCATGCTCTGGACGATCACTCCAATGCTGTCACGCGACCAACATTTGTTCTATTTCTACACTCAGTATTTGCAAGTAGCCCTGATCATGGGCGCGGCAGCTGCACTTGAAGTAGTTCTGCAAAAGCGCGGAAATTCGCTCACCCGGCGCCGTCTGACCTCAGCGATGCTGGGCGTGGTGGCACTCTCATTCTGCGGTTTTGCCGCATACAATTTGTTCTCCGGTGGATTTGCGGCAAAGGATATGAACCTGGAGACAGGTTTGTATGTGCTGACTACTGTGCTTGTGGTCAGTGGATTTGCGGCACAGCATCTCCTTTCTGGAAAGAATGAAAGCAAGCGCATGTTGACGGCCGCACTGGTGATAGTGGCATTGCTGGATTTGACCTCTTATTTTGCTCATGTGAGCGAAAAGGATGCTGCGTTTTCAAATGCCTATCTACTCACCAAGCGCTATCGAACACAAGTGCATGAACCCGCTTATGCAGCCGTTCGAATCACGCCAGCTGAACCGCGTACAACGGCACGAGAAATCTCGCAGCATCGTGCCATCATAAATAAGCCGTGGGCCAACCCAGATCTGTCTCTTGGTTTCGCAGGCGGTCTGTTCAAAAACATGCCAATATTTACTGACTTTTGGCCAGTAGATCGCTTTCTAGAGCCGACCAAAGTTGTGGAATTTAAGAGAGCACCGCTTGCAGTGCAAGAGAATGAATTCGCTAGCGCTCCGATTCAACTCGCTAGTTTCATTGATCCCCAGTACGATGCCTTGCCGGACAACAAAGCCAAGTTCGTCAACGATGATCCGAAACTGGATGATCTACCAGAGGCGGGTGTTGAACACCACGATGCGACTGCGCTTTTGAAGGATACATTCGTTCCGAATTTTTCCTACGCTTTCCAGAAGTGGGCATACAACGATTTCAAGATAAGTATAGACGCGCCCCAGAAAGGCACCCTGGTGATACACCAACTGCCCGATCCGCTCTGGAAGCTCAAATTGGACGGTCAGCCGGTGTCGTTCGCCATCTCTCGGTTTGTCGACATGACAATCCCCGTGTCTGAAGGCAAGCATGAGTTGCAAATGGACTACCAGCCGTTGGCGAGAAAGCTGTACTGGCCAGCCGCGTGGCTTTTGCAGGTGACTTTGTTTGGGCTATTGTTCGCGGCTTATCGCAGCTTAAAGCCTTAATATAGTGATATCAAAACCGGGCAATGCGGCATCTGGACGCATAATGTGTTGGTGTTTCTGCTGTCTTCACCGGCTGATTCGCTTGTTACTCCGAAGTCGAAAGTAAGGTCAATATGATTTGTTTTCCCATACGGGCTGTGCCGACCCTGTTTATCAAGGGATTCACGGCCGATGATGTGCAGACAATTCTTGCATTTGTCAGAAAAGCGGACTCGCATTCCACCGCGCGTACACGTGACGTGCTGTTTATTGATACGCCGATCACCGGTCCAACAGTGGAAGCCGTCCACAAGCTCAAGGCTGAGGGGTTCCGCGTCATCTATCGCGACCATCATGCTGTTGAGGGCGAACCAGCAAGCGATCGCGATCGGCAGGTGATCAAGGCGACTGAAAAATTGCGGCAGAATCTCGGCGCAGACTGTTTGATCACGACGCGTGGATTGCATCCTGCTTGCAGCACTTTAGTTACCGTAGGAGAGTTCAAGGATGCGTTGGCCATCGTTGCTGATCCTGATGCTGATGGACTGACCGCTGCAATGAAGGCAGTCGGTATTTTCTATGAGGGAATGGACGAAGATGCCGCCAAGCTTGATGGACAGCCATCCTTGCAGGTGACTGGGACACCTCTGTCACAGTTGCTGGCTAAAGGCGTTGCCACATTGCCAACCTACGACCCAGAAAGACCTGACGAACGTGAGAGAGCGCAAGAAAGACTTTTCGCTCATTGGGTATCGGCTGTTGAAGGCGATCAACGAGCAATTGATTCGCTGCAAACTGGCGTCACTACGTATGATGAAGCTGTTCTTGCTTCACACGAGATTGCACCCAAGGCACGTGAAGTAGCACCGGGTGTGGTGCTAGCGGATGTGATGCTGACTCCGTTTTTCGATGTTGGCACACTACTTGCTCTTCTTGAAGAGCGCCCGGGCTGCAAAGTTACCGTAATCAGAAAAGGCAACGGTCCGATTGCTGCTCTGCACGGAGTGCAATATAGTCTTGCTGTGGCAAAGGCATATCAGGAAGAAATAAAACTTCCAAGTTTGCTGCCGCCGCATGCTAAGTCAGATCCGAGTGGCGGCATCATCAGTAATTTGTCGTTTCTTCTGCACGTCAATGAACCTGTCTGGAATGAGCACATTCTGCCAGGATTGCGTAATTTGCCATGATTGAAAAAGAAAAGAAACACGCTATCCGCAAAGCAACTCCTGCCGATGCTCCAGTTTTGCTCGATTTGATTGTCGCTCATGCCGACTATGAGAAAGAAAATTTCCCAACCGAGGGAAAGTTGGAAGCACTAAAAAAGTGTCTAGCTACAACTCCACAGCCTTTCGAATGCATTCTTGTTGTGACTGACGGAGAAGTGCGTGGATACTGCAATTACCTGGTTCAATATGATAGCTGGGCATGCGCTCCGCACATGTTGTTGGATGCTCTGTACCTGAAACCAGAGCTGCGCGGGCAAGGTATCGGCATGGAAATTATGAACCTCGTGAAAGAGGCCGCTCATGCTGCGGAATGTAAAACCGTGCGCTGGCAAACGCCTGTATTCAACGAAATGGGCATCAATTTTTACAAGAAGCTGAATACGATTTCCGGCACAAAAATGTTTTTTACCTGGGACATTTAAACCAATTCTTGGGCGCCGATGTCCTATAATCGTGCGACCAAATGGAGGTGAACGATGCAAGTTTTGCGCGATCGAATCAGCAAAGACGGAAAGTATCTCGGTAACGGAATTCTCAAAGTCGACGCGTTCATGAATCACCAGATTGACCCAGGTTTGATGAAAGCTGTCGGAGAAGAGTTCGGCAAGCGTTTCGCAAACGTCAAAGCAACGCGCATCCTCACTGCAGAAACCAGTGGCATAGCTCCGGCGTTAGCAGCTGGAATGGTGCTGGGAATTCCAATTGTGTTCGCACGAAAGCATCAGCCGATTACGATGGCTCCCGGTGCTTATAAAGAGACTGCCGAGTCGCACACTCACAAGAAAGACGTAGAGCTGATTGTCTCTGCTGAATACATGAATGCCGACGATCGCATCTTGATCATCGATGACTTCCTCGCATCTGCACGAACAATTTTGGCGTTGGTCAAACTGATTCAAGCAAGCGGTGCAACTTTAGTTGGAGTCGGCGCAGTGATCGAGAAGGGCTTTGAAGGCGGCAGAACGTTGCTGAAACCGCTGAACGTGCCAGTCGAATCACTAGCCGAAATTGAGCGCTTCGACGGCGACAAAATAATCTTCGCCGGTCAAACAACCTCCAAGTAGCTGCATCCTGATCTCCGCTTTATGTCGATATAAAGGTTGCTATTCCGCAACGTCAATGTGAACCGTAGATCCTGTCGGTGGATTGCCAAATTCGCGCCATGCGGATCCACCGCGCTGGAACAGCTCCCAGTACTTGCGGTCCTGTCCCGAGCTGCCAGGGGCGAAGGCGAGGTCACCTTCAAGCACGTTGAAGCTGCCTGTTGCTACTGTCGCCGTTCTAATCACGCCACCGATACGAACCTTGAGCCGGCTTCCTGGAATGAAGTTGTCCGGAAGTTGGTTGCCGCTGCGGAACGACGTTTTCATATTGCCGAAAGAATCGATGTAAGCGATCGCTTCTTGAGGCGGTTCTGGAATCACCATTGCCGCATCAAGCTTATGCAGCAAGAATGAGTAGTCTTCGCTGACTGCCGCCCAAACTTTTTGAGGGAAATAATCACGCGAGCGGAATTGACTGCCGTGATCCTCGCTGACGGTGCTCCAGACTTCTCGAATATCATTTTTCACAAAGGACAAGGAAAATCCGCTGTTCACGGCAATAATTTGGACGCCATTTTTCAGTGTGCAAAAAAGCAGACCTTCACCTTCGTTGTTGGCCCGCGCTTGTTTGACATCTTTTCGCGGTGCACAGTTGGCAAAGATCAGCAAATCTTTCGGACGCAAATTCTCTTCTGCATTTCCAAGTTGTGCAACCAGAAAACCTGTTGCGATTGTGTCGAACGAACTAACACTGCTCATGTGCATGCGCACAGTGCCGGGCAGCCCCGCACACATCGCAGAGAATACTTCCGCCCAAGCCATATCGCCGGGTGCGTAATCACAAATAAGATGAAGATAGTTGTTCATAATAGTCTCGCTTTTGTGAGCATAGAATATCACGGGGAAACGCAATCTGCGAGGGATTGCAAAGCAAAAACAAGTGCCACCATTTGCACTATTTTGGGGAAATTTCTCCTTGACACTTTGTCAATACTTATACTAAGCTAGAAGTTCATCCTAGTTGGAGTCGGAGCTATGAAATCGCTGACAAACACATATGTTGCTTACACGTCGAAGCAGGCAGTGCAGCGGTTCTTGGGCGCGGATAAGGTCCGTGGCGGCTCGACCATATGCGAGTTTGCAAATATTAGTGAGTGGCTCAACGAGACACTAGGCGCATCACCTAGACCGATGCATCCTCAGCCTTAGCGTAAGTTGTAAAAACCTCTAAAAATCAGTCAGAGACTAGCAGTTCGAACGATGCCGCGTGCATTGTTGAGTGACACTTCTGCGTCCTGAATTAAAGAAGATGATCACTGTTCGTGTGCGAGCGGCGTGAGAAATGTCTTCAAAATAGAATTGGCGAGCACATCGCCGACCGTTGGAATGCCCGACCGGCTGTGACAGAGCCGGTTCGGCTAACAACGCCATGGCATCGTATGTGGTGTCATGCAAGTTTTGTTCGGTTTTCAGTAAATACATGATGGAGGAAAAATCATGCGATTCGTTTTATATGTAAGCAGGTTACCGAGAAACCTTTTACTGCTCATCGTTGAGAGAGTATTCGTGAGCGCCAACGGCCTAGTCTGCGACGCTCCAGAGGTTCGAATTGCATATAAGACACGCTTTGCCGGTTTTATGCGATTGTCGGGCAAACAGAATGAGCCGACAGCTCTCGAACCTGACCAGACAGTCAACCCGCGTCAAACCGAGTTAGCCAAACGAAGACACGAGGCAATTAGAGCACAAATGCTACATGGCGGTATGAGGTGATACTGCTAATGGTGCAGAGCCCAAGGTGTCCGTTGCAGCTGGATCTGTTTTCATATGTGAGACGTGGAAACAGCCATGCAGGGTGCGTAACCGATTCACCCACGGTTACGCGACCCAGCAACGGTAAAATCTTTAATCCTACACTCAATGATTTCTAGTCTATCCTGAAGTTGTAGCCTGACACTTGAAGGAGTGTTTAACCGACCGTTCACTTGCTAACCGTATCGATGACAACTCTGAGATTAGTAGCCGAATATCTTTTACGAGTGCTGTTTGTTTTAGTCAGCGCTTACATGGGGCACGTGATCGCGATTGCCTCAATGGGCAATCATCCATTTGATAAGTTCAACTTCTTGCTTATATTCGACATTCTCGGGGCGCTAGCGAATGGGAGTTGTTCTGTCCTGGGTATTGTCTTGCTTTTGCAGACCGTCATCAGTTGTTTACTGATAGCGTTTAAGCGCATTCCGATTTATTGGTTTTTAGTTCCGGGGCTGTTTTTCTTCTCACATGTCTTTGTCTGGCTAGGTTTTTGCTTCAGCGGAAAAGGCATTGAATGGACATTACCTGTGATTATTGCTCCATTTATAGGTCAATTTATCATTTGCTATTTGGTAATGGAAAAACAGATGAAGCCAAAACAAGATGATGCTTTGCCTGATTCTGTCCACTGATAGCGGCGCTTTTCTGTACGTGTCTGACATTCAGGCAGCGACCAGTAATTCGTGCTAAGTTGGCACAGTTACCTCATACTTTATAGCTTGCATGAAAGTCTTTGACAAACTTCAATCTGCCGCTATCTTCGCAGTGGCTGCCACGCTACTTTTTTCGGTGGCTGCATACGCTATGGCTCCAACTGATGTTGATGATAACGTTGAGGCGCTGAAATCTCTCGCTAAGACTCCACTTCATACCGAATTTTTAGATTCGCTCAAAGGTGCATCCGGCAGATTCCAAGATTATCAATGCTTTTGTAAGCTGTACACCAAAAAAGATGGTCGCTGGAAAGACGCGGGTGGTGCTCAATTCGCATACAAATTCCGAAATTTGTTCAAAGCGGTTATCAAGTCGTCTGATTACAGAAATGGCTCCGTAGTGGCACGCGGTCCAGAGGGAGTGATTCGAGGAGCCGGAGGCGGTACCCTTCGCTTCATGAAAATGACGCTGCAGCCAGACAGCAGGACGTTGAAATTACCAACCGGATATAGTCTCGCCGATAGTGACTTCGTCTCTTTGTACGAAGCTCTAAAGACTTCGCTCAAAGGAGGCGGATCCGGTTTTGTCTCGCCTAGCGCGGTGACGACAAAACTTTTTCCAGATCCTGTGACTGTTTTGCTTGTAACGAAACCGGGTGCCGCATCAGTCAGTGAAGCCGCAATTGTAGACCCGAAAACTAAAGCGCCGATTCTCTGGACGGTATTTAAAGATGGGCAACCTAGTGCTCTGGTTCTGTTTCAAGACGTGCAGGTTAACAAAGGACTCGATGATAGTTCATTCTCATTGTAAGAAAGGATTGGCGATGACACGAAAATTCGATTCACGAACTAGCGCCACTATATTTAGTGCCACAGTTTCCTGCTTCATGACTGTCTGCTTAGTCAGCGCGGCGCGGGCTGCGGAGCCAGGTGCAGATGAGAGTAAACAACCGCCCAGAACCAATTCGGCCGGTCTGACTATCCATCGACGCACCGCAGATGATGCCAAGCAGATGGAACCTAACGAGATGTTGTCTGACTTGCGCGATGTCAGACTTAGCCTGGGGCAGGTGAAACAGCAAGCGGTAAATTTGTTTCTAGAGTCGACACGCATCGAGATTACGCCAGCGTCAGGTGTACTGGTCTCATCCCCAACCACCATTAACGAATCGATGTTGAACAAAAAACATCACGTCTATCTTGCGCCGAGAAAAGAATGGCTCGTGTATTACATCAATACATTGGAGCCGATTATCCAGCTTTTGATTGATGACATTTACGACGTTGACACCAATGAGCGGCTAGTTCCGAAAAAAATCGAGCAACAGATAAACCCGCTCTGGAAGACGTGGTCGCAAGAAGTAAATTCTATTCGCAAATCAATGGATAAAGTCCAAGAAGCGATCGGCGAAAACGATAGCAACCTGACCATCGGTCGCGAGGCTGTTTCGATTTATCAGAAAGCTGATATCTTGGAAAAAACCAGGTACAAGGTTTACGGCTTATTCCGAGCACATTACATTCACAAATAAATCGCTCAGATAGAAGTATTTATTTTCTTTTTAGTGCTTCTAATTCATCGAGCGTGCGCGGCCAATCTGACTTCAACAGTCTCGACAAGCTTCGGTCGGCGAGAAGCTCTCCGCCGTTCTGACAGCGAGCGCAATAGTTTGTTTCGTTGTCTGCATACCGTATTCGTTGAATCGGTTCGCCGCAGACCGGACAAGGCTTCTGGTATCGACCATGCACCGCCATGTCGGCGCGAAATGCAGTTACCTTTTCTGGAAATGATTTCTTTGCTTCTTTATCTAATCGATCGATCCAAAGCGTCAATGTTTCTCGCGTGGCGGAAAATAGTCTTTCCCATTCTTCTTCGGAAAGCTTTTGCGTGCGCGCGATCGGCGACATTTTTGCTGCGTGCAATATTTCATCAGAGTAAGCATTGCCGATTCCGCTGATGATGCGCGGATCTGTTAGCGCTCGTTTGAGCGTGCGGTTTTCAGCAGTCAGCGCTTCTTTGAATGAAGCGAGATCGCATTCAAAGACTTCGATACCACCTGGGTCGATCTCGTCCAATGCTGCTTGTCCTTGCAATACGTGCAAAGATGCGCGACGTTTAGCACCGGCTTCAGTGATCACAAGCGCTCCCTCCGCAAAATCGAAGGCGGCTAGATTATTCCGTCCACCTAACTTCGCGTCCCTGTTTCTCCAGTGCAACCGTCCGGCAATCATCAGGTGCAG
>JBBQFO010000121.1:0-13741 GCA_038322035.1 Candidatus Obscuribacterales bacterium
TGTCTTTCTTTGTCATACTGCGCTCCTTGGCTATTTTACCTAAGAAGCGGATCTTCGCCAGGACCACTGTCTACTTTTTGGGGGGACCCTCAGCTTTTCTCAAACCATTTGTATACTATATGCGTTAATACAATCTGACTACCCGCATTATTTGAGGCTCCCTCCTGTCTCTCGGTCCTTACAAGCTGGTGCTTAATTTGATGCACAAATTAAAGCATCAAATTAAGCAACGGCTTCTAAGGCCGACGGAACATCGTTATCGGCTTCTTATGCCAATAGAGCCTCGCTCACTGGCATCAGTACCGAAAGTTTCAGTTGCCCGCAGAATGACACCTTCCTCGGTGGCACCGCGTAACTGGTCCGCACGAGTCGCTGGTCTCTTCACTGACACCAGTGATGGTGACTTTCTCTCCTCTTTCTTGCTTTCTCGGTAGGTGGAACATTTCGCGTCAGGATTTGATCTAGCTTAAATAGGAAACTGATCTCTACGCAAACCTGCTAAATAGTGTTTTGCGTGGTGTTAAATGTGATGCCGCTAATACTTGTATTCCTCTCATAAAATTACCAAATGAGTGAAAAGGACTTGAAAGACCCGGATGTATTGTCGGTCTTGAGATAGAGGGCTGAGATAATTGCGAAAATCTGATTATTGGCAAGTAAAAACGAAAACAATAGTACAAACATGGTGGCATAAGTCGGGCAGCTTGCTGCATAGACTACCCTCGGGATAGCCGCGCATCACTTTTCATTAAGGAGAACTCCAAATGATGGGAATCTTCAACGATCTGGAGAACTATGGACACGAACAGGTCGTTTTCTTCCATGATAAGGAATCTGGACTGAAAGCAATCATCGGAATTCACAGCACTGTCCTCGGACCAGCCCTTGGCGGCTGTCGCATGTGGAACTACGCCGATGAAGCTGCTGCACTTCGCGACGTTCTCCGTCTCTCTCGTGGCATGACATACAAAGCTGCTGTTGCTGGTTTGAACCTTGGCGGCGGAAAAGCTGTCATCATCGGCGATGCCAGAACTCAAAAAACTGACGAAATGATGGCTGCATTCGCAAGAGCCGTTGAATCAGTCGGCGGTCGCTACATCACAGCCGAAGACGTCGGCATGAGCGTCAAAGACATCGACTTGATCCGCAACTTCACCAACCATGCTGTTGGCGGAAGCAACGAAGGCGGAAGCGGCGACCCATCAGTTATGACTGCATTCGGTGTTTTCCAGGGCATGAAGGCTGCTCTCAAGCACGTCGGACTGGGCGAGCGCCTCGAAGGCTTGAAAGTCGCTGTGCAAGGCGTCGGCAACGTCGGCTACCACCTCTGCAGTTACCTGTCTGCAGCTGGCGCTAAGTTGATCATCACCGACATTTATCCAAAGTCAGTTGAGCGTATCGTTCAAGAATTCGGCGCTGAAGTTGTCTCACCAGACGAAATCTACGCCGTTGATTGTGATGTATTCGCTCCTTGCGCTCTGGGCGCCATTCTCAACAACCGCACAATTCCTCAGTTGAAGTGCAAAGTTGTTGCAGGTTCGGCAAACAATCAGCTGGAAACAGATGCTGACGGTTTCGCGCTTCAAGCAAAAGGAATCGTCTACGCTCCAGATTACGCAATCAATGCTGGTGGCTTGATCAACGTTGCTGCTGAACTTGATGGTTACAACGCTGAAATGGTTCATCAGAAAGTCAGCAAGATTTATCAAACCATCGAAGACATTCTGGTGCGTGCAACTAAGGAAGGCATTTTGCCTCACCAAGCTGCTGATCGGCTGGCCGAAGTTAGATTGGACGAGGTGCGGAAATCAGCCAACGCCCCCAAGTCTTTTCAAAACCCAAGCCTCAAAAACGCAGATCAAACAAAAAAACTGGTGATCGCTAGGTAAGGCTGGGTTAGGAATCTCGATTGTCGTTCAACACTGTCTACTCCAATTTGGAATGTCCATTCTGCCAAGCGAAAGTGGCTTCCGGTGTGGGATTCCAGGTTGGTGCAGTCGAAAATCTAAACTACAAGATCGGTGACAAGCTTAAGTGGGACGGCAGTAATTGCCGTCCTTCTGCGCCTCCACCGGGCGGAAACATACAGAGCATCGGCTATTTCAACTGCGACAACATTCGTTGTTCGACTTGGCGAGATTGCTATCCGGAAGTTCAACAAGCTCTTGTTACAGTGGAAAACGACATCATTACTGAAGTTAGTGTCTTTCATGAACGAAAAGATGGGCAAAACTTTGACATCATAGAACCGAAGGGTCTATCCTAATCGCCTCTTTCGGAGCGATTACAATGCCTATTCAACCACGCGAATTCCTGATGATTCCCGGGCCGACGCCCGTTCCTGACGCCGTTCTCGAGTCTGTTGCCCGCCACCCGATTGGGCATCGCACTCCTGAATTTTCGAAAGTCGTGCAAGATGTCATTGAAGATTTGAAGTGGTTGGGACAAACTGAGAACGATGTTTTCGTGCTCACGGCGTCAGGTACAGGCGGTATGGAAGCGGCGATCGCCAACACTATTAGCCCCGGCGATAAAGTTCTGAGTCTGATTTGCGGTGTTTTTGGCGAACGTTGGGCGAAAGTTTCGGAAGCCTTCGGCGCCGAAGTCGAGCGCATGAACGTCGAGCCTGGAACAGCAATTGATGCAAAAGTGGTCGAGCAAAAGTTGGCATCGACCAACTTTAAAGCGGTGATGATCACTCACAACGAAACTTCGACTGGTGTGATTAATGATCTGCAGGCAATTGTTGCGGCTGCAAAAAAGCACAACGCACTTTCCATCGTTGATGCTGTCACCAGTTTCGGTGCTGTCAACTTGCCAATCGACGCATGGGATGTCGATATTGTCGTCACGGGCAGTCAGAAAGCGTTGATGTTGCCACCTGGTTTGGGAATTATCTTCTTCGGCAAACGCGCCTGGGAAGCGAAAGCAAACTGCAAGAGTCACAGTTTTTACTTTGACCTGAAGAAGTACAAAAAATCGTTGGACGCGAACACAACTCCTTACACTCCCAACGTGTCTCTGTTCTGTGGTTTGCAAACAGCCCTGAAGATGATGCATGAGGAAGGAACCGAATCCATTTTCGCCCGTCACGTTCGACTGAAACAGTCATTGCGAGCTGGTCTGCAAGCGATGGGATTGGAGCTGTTCGTGGATGAGACTGCCGCTTCACCAACTATTACTGCCATCAAGCCGCCCGCAGGCATCACTGTAGACGCGATCCGCAAGAAGTTGAAAGAGCGCTATCGCATACTCGTTGCCGACGGTCAGGAAGAGTTGAAAGGCAAGATCTTCAGAATAGGACACATGGGCTACGCTTTCGAGCGAGACGTCCTAATGACCCTAGCCTCACTGGAAGCAACCCTAATAGAGCTAGGCCACAAAGTAGAACCAGGCAAAGCAATCCGATCCGCCTCCGAACTGTTAGCAACAAGCAAATAGCAAATAGCAAATAGCGACTTCCTCGTGGTGAGATCCCCACGTCGCTGGCGCCCACATCCTTGCAGTTTTGATAAGAGAGACTTAAACTATTTGAAATAAATAGGCGCAGTCGTGCGTTTAGTGGTATCAAAGAGGTCTAAATCGGAATGTGTGGGAGTCAGACCAGATGAAACGGTCATTAACCCCGAGATCCCTAGCGCTTGTCGCAATCAGCGTCACCCTGTCATTTACAGCAGCGCTACAACCAGCTCACGCTCAGTATTTCAATAACCTTCCTTATGCTCTGAGTTCGTCATTGCTGTATCCGATCGGTCGAATCTTCTTGGGCGGTGGCACGAGCATCTACAACGTCACCAACCCCTATTACTTGACCAATCGCATGGTCAACGGCGCCATAAACTCTGGCGGATACTTCCGCGGAGGTTACGGAACACCGGGGCCGATGGGTCTAGCTGGCTACACGGACGAAGAGCCTTTCGGTTCACCCCGACAGCGCAACCGTCCATTCAGGTACGGCCAGTGGGGCGTCGACCAGACGGCCTACGCCGGTGGTTATATACAACCGAATCCAGATGCCGTTGTCCCACAGGCTGTTGGACAGCCTGGAGCGCCCGGCATGCCTGCGATAATACCGCCGCAGTTTGTCAATCAGATGCCGCCCACTGCGCCGCAGAGAGGCAAGCACAACAAGCATTCGAAGAAGAATCAGCCAGTCGCTCAATACGCACCATCTACGGTGCCGCCAAACGTCATCTCCCAGGCTCCTGTATCATCGCCAGCCCCCCTTGCTCAGGGCTTCATAACGATGGTGAACACCAAGTACGACGGCGACATCTCCAAAGCCTTGTTCAGCGCAGACGGAAGGTCCTGGGCGCATACTGTCGGGCTCGTCGATAACAACGACATGTTCAGCGCCGATCTGAGCCAGGAACGAGTCAGCGTGATCGGCAAGATCTTCAAAGATCCTGGATTGGACCCGGTCAGCAAATTGGACGCAGTCAAGATACTCTTGCGCACCTCGCCTACGAACACGGCAGCAGCGGGCGCCATTAACTAACTCGTTATCGAGTGTGACGAACAGACGTTGTCATGCGCGTTTCGGCTCGTCGGTTCGGTATATTTAGCCTTCTTGGAACTCACAAAGGAGTGCTCATGAATACTGAGTCTTTTACGCAGGAATTAAACGCACGAATCGCGAAGTACGATCTGCTTTGCCATCCGTTTTACAAATCTTGGAGCATGGGCACACTCAAAAACGATGAGATCAAAGAGTATGCTTGCGACTATTACCATCACGTAGCTGAATTTCCTAACTACCTCGACACACTACAGAAGCGCTTGCCTGAAGGCGAATTGCGCGCCATCGTTTTGGACAACAAAGCCGATGAAGAAGGTATGCAATCTCGCGACGGCCGTTCGCACGCAGAAATCTGGCTTGATTTCGTTCAAGGCATGGGCGCATCTTCCGAAGACATCGTAGACCACGAGCCAATCAAAGAGATCGCTCAACTAATCGAAGGCTTCCAGGACGTCGTTAAAAACGGTTCCACTGCCGAAGCACTGGCTGCACTTTACGCATACGAATCACAAGTTCCGCGCGTTGCAACCGAGAAAGAGCGCGGCTTGAAAGAGCAGTATGGCTGCGACGATAAGACGAGCTACTACTTCACTTTGCACAAATCATTCGATGTGTTGCATTCAAGAACATGGCTTGAGCAAATCGCCAAAGAAGTTGGAACTGACGAAGCCGTTCAGGAAGCAGCGTTGAACGCCGCTGAGAGAACCGCAAAGTCACTGTGGAATGCTCTGGACGGTGTCGAACGCGAACGTTTGTCCATTGCAAGCAGTGGTGGCAAGGTCTGTCAGCACTAATTTGACGAGGACAGATGCTAGGTTTGAAACCCGTCGATAATGATGTGTCCAAACGCCTGCATCGCGGTGTCTTGCAAGTGCGCGATTTTTCCCATGATTGGGGATCGCGCACTTTGATTATGGGAATTGTCAATGTCACCCCGGACTCCTTCTCTGGAGACGGGGTGCTCAACTGTGCAGACGCCGTGGCAAGAGCGACACTGCAGGCTGATTCTGGAGCTGACATCATCGACGTCGGTGGGCAGTCCACTCGTCCTGGTCATGAAGCTGTCACGGCCGAAGAGGAGTTGAAGCGGGTTGGACCTGTGCTCTCAGAGTTGCGACGGTGTATGCCGAACGCACTGATCTCTCTGGATACAACCAAAGCGGAAGTGCTGAAATCAACTCAACATGCCGATATCCTTAATTCGATCTGGGGAATCAGCGACGAGCTGCTCGATATTGCTGTTCAGCGGTCATTGCCTGTGGTGATTATGCACAACAAGGAACGTGCTGTGTATGATGCTGGTGTCGTTGACGAAGTTTTGCGCTATCTGGATCAGCAGGCGAGAAAGGCTGTGCGTGCCGGTCTAAAGCATGAAAACATCATTCTCGATCCAGGCATCGGATTTGGAAAAACAGCCGAACACAATTTGCAAGTTTTGAATCAATTGCATCGGTTAGTCTCGCTGGGACTGCCAACTCTTCTGGGCACTTCCCGCAAGTCTTTCCTCGGCAAGCTGACCGGCAAAACCGTGGATCAGCGCGTCGTCGGTTCGTTGGCAACGGTGGCGCTGGCGGTGGCAGCAGGAATTGATGTGGTGCGTGTACATGACGTTGCGCAGACGAAAGAAATCGTAGAAGTGAGCGACGCCATCGTTCGTCAATCGCGTCCTTCGGGCTGGGAGGGCTAGTGACAGACAGTCTCGACAATCCGTTGCCCGTAGATCTGATTCGAATCGATAAGATCATTGCTCGGGGCAAACATGGTGTTACTAAAGTGGAGCGGGAGCAATGTTTGCCGCTTGAGCTATCCGTTGAGCTATCGATGGACTTGACGAAACCAGGACAAACAGACGATATAGATGATACTGTCAATTACTCGACACTGCACCGCACCATCGTGGGCATCGTTGAGACGCAATCGCGTCACCTGCTAGAACGACTGGCGGAGGACGTTGTTGAGGTGATTTTTAAGGATAAGCGAGTCAGGCAGGTAACAGTCTGCATCCGCAAACCTGAACGATTGGGCGGAGCTACACCCAGCGTGACGCTGGTTCGCAGGAATAACTAAAAATGGTTTATGCATATATCGGACTTGGATCTAACTTGGGTGACACGGCTGAAAATTTGCGTGTTGCTTTACGCGAAGTGGAAGCGTTCGGTCAGGTCTACGGAAAGTCGAAGTTGTATCATTCGAAAGCTTGGGGAGTGACAGACCAGCCGGATTTCTGCAATGCCGTTCTTCTATTGGAGACCCTGCTCTCACCGCAGCAGCTTTTGAAAGGGCTGAAGGATCTGGAAAAGCGCATGGGGCGCGAAGAATCCCGACGTTGGGGTCCGCGATTAATTGACTTGGATATCCTAACTTACGGAGAAGAAGTCGTTAAGGACGAGAATTTGACCGTTCCTCATTTGCACATGAATGAGAGAGCTTTCGTCCTCATCCCGTTGTGTGACATAGATCTCAATTTTAGGGACGCGCTCATGGCACTGCCCGCAGAGTCACGAGCCGAAGTCACCGTAACTGATCTTTCGTGGTAAATCGTCCAGGCGCTAAAGGCTGACGCCAAAGGCCCAGCGAAAAAACTGCCAGGTCCGGCTCTTACTCAATTTCTCGAGCAACTGATGTGTTTCTTTAAGCTCGGACTCGTATTCTGAAATGGCCTCAATCAGGACACGATTCTCACGTTCGGTAAGAATCGCTTTAGCTGCGCGGGCCCGAAATTCCGGCAAAACTTTGAGCTGTTCGGTCATGTTGTCTACTTGCGACTCGAGATAGCCAATGCGATACATGGCACCTTCCAGTCTGACTGCCGCGAAGTCCAAACTTTCCAAAACATCGCCGACGTGTTTGGCGGTAGTTTCAGTGCGATTGAGCGATGCTAGCCCCGTCGACTGCGTGGTCTTGGTCAATTCGGTCGATGATTCCTTAACTTCTACTGGTGGCTTCGCGTCTGGTGTCATATCGATCAACTCAGTGCTGTCGAATAAAGTATCGACGGCCGATTTAGTCGCTTCGGTATGTGCAATGTCCATTGGTTGATCCTTCCGTTCTCGGTGACACTCCGGGTCCTAGAAGATTATGAGCCTCATGACGATTACTGTCTAGTACCACATCTGGTGGGCACTGGATGTGGTGTGGTGGTATGGTGACACTACTGGATATATCTTGATGGTACTACCCGTGCTGGCACAAACTATCCTTTTTCCTGGGTTGTGCCGGTTGTTTTTTCGCTCCTTAAATTTTCTCCGACTGGCGTATTCGTCTCCCGACCAGGCTTTGGTATTTTGCTCGACAAGGCTGAGGCTGCCTCTGCGATCGCTTTGCCCAAATCCTGATCGCGATTAGTTGCGAAGTTGTTCAGACTATCGTTTCTTACTGTTTGTGACATATAAAACTAGCCTTCGTTAGTGGTTCTGCTCCGGGTGCAGGAATTTAGAACAGGGTGTGTCCATGACCCGTTTGACGCGTCATGTTGTGCAATTTATGACTACTAAATCGGTCTGGTAAAGATGACGGCTCAGCGGATTGAATCAGCACCATTGTCAAAAACAAAGGTTAGCGAGTGTTGCTGCTCGACAGCAGCACTCGCGGTTCCTTTAGCTCAAAGGGCCGGTCGCTGCGGTGCGCACAATTCCATGCGGAGATGCGAAGCGCAGTTAGACCTGAAGTTTTGCCAGCTGTTGTTGGTAAGAATGCGGAGGAATGTTGTTGCCAATTCTTCCGCTCTACCATCGTCGCCGATCAGTTGGCTGCGGTGTGCTAGTGGTGCCTATATTTCCGCCTAGGAAAACCTCAATAGCTTCACTTTGCAAGCTTCGCTAAGGTGCTTTAGATAACACTTCCTAAATCAAGAGCTCTTCTAGCTTTATTTAGGCGTTGGGCGGTGGCTTTCCGAACCCGCTTAGCGCTAGTGTTAATCATTCCTTCGTTTTCTTCAATTTGTTTATCGCCTAACCCAAATCCCTTTATCCACCAACCAAAACCTTAACTGACTGCCACTTTCGGCTGTCTAGTCAGCTAATGCTTTGGCTTGGTCCGAATCAACTCATCAAACGCGTCACAACGATTCGTTTGGTAGAGAGGAGCTGCATGACTGTTTTCAATAACACGGTCACGCCTGTTGTCGTTGTCCTCGGAGGAGGTCTTAACAGCGACGGCACAAGCGGACAAGCAACTACTTTACGGGCTCGAAAAGCCGTCAAACTGGCAAAAGCCAACCCCTCATGGACTTTCATTCTCTCTGGAGACGGTCGTGTGAATCCTGCGTCAGGTTTGACGGAGGCTGAATACATGGCTCGAATCTTCGAAGCGAGTGGAATTGACCGTTCACGACTGCTGCTTGAGGACGAGTCGCGCGACACGATCGGCAACGCCGTTCTGGTCGCCACCCGCTACCTGAAGCATCTGCAGCCGGGGACGCTTTACGTCGTTACCTCGCCTTTCCACTCGGTCCGCGCGCTCCTGCTCTTTCGCAGTGTGCTTGGCCCGCGTTGGAATGTCGACGTCGCTACATCTTCCCCAGCGCGTGGCGATGCCGCGCGACGTGCCAATGAGCCTGGTGGTATTGACTGGACGAAGCGGTTTCTCACCGGCATCAGCCCCGGTGATTTGCGCGCCTGCATCAGCAGGTTGCTCGCCGATCGACCCGTCTATAACTCTAGCCGTTGGCTTCAAATTAACGACGATCCCGGTGACGGTGATACCACTTTCGGTACCGTCGCCGCCTGATCGTTTCACCGAAAGGAAAAGCTATGGACACATCTAACCGCCCAGGCGGTTTCTTTCTGATTGGCGGCAAGTCGAACACTTGTTACGCCACTTTTGTGGAACTCGCTGGCGGTCCTGATGCGCACATCGTCATCATCCCGCACGCCAGCGGCATCCCCGTCGAAGCTGCAGCCGACGTCGTCGAGGCGTTCGCCAGGCTCGGTGCCACCAACGTCGCAGTATTGAAGTCACCCTCCCGGTTCGCCGTGAAGGTTGCTACAGCACTGTGGAAGCTGGGCGCAAAGCGTCTCAGCCGGCTTGTCTCTGGGGCACGCATACCCGATGGCACCAACGCGGTGTACATCTCGGGTGGCGACCAGGGTCGGTTGGTTGAGAAGCTCGGACCCGGCGGTATCGAAGCGCTCGAGGCGTTCCACGCTGCCGGCGGACTGATCGCTGGAACCTCTGCCGGCGCTGCCTGCATGGGGAACTACATGATCGACGGCGGCATGAAAGACGGCGTCATCCGTGCAAACTCTCTCTTGACCGCCAAGGGTCTCGGGCTGACGAAGCGGATTGCCTTCGACACGCACATGTGGCGTGACCGCTACAACCGTCCCATCGTCGCGCTTGCCATTCTCGACATCGATGCCGTCTTCGGTCTCGATGAGGACACGGGCGTGTACATCAAGGACGGAATCGCAGTCGTCTACGGCGTCGCCAACGTCTGGTACTACAGGCGCTGCGCCGACTTCAATGTCGATTTCTCGGCTGGTTCTGCGCACGGCGTGGACGTGATTGTCCGCACCGCAGGTGGTGTGTTCACCATCTGACCGGCTTGTCTCTTCTGGTGCCATCGCTGACGGGCTCGCTCGTTCGCGATGGCGCCCCTATCTCAACCTGTCTGGAGTAAAACCCACGGCAGTTTTCTGTCTGAAACAGACTCAAGGACTGACTACTATGACGACAAACACGAATTCCACTTCCACGGCGGAAACGCCGTTGGAGCGGGCACAGCGCAAGCTGTACGAAATTTCTGGCGGCAGCAAAGACAGCAACGACGTTCGCGCCGCAAAGCTGTCCACCGCTGACCGCATCGCCTACTTCTACAGCCCCGAGTTCCGCGATTGGGTTGCCTCCGAAAAGGCTGCCGGCCGGGAAATCTTCTGGCTCAAGGATGTCGACAAGACGCAGGCTGCGGGCGACATCTTCACGTTCTTCTTCAAGTGGCGCGCGGACAACGGCAAGTTTTCCAGGGCGCAGTTGAAGGTGGTCGAGAAGTTCCTTCTCCGCCGCCCGAATGCTTTCGTGCGTCCGTTCGTCCGTTTCGCTCGCGGACTCGTCCGTGTTCCGAATCGGTTGGGACTGACCACAGCTGCCCCTCGTTTTACCAACAGCACTCCACACCATGTGGTCGAGCAGTGGCAAATCAAGGAGCAGGGCGGCGAAGGTATCAGCATGCTCGACTTCTGGGCGGGCGCCTACTGGCCTTCGCAGGTTGGACTGACTGAAGCGGAGAAGATCGCTCAGGTGCAGGAGTTCGCGCACCACTACGCAGCCAAGGTTTTCCCCGGCGTTCCCGAGGAGAATCAACTGCTTGAGTCGCTCGGTGTGCATGTGGTCATCGTCTCCAACGGCGACCAGGACTTGGCACGGGCAGTGGCTGGTGAGTTGGGCGTCAATCCGCTCAACGTCGTCGGCTCGAACCTGACCTACGGTTCTGACGGTCGTGCGACTGGTGTCAACCATACCTACGACGTCACCGACGAGACCTGGCTGAACCGCCCGCAGCCTGGCAAGCCCATGAGCTTCCACTACTGGATGCACATGAACCGAGCTCGTTTCGGTTGGCAGCATCTGGACGAGGACAAGATCGTTATCGCGGGACGCGATGGCGACTCGGCGGCAAATGATGGTGGCATGATGATCATGCTGCCGATTCCTGCTGCGATCGGCAACTTCATGGTCGACGTGCCTGGAGAGCCGGCTCGCATCGAGAAGTTCTACAAGCTGGCGGCCAAGTACGGCTGGACCAAGGGCAAGTTCTTCACGCTCGTCCAGGCGCCCTCGATCACTGGCCACTTTCCCGACTGACACCACAGGTAGTTCGGTGCGGTACAACTGTTGCGATCACCAATGCAGCGCAATAGTTAGTTGTGATGCCCCTGGCATCGTTACGGTGACCCCGTTTCGATGCCAGGGCTTGTCACGATTCCTAGCGATTTGATTGTTCGAAGATCGTAGGGCTTTTTTGCTGCCCTGTATAACTATACCGTTTAGTATAATGTTGATGACGTTGGTGTTATATTTGGTGTCTTCAAGACAATCCGATTGCAGACCTGACAATGAGCAGCAAATTTTGGATATCCGTCGCTGTCGGGTCTCTTGCCAGTGTTTCTCTCTCGGGTTGTGACGGTTTGTCGAGTGAGAAAATCCACGAACAAGAGAATGCCTACAGGCGGAAGCAAGCTGAGTTGGAGGCAAAAATGAACGTGCTCGGGACCGTTGTGTATACAGTGAAAGCATTGCACCAGGAACTATAATTTGTCAGCACGACATCGCGCCTTCTAAACCGTCGAAAAAAGAGTAAACTTCGAGTTGTGTTTTCTTCCGCGTTAAACACTTTGAGGTCAACGATGAACACGAGATTTTGGATAACTCTGGCTTTCGGTTTGCTAGGCAGTTGTGGTCTTTCTGGCTGTGTTAATCAAGGCATCGTTGATAAGATCGCAGCTCAAGAAAAAACTTTTGAAGCAAAACAAAAAGAGCTGGAATCAAAATTGGAATCGACTGGTGCCGTTGTTTATACAACCGAAGATGTTCCTGCCGGATCAGTGTTTAAGAAAGATCAAATGGAAGAGCGACAAGTAGACACAGACCGAGTCCCCATAGATGCGATGACCAGCATCGCTGTTGTTCAAGGACGGAAATCCAAGTTCGATATTCCGAAAGGACAGATCATTAGCCAACACGATATTGCTGTCCTCAAGCCGTGGAATAAAAAGTAAATCTAATCGTTTGTTGATTCGGATGCGGCGAGGAGCTCTTCGAGCTTATCGCACAGCCCGACAAGCTCTCCGTAGATGTACGCATCGGTTGATTCTGCAATCGGAATATATTCTGCGCGTGTTTCGATCAAATAGCGCTGCTGAAATTTGACGTCGTTGCAGCCGATGCATTCCCGCATGTTATCCAGTCGGTCAGACAGTTTCACCAAACGAGTCGGAATCGCAGCTTGAGCAATTCTCTCGTGATAAGTTTTCAGTTGATCCTCGCGAGAGATTTTTTTGTCCGCTGGCGGTTTGGTTAAAACCGAGACCATGAGCGCGATGATGCGTCCAAACTTTCGCTCGAGGTCGCTTGTTGTTACACGTCCGTTGCTATCTTCGACAACGTCGTGAAGAATCGCGGCACAGATTGCTTCCGTATCTTTCAGTCCCAACTCTTCAAATAAAATCAACGCAACCCGCATGGGGTGTACGATGTACGGTTCGCGCAATTCGGGATCGAGCTTCGATGGTTTGCGAAATTGCCCTTCGTGAATGGTCTCGGCAAGAGCTAAAGCACGGGTGAGCAGCACGCGTTTAGCCTGCGGCAATTCATCGACTTGCAGCATCAACCTGTGTCTGATTCCGCCTCTTAGACCGGTCATTCCCTTCGTCTTCGTTAGTTGCTAAACGAAATTATACGCAGTTTGCGGCTGCTATTGGAACTGATGTTGAATACTTAGCTCACCCTATGCTGCTGCTGAGCTGAAATGTCTCATCGATTTTTGAGCCCTTCTCTTCGATCGTGACGAGCTGCGCTAACCCTGAAGTAAGGTGGTAGTGCGCGCAGCACTCACTTATCTACAGCTGGTTGTCAGGAGCGTTCTCGGTGTGTACTTGCCAAAAGCGCTATGCGAGCGCATCTTGGCAGGAGCTGTCAGTATTTATTTCTCGCGTTCCTCTTTGAAACCCCGCTGTAGACGGAATTTGGGTCCTGCGCAAATGATGAACTTCCTTCAACGTCATTGTTTTGACTATATCGACAGCGTTAGGTTATCAGCGTTTCCATTTTTTACTTTCCACCCAAGTTTCTCACCACAAGTAGCCTTTCCTGATTTTGCAGTTTGCATTTGAACGCTTCCCAGCGCTCCAGATGTTCACGCATATCGGCGCAACTGCATTTATCTCGAAGGGTGACAACGCTGATTTCGGTCTCTGGACGCGAACTCGCCGTTGATTCACTTCAGTCACGGAAGCTGCTTTGCGGCGTCCAAGTTTAGTGAGGTCTATCATGAACGAAATTCACAAATGTCCAGCGGTTCGGGTCGGGATGTTTCCCAAGGACACGAATGCGACTGGCACAAATATCTTTGGCGGCGTCATTCTCAGCCACATGGATATCGCTGGTGCTATCGCTGCCCGCGAAGTCACCGAGCATCGCGTTTTCACCGTCAGTTTCGACAAGGTTGTCTTCAAGCAGCCTGTCCACATTGGCGACGTGCTTACCTGCTGGTCTGAAGTGACGAAC
>JBBQFO010000122.1:0-13683 GCA_038322035.1 Candidatus Obscuribacterales bacterium
GTCTCAGATACTTGTGCCACCAATTCCAGATTTCCGGCCAGTGCGATAATCGAGCTCGACGTGGCAGATGTAGTGGCCGCCGATGTTGTGGGAGTAACGATTGCCCCTTCGTCGGCGTACTTCTGCGAAATCACACCGGCAAAAGGTGCTTTGATGCGAGTGTCGTTTAACTGACTTTGCAGATAGTGATAATTACCCGCAGCTTGCTCCATCGAAAATTTCGCTGCACGCACGTCTTCTTCGCGGTTGCCTTTCTTGGACATCGAAAATTGTTGCTTCGAACTTTCGAGATCAGCCATCGCTTGTGCCAGTGAAGCTTCCGATTGTCGAAGCTCTTGCTGAGCCTGTTTCAACGTTACTTCGGTGACTTCTGCCTGAGTGGTGGCATTCAACCGGTCTTGATCTGAAATCGCACCTTGCTTTGCCAGCGTAGATAATCGTCTTGAATTGGTTGCGTCGCGAACCAACTGAGCCTGACATGATTTGACTTGGGCCTGTGACCGGCTCACAGTCTGCTCTGCAAAACGAACAATGTTCACATTCTTTGCTAACTGCGCTTCAGCATTTGCCACTTCCTCTGGTCTGTTTCCATGGAAAGATTTGTCGTAGTTTGCCTTCGCCATGTTGAATGCAGACTTTGCCGCTGCTACCTGACCTGTCAAATTACTGTCATCCATCAAGGCCAGCAGCTGCCCTTTTTTAACAATCTGTCCCTGCCGAACCAGAAGCCTGGTCAACAGTCCTGTCACTTTTGGGCTGATCTTCACTTCGTTGTAGGGCTTGATCACACCAGTCGCTGTAATTTTTAAATCCACAGACCCGCGTGTTACCAGCACTAAATTTTTTGCATTTTCCTCACTAATTTGGCCACCAAATGAAGTGCCGAACCAGTGGTTCGAATTGCCAACAAAAACCACCGCCGCCGCCGCAATCGCAGTCACAGTGACAATAATCAGACCAACACGCATTTTGCCTGGTCGTTGCGATGAGCTTCCTTCAACTTTCGTCTTTTCTTGAAACATCTGTTTCGTATTTCACTTCGGTGAGTTTGTTTGTTTAAAACGCTTCAAACAAAACCTGACCGACTTCGCCCAGGAGCTTGAATGTCTCCCTGTAAACATCGGGATCTAAGTTATTGAAGTTCTCCGGTTGAGATAAGACAAGACCGGCATGAGCCTTAATCACCATCTCACTAAATTTGGCGTACTCCTCCAAATGCAACAGATTCTCAAAGACACCGGGATACTTAACGAAGCGTTCTGCTTCAATTGTATTGTTGAACGAGAAAATAAATGACTTTTCCATTCGTTTATCTTGCAGATGCTGGCCCTGTGGTTCAAACAAGAGAAGCCGAGCAACGAAAGCCATTAGTCCATGCGTCATGCGCGGAGAGATTGTCATCGAAAACGCATCTGACTGAACCGGACGATTGGGGTCGTCAATCACTTGAGTCTCAAGAGTGTAAGTGACTCCAAAAGGCCAGCAAGCTTTGATTGCCTGCAAGGTTGCTGGGAATCCAAGAACAGTCCCTTTGATAGTTACTTCAAACCGAGTATCTCCGACGACTCGCCCTTCAATCATCTTCGCCATCATCTCTACTTTTTGAGGCGACAGTTCGCTCACTTTGAACCTCTCCTGCTTGAGAGCAAAATACTCATTGAGCGGGCTTCTCAGTCAAGTCTGGATCAGCGACTTTCTGATCGGGCGATTGAACAAACATATCCACGCTTTTCTCTTTTTTCTGCTTAGCTACCTTAGGAGCCTTCGGTGTCTTCGGTGCCTTCGGTGCCTTCGGTTCTTTCGGTTTCTTCTCGCCACCGCCGGCACCACTAAACAATCCGTGATGTTCTTTGGCAGGCTTTGTCGCTGACGCAGTCGCTGTCGGCTCTTCTGCAGTGGCAGCAGCTTTGTGTGCGTGAACGTTTGGAGCGATCACATTCGTATGCAAATCAGACTTATCTGATTTGTCGGCACTGAGTTCAGTATCAATCGATGTGACCTGTTTCTTCGCATCGCGAGCGAACTCCGCATCAGGCGACAGGTCTGTAGATCTCTGCAACAAGACTTTAGCGGCCGCCGAATGTCCGTCTTTTTGCAACAAATTGCCCATTCGGTAATAAGCATCCGCCATGTTGGGATTAGCCTGGATAGCCAGATAATAGTACGCCAGCGCCGTCATCACGTCTTTTTCGCCTTCCAGCGCATTGCCCATGTTGTAGTACGCAGACGCGAATCCAGGCTCAATTTGCACAGCTTGTTTCCACTTCTCTTTTGCTTCTACTGTTTTGCCGCGCGCGTACAAAACAGTGCCATAACCATTGAGAGTGGTTGGGCGATCCGGTTTGAGCTGCAGGGCTTTTTCGAAAGCCTCCATGGCTTTTGGATAGCTTTTTTGCGCAGCATAGATGCCGCCTAAGTTGCTCCAGGCCTCTTCCATGCGACTGTCCGCTTCGATAGCGCCCTTGTACTCAGCAATAGCCTGGTTTAAAAAACCAGCCTGGTGAAGCTCAACGCCGCGATTGTAGTGCTTGAAGGCTTCTTCGGCGTAAGGCTTGGTGTCGGTACTGGCGCCTGGAGCTGATGCGGCTGGAGCAACAGGCGCCGCCGGAGCTGCAGCCTCTGGGTCAGCCGGAACGGCAACGGACTTATCTGCCGGCATCGGCAAATCCGCAGCGCTTGCCGGTTGGCTAGTTGCCAGCGTCAAGAGCAGTATCAAAGTAAATGAAAGGATTGAATATCTCAGCAATTCTGTTTTTCCGTCTATCGAATCAATGGTTGTTGAATATGCTCTAGAGTATAAAACAGCCAGTACAGGCTGGTCCCCACGTATTATAGCCTGCTCGCAACGATTAAGCTTCAGCGCCTGCGAGGCGTGGTCAATCCTCGCCAGCCCGTCTCCATACGTACTTCTCACATTTACGGGTATTTCTTCTAAAGGTAAGCTAGTAGTTACAGCTATTAGATTCATTTCGTTTTGGGAGACCCATGGCCCCCGAGAAGCCAACTATCGACGTGCCGCCGGTTTTGCCGGTCGAAGTACACGAGCCCATCGTTACGAGCGAAGGCAGCGATCATGCCGACCAGTACGACGCTACACGGGCTGCGACCTGGGGACCAAGTGCGACAATCACTTACCAGCCATGGATGCCTCAACTGGCCCGTGAAGGTCCGGTCTCGGGTTCGCTAGACATGGTCAGCGGCACAGTTACACCTGAAAGGCAGACTGAGGGCGAAATAGTCCGGCAAGACGGCACCTCATCAGTTCCAGACACGCCGGAAGCGGCAGCTAAGCGCGCCCAAGATTTTCTCGACGCTCTGAAGAAGCTGGGCGTCGACCTGAGCGGTGTTCAAGAAGTCGACGAAAACGGAAAACCGCTTAAGCCTAGAGACGCTAAAGATGTGAAAGAAATAGTCCTCCGAGAAGGACATAAAGAAGGCGATCCGAAACCAAACTTCATCATCGATAAAGATGGAAAAATTCATGAAGTAGTCGATCCCAACAAAGCGCGCGGAGAAGGCGACGGTGCCATGATCGTCGAAATTGACCCGAACACCGAAGGTCACGCTGCAACTCAAGCGCAACGAACTGCCGCGCAATCTATGATCGAAACGATTAAAGCGAATTGGAGAGATTCAAGTGTCTCTCCTGACATTCCAGATGACTTGATTACCGCGGCTAATGCTGCCGATCCACCTCCTGTCTTCCGCTCTCGCCCTAGTGGCGGCGGTAGTGGCAATGTTATTGGTGGCGCTGGCGGTGGCGGTGGCGGTGGTGGAGGCGGTCGCGGCTTCTCCGGCGGAGGTATGTCTGGCGCAGGCGGTCCTGAGCGGCATATGTCACATGCGCCGCAAATCGGTGCTGACGGTCATTTGCAATCAAAAATACCGCAAGATTCACCACTTTTCAAAGCACTCGATAACAGTAAATTGCCGGACAGAATTATCGCGGCGACAGCCGGATTGGAGTCGGGCGGCAAGCTAGACGTGATCAACCACAACGATGCAGGACACGGATGGTCAGTTGGAATCAGACAATGGAACCAACAAGCTGGGGAACTTCCGAGTTTGATCCAAGCCATGTACGATCGTGATCCGAGCAAGTTCAATCAAGACTTCGGACAATTTGCTGGTCAATTGATTAAGAACGGAAAGGTCGATGAAAACTTCGTCCGCCATACAAACTTCAACGGTCTCGGTCCTGGATTTGAGCATGGCATGAAGCAAGCGCTTAATGATTTCCAAGATGTGCAGGTCGCATTAGCTCGCCAATGGGCGCAGTCTGGAATTGATTTAGCTCAGAAATACGGCATGAAGAGTGAACTTGGTTTTGCCGAAGTTGCTGATGCTGTCAACCAATATGGATATGGTGGCGCTGAAAGTCGATTGCGTCGATTAGGCACCGGCGGTGATGAAGCATCAAGAATTCAGGCTTTCGATCATGCACTTGGAAGCCAGCGTGGAAGCCGTTTGGCGCAGTTGTCTTCGAAGTTCTCGGCCGACAAAACGGCCTTGGCTTAGCAAAGCGAAAACCGTTGCCGGTATTTGGAAACCGCTGGTTCGCTACTTTTTAAGATGCTCGGCCAGTCCGCGCAATCCCAACAAATAGCTGTCTACCCCGAATCCAACCACAACGCCAGAAGCAAAATCTGACAAATAAGTCTTGTGCCTGAACTCCTCCCGCGCATGAATGTTCGACATGTGCACTTCTACAAACGGCAATGCCACCGCTTTGAGTGCATCGCGCAGTGCTATCGATGTGTGTCCATATGCCGCCGGATTGATCAAAACGCCGTCGAACTTTCCACCCATGCACTGATGGATTTTTTCGACCAACTCACCTTCGATGTTCGACTGATAAGTCGAGACTTCAAGACCAAGCTCTTTTCCAAGCTTGGTCAGAGCGACATTAATTTCCGACAAGCTTGAAGCACCATAAATGTCTGCTTCTCGTTTGCCCAACAAATTCAAATTGGGTCCATTGATCACAAGAACGCGATGTTTTCCCGAAGTACCCGACCCAGACAGGCTCGACTTATTCGGTTTCATCTTCTTTCATTGCTTCAAGCGCACACTGCGCTTCGCCAAGAAATGGATCGTTTCGCGCTAACAATCGCTCAGCCCGCACCAGTCCAATAAATTGAGCAAGGAGGTCCTTGACGGTCATAGCTTCTCCGCCATGATCGACTTCCTCAGTGATCAAGAACATAGCCGCTGCCAGCAACACTCGTGCCTCAACTTGACCGAGTTCGGTGCTGTGGATAATTTCATTCAGGCTTGTCGGGTCTGCCTTCGTATCAAAAATCAGAGACTTGCAGAACTGCAGAACGTTGCCTTTAAGAGGCTTGGTGCGCTCGGCAGGCAGCGAGGCTGCGGCGCGGATAAGGTTCAAGCGATTGCTTGCATCGCCCAACGATTCGGCGCTGTCAACGAGGTTTCGCACCTGGTTGGCTTTGGTGTTGAATTGACGACGCAGTTCATTTTCAGCCACAGAAGCCACAGGCTTCGTCGCCGAGTCAAAACGCTTATCGTAGTAATCTTGCACTTGTTGACGCTTGAGTTCTACACCAAACGGCATCAGTTCGAGAAATATGGAACCGAGACCCTCGAGCTGAGCCTGCAAATACATCAATTCATCTTGGGAAACCGACAAGCTCTTCTCCTTTCAACTCCCGATCCACAAACGCTCAGCTGATTGTATGCGGTTTGTGTTTTTGCGGTCCAGCCTTCCAGCCAATTTATTGCAAAGGCTATCATCATCCGTTCGATTATTCTAACCGCTTGGCACTTCATTAGTGGTGCCATCGCTGAAGCCAAGCAGCTTTTCAATCTCGAGTGCGACATCGTCAGGCGCCAGGTTAGCGGTTTCGATCGTATAGCGAGCCATGCGATATTTTGATTCACGAGCAGCAACAAGTTCATTCAAGCGCTTCTCTTTACTTCCGTGATCGCCACTGGCGAGCAATGGGCGCGTCTGATCGGTCTTCAAACGGTCAAGAAGACAAGATGGAGGAGCGAAAAGACAAACTACCAGCCCGAGCTTCTCAAGCTTCTGCAAATTGCCGGGCGTGACAATTATTCCGCCACCTGTCCCGAGCACAACGTTTGTCCAGTTCTCGTTTGACATCTCATCGAGAATATTCGATTCAAGCTGTCGGAAATAAGCTTCTCCGTGCTCGGCAAATATTTCAGAGACGGAACAGCCGTGCCGTGCCTCGATGACGCGATCGGTGTCGAAGAAACGTCGATTCGATTTATCAGCGAGAAGTTGGCCAACTGAGGTTTTTCCCGAGCCAGGCGGGCCAATCAAGACAACATTTGAGTACGTCAAAACAAGTTCTCAGTTAGCGCCGCCGGCGGAAGCCAGACCAGACTTTCTGTATGCCAGCTCTATTTTATTATGCGCATCGGAAAGTCCAGGATTTAGAACTAGAGCACGCTTAAACTCTCTAATTGAACCGGAATAGTCCTTCATGTTGTAGAGAGCCAAGCCCAAGCCATAATGCGATGATGCCAAATCTGGTGACTGTGCGAGCGCCGTCTGAAACTCCTGGATTGCCTGTCGATAGTTGCCGGACAAAGAGAGCAATGTGCCGAGGTGGTTGTGTGCCATCGGTTGTTTCGGATTAGCGGCAACGGACTTTCTAAAGGCTTCTTCAGCGGGACCATAGCGACCGGTGCCTGCATATATGGTGCCTAAATTGAATGCCGCTTCAGCATCTTTTGGATTGAGCGAAAGCGCTTGCTGATATTCGACTTGCGCATGCTGACCGTCACCTTCGGCTTGATAAGCCAACCCCAACGCATTGTGCGTAGCAGAATGCTCAGGTTCGAGTCGTGTCGCAGTTTCTAACTCTTGCACAGCAAGATACGAATTGTTCACAAAAAGAGCAGCCAGTCCCAGTCTTTCATGAGCAATTGCGGATTGCGGTTCGACTGCAATAACGTTTTTATACTCTTGCATCGCTTCAGGTATTCGATGCGCCTGCATCAAAGCCTGACCCCGAGCCAGGCTTGCTAGTGTCCTCTGATTCAATTGATGATCAGGAGTTGGTGGGGCCACAGCGACTGTGACAGATTTTTTGTTCAGCCCTGACCCAAAAACAATATCCTTATTTAGGGCATCCAATTCGGCAACGACCTTTTCGTGCTGGCCCAATTCGCCATAAACACGGGCAAGCGAGCTGTGCGCGGCCGCCAGTTCGACATTCAATTTAGAAACTTCAAGAACTGTTTTTGCAGTGGCGGCTCTATCGCCTTTGGCACGCAAGTCTTTTTCTTGCGCACTCAATAATAGTATTTGTGATCGAGAGGCTTGCACGGCTCTTTCGAAGTGACCAACAGCGGAAGTGAAATCACCCATGCCTGCGTAAATCAGCGCCACCCGATTGTGCAGCGACGGATCGCTTGGAGTTTTATTGATTTGTTCCAACAACTGGTCAGAAGCCTGGTCGAGCGATTTCAAATCTTGCCCAACACTGGTTCGTGAGCTCGAAGGAGCAATGCTGCCCATGATCATGGGCACGAGGTTGTTGACCATACGGTTGCCGTCTTCCGCAATCCGATTGATGCTCGGCAAGGCAGGACACTTGACGCCAAGCGAGTTGAACGGAATTACGGGCAATGAAACTAACAAAAGTGCGGCACAAAGAAGCAACAGCAGACGTGTTGTACGTCGACTTTTCGGAAGGGGTGCTGCTGCTAGCTGGGTGTTGCTTGCCAACTGACTATATGTCGCCTAATTATGATGAAGTGAATTTAGACTAATTGCGCCTAGCGACACAGTCAATGCGGGAATTACTAATTACACCTGCAATTGTTACGCCAGGCCGGTATAGGTAGGGTTAAGAAGGCGAGGTCGTTAAGACCTTAGAAGCCGGTGCTTAATTTGATGCTAAAAAAAATGAACCAATTTAAGCACACGCTTCTAAGGCCTTTGATCAGACCAACCAATGCGGTCACGCCCGAGAAAGCCGACAAGCCGACAAGCAGACAAGCAGACACTTATTGCAATTTGGGGTATTAGCGTGCCTTGAAGTACAAGATCACGGTTCCGAGTATGCCAATGACGATGTTCGGCAACCAGGCGGCTACGACGGGATCTAAGCGACCGGCTTCTCCCAATGCGCCCGAACTTGATTGCAAGACGTAATAGAGGAAAACGATACCTGCCGAATAAATCAGACCCAGGTTGCTGCGAGATCTTCGTCCCAACAGTCCCAAAGGCGCTCCGGCGAGAGCTACGATCAAGCAGGCAAGAGGTTGCGAGAATTTTTGATTGAACCGCACCAACAGGTCATTCGTAACAGCGTTCGAGTGCTCCAAAATTTTGATGTAATTCCAGAGTTCAATCATGTTCATGTCTTTCGGCGAAACCTTGCCGGACTCCAGAGCAGCCTGCGCATTTTTCACACCCGGAAGTACGAGTTTTTCAAACTGCAGAATGCGAGTGATATCACTGCTGCCTGAGAGAACATAGGTACGCCCCTTCTCCAGAGTCCATTCACCGTGATTGAAGATACCTTGAGCGGCACTGATGATCTGCACGAGTTTGTCTCTCGTAAAGTCGAGAATGATGACGTTGAAAATACTCTTGCCGTTGTAATAACCGATGTAGAAGATGCGGTCCAGGGTCAAGTCTTTGCCGCGTTCCATATAAGTGAAGTTGGCTTGTCCTGTGGGAAGTTCGCTCTTGTACAAGGCAAGAAATTCCAACTTTTTCGAGGTGCGGTTAGCGACCGGCACGACACCTTCGTTGATACCAAAGCTAATGAAACTTGTCATCAAGCCGAACATCAAAGGTGCCACCATGATGCGATAGAAGCTGATGCCGCTTGTTCGCAACGCAATGATTTCTGAATCACTACTCAATCGGTTGAATACGATCAACGTACCGAGCAACACCCCAATTGGAATCGTCAAAACGATAATTTCCGGCAAGTGTAATCCCAGGATGGCAAATGCCATGTTCCATGGCACGCCTGATCTCATGATCAAATTGAAGATCGTTTTTAATTGGTCTGCGCCGAAGTAGACACCAGTTACGATACCAATACCAAACAACAACGGTTGCCAAAATTCGTTGGCAATGTAGCGGTCCAGCATCTTCGTGCCGAAAGTAAGATTGAGTCCCATCATAGAGAGAAGTCCTCCCCAAGATATTGCTTGCGGGCAACGGGGCTATCAGCTACTTCTCGAGATGTGCCTGCCACCATGATCTTGCCGTGGTCGATTAGATAAGCGCGGTCGCAAATTTTCAGTGTTGCTCTTGGGTTGTGGTCAGTCAACAGAACGCCCAGATTCCACTGATCTCGTACACGACGAATCAGACCTTGAATATCAGCGATCGAAATCGGGTCAACCCCTGTGAACGGTTCGTCCAACAAAATAAACTCAGGCTCTGTAGCGAGACAGCGAGCCAATTCCAGTCGTCGGCGTTCACCCCCTGACAGTTGCACCGCAATTACACTTTCCAAATGGTCGAGACCGAACTGTTCGAGCAGAGATTTACTGCGACGATCTTGCTCTGCTCGTTTGATGCCTTGCATCTCCAAAATCAAACGCATGTTGTCGGACACAGAAAGCTTTCGGAAAATCGAGTTTTCTTGGGGCAAATACGCCAGACCCATTCGGCTTCGCATGTGAATGGGTGCCTTTGTCAAATCTTTCTGTTCGAGCCTAATCGAGCCTTTTTCAGGAACAACAAGTCCTAGCACCATATCGAACGAAGTCGTCTTACCGGCGCCGTTTCTTCCCAGCAAACCAACAACTTCTCCACGTTGCACGTGAAAGCTCACACCGTCTACAACCTTACGACCACCGTAGCTCTTTTCCAAGCCTTCGATGTAGAGAGTTTTTTTGTCAGAATTTATTTCTTGTTCTACTTGAGCTGAACGTCCAGCATGAAAGGTCGGCATTGTCTATTCAGTAGCCTCGATCTTGGTTGAACTCACTTTCGTGTTTGGTGATGTCGAAACTTGACTCTTGTTACCGGCGACAGCACCTTCTTTCGGCGCAGCGGCCGGAGTCGCGGTTGGATTAGCGCTTGGAACGTTCGGAGTCAATTTGAGTGGCTCCCGCTTACCGCCGATACTGCCAGGCAATCTTGAATCAGAAGCCTGCCCTGGTGTCTGCAAAATGTAGGCTCTCGTGTTGCCTTGGGCGAGCACTTTGCGGTCATTCACCATCATGGTGATCTTGTCGCCAATCCATCGCTTTCCTGGTTGGATAATTTGCGAGCGACCGGTAAAAACCAACTTCTCTGCCTGTCCATCGATGTTTCGCACAAGCACCACGTTCGGACCCACGCCCGTGGTATCACCATAACGAACTTTGACGTTGCCTTGTGCAGCCATTCGTCCCGAGTCTTTGCTGTAATCCTGTGCATCAGAGTCGATGTACATCGGCTCGCCATCTTTGTTCTCAATATCGAAATCGAAGCCGCCGCTCTTGCCACCAGATTTGGTGGCGCCTTTGCCGTCAGCTACTTTTGTTTTATCGGCTTGTGCGCCGCTTGGTCTGGAGAAAGTGGAGACTTTCGCGTTGTCAGCTATTTTGCTGCTCGGGTCGCTGTACTTGGCGCTGCCGTCGGTGAACGCAGTGCTGTCACCGGATTTACCCGATTTGCTGGACAGTGCTTGGCTGCCGTCGTCAGGGCCCCCCTTTTTAGGTCCATCCCCTTTCTTCTGGATGACCTTCGATCTTACGTTTCCTGTTGCTTGCAGCCTCTGTGTGGCGAGGAAATATGTCATTGAGTCCGCTAGCGTATTGTTCTCGTTCTGTGTGGCGGAGACATGTCCTGTGAATAGCGCCGTCTCTGGTTTCGCATCCGCTCCGTAAACTAATTGCAGTCGGTCCGAAATCACCCGAATATCTCCGTGCTTTACGTGCACGTCGCCTCGGGCTTCAAACCTGCCCGTATCGCGGTGATATTCCTGATATCGAGAGTCGGTAATGATTTTTTCTGGAGGTCCTTTTGCAGGAGCATCCTTCTTCGCAGTTTTGCTTTGCTCCGTTTTCGTTTGAGTTGAAGCAGCAGAAATCGTAGGTGGTGCCATCAACTGCTCTTGTGTCAGAGTGGCGGATTCGCCTGGGCGTGCATCACCGAGATCTTGATCGGCAGCAGTTCTAGGGACGATTGGAGATTTAACGGCAGGTTTTGAGACAACTTCAGGAGTGGCAGCTTTTGCCCCATCACCTTGCGCATCACCATTTTTTGTCGGCCAGTTGATCTGACCAGACTTGTTCATACCTGATTTACTTTTAGGCGCTTTAGCAACCTTCGATGCAGCATGCTTCGTAGTCGTGGTGCCAGGCTTAGGAGTGGAGAAACCTGGTGTATTTAGATCTTGTTCAGCAACAGTCGTGCTCGGACCAGAAAGCGGACCGCCGAGCGGCTCATTTTGCAAAACTTCAGAGTGGGCATGCCCGTCAGCAATAATTTTTCCGCTGGCAATTTCAAAAATCAAAACGTCAGAGTCAATTTTATTGTTCCCTTGTGTCAGATGCGGATGCCCTGTAAATACAGCCTTCTGCGGGCTGCCAGCTGCGTCTCGATACAGTGTCGCCATTGGTGCAACGACGACGCTATCCTTATATGTGACTCGGACACGTCCACGTGCGATAACGTGACCTTCGCCAAATTCTTGTTCATCAGCCTGGATGTCAATAGGACCACCAGCTGCCATCATGCCCTGAGCGTAAGCACCAACAGGTTGCGAAAACAAGGCAAACAACGCTGCTGCAGCCACTGTCTTGTTTTTGTTTCTAACGCTAATGGTTTTGAGAACCAAGTAAAACCTGCCTTCTACATGTGGCCCATGAATGAGTGGGTGTTGCCTACAATTTTGATATTTTCGAACTGAGCGCCTTTATCGAGGTGGCCCGTGCACTTGTCGCCCGTCACCTTGGCTACCCCAGGCCACAAGATATTAACACCACCTGTAGCCATAAACTGGTTGTCTTTGTTTAATTCCACTTTACTGGCTTCCAGTCTTGATTTGCCTTCTTCGCCTTCGCAAATTACATGCGACTTATCATCGGATGTAAGCTTGACTAGACGGGTACTTTCATTGGCTAAGCCGGTCGGAGCAGACATGCGCATTTTCAGTTTCGGTCCGTCGAAATATTCGACCTTAACTTCAACTAGCGCAACATCTTTCGTCTCAGCCTGCATCGTGCCGCCCTTTGCTTGCAAATGCCACTTCACAGTATTCGCATCATCCACTTCTTTCAGTTCGTAGTTGGTGACTGTGGTGGCTGTCTGGTCTGGATTTTTGCTCTTCTCGTCCTTGAAATCCTTGACCTGATCGTCAGCCATTTTTTGCGCAGAAATCCAAAAATAGATGAGCAGAGCCGGTATTGCCAGAGCAACGACGAATTTAAAGACCCCGCGAATTTTGTCACGCATCTAACAGATATCCAATAAATAGACTTCGTGTGCCGGTTTCAGAAGCACAGCGTTAGTTTCCCACAGCTCGTAATGCAATTGCTCTTGAAATATTATTCAAGCATTCCTTGAGGTTTCCTTGCTTGAGGTAGCCTTCGCCAAGAAAGAAATACGGCGCGGGGTTCTGCGGAGCCTGTTTCTGACAGGCACGCCAGACGCTCATCGAGTCTTCCAAATTGCCAGTGAATTCAGCCGCCAGGTGAGCGCGGTAGACGCGGGCCCAGATGTCGTCTGGAGTTTTCGCGAGCAAGTCATCCAAGTTTTTCAGAGCCAGCTCATAATATTGCTTAACTTGAGGCACCACAGATGGTGAAGCCAATTCTAGAGCACCTTTAATGTGCGGAAGTTGCGAGGCTGGCAGAGCCCCTGGAGCACTGGCCACCTTGTTCGCCAGTTGCGGTGACAACATGCCGAGCACTTGACCGGCCTGCGCGTTGTTCATCCAATTCTGTTGTTTACCAGCAGCTTGAGGTGCTGATGTTGGACTGTTATCGGAAACAGCAGGTATGTTCGGATTAGCTGGATTTTTCTTGGCCAGCAAATAAGCCTTCATGTAATAAGCCCACGCCAAGCCATATCTAACTCGGTTGTCGTCTGGGTACGACTTGAGCATTTCTTCATAACTGGAAATCATCTTATCGAAATAAACGGCGCCGCCTGAAGCTTCAGCGAGCCGTCGAGCCCGTCGCACTTCCTTCAATGCATCTTCGACCTTGCTTGTGCGACTCATCGCAACGGCAAGAATGAATGCCGCCTCTGCGCTGTCTGGATAAGCAAGAACCTGCTGGCGAGCCAATTCCACGTTATCCGTGGGCACTAAGTCTTCAGCAGCCATATTCAATGACAGAGGTTGACCAGGCTTAAGTAAAACTTTTGAGGCGGGATCAGTCGTTGGAGCAATCACCGCAGACGGTGAAGCTGCTGCTTGAACCGCAGCTGACGACGCGGAGTTCTGAACCGCAGATGGTGCATCGGTCGTCTCAGGCGTGGTGACGGCGCTGGGGACCGCTGTTGCCTTCTGTTCATCAGCGATAGCAGTCAGTGTCGAACCACCCAGGACAGAGAAAGCACAAGACAAAATCGTTGCCTGGTGCAGACGTGATACCAAACTGTTTCTATTCATAAGATTATCTAGTCCCATTAGATGTCTGTAATGTGCGCCGTGTCTAGCGGTTTGTTCGCGCACAGAAAGAATCTCAACAACCGCTTGATCATAACAGACGACGAGAGGTTGCCAA
>JBBQFO010000123.1:0-13589 GCA_038322035.1 Candidatus Obscuribacterales bacterium
GATTGAGAACCGAGTTCATCATCATATTGTTTCCACCCATGCCCATGCCGCCCATCGGCATTCCCATTCCACCCATGCCCATGCCGCCCATCGGCATTCCCATTCCGCCCATGCCCATGCCGCCCATCGGCATTCCCATTCCGCCCATGCCCATGCCGCCCATGCCGCCCATTCCCATGGGCATTCCGCCCATCATTCCGCGGCCCATAGTTGCTGCAGCCATTCCTGCTACTCCCATTCCAGCCATTGGTCCGGCCATTTTGGCGACACCACCGAGTGCTTTACCTAGCATAGCGCCCATGCCCTGTTTGGGAGGCTGAGCAGTATCCATCGGCACTTGCGACGCGGTGTTGTTGGTGTTGTTGTTATTGCTTAAATCGTTTGCGCTTGGATAATCGGCTGTCCAACCTGGTGGAGAAGCGGGCGCAGCGGATTGTTGAGCCTGCCCGTACTGTGCGTTCGGGTCAGATTGCTGTGGTGGTGCATATTGTTGTTGCTGCGGTGGATAACCTTGTGGCGGATACTGTGGTGCTCCGGATCCTTGCTGCGGCAACTGACCAGGAGCTTGTTGGCTGACTGGATATCCTTGTAGCTGACCTGGCTGAATCTGCTGCTGCTGGGGCTGCTGGAACTGTGTGTAGCCTTGCATCGTTGCCTGTTGCGGCTGCTGGAACTGTGTGTAGCCTTGCATCGTTGCCTGTTGCAGCTGCGACGGCATCGAAGTTCCATACGGATTCGGGTCATTCGACGGAAGAACTGGTTGTGCTTGGTAATTTGGATTAGTTGGTGGTGGCGCCGGCATCGAGGAAGTGTTGCCGGGATTCGATTGCCATTGGGGAGGCGTATTTGGCCATCCACTTTGCTGGGCAATCACCGGGGTGCCTTGATAGACGCCCGGTAAGATTTGCGAACCCGGCGGTGCGTTTGAATCCGCCAGCGCAAGCTGAGTACTGGTTACCGCCGCTATGAGGGCCAGTAACAGACGGCTTATCAACGATTCCAACTTTGGAAAACGTTCCATCTATATCTCCAAAACGAATGTAATCCTCATTATGTGGCCGTTTTTGGTTTTCAAGCAACTAAATTCTCAGAAAATTGGCAATTTTGCCTGCATATGCCTCTGAAGGTAGCTGAAATGGTGAAGGCGACAAACTTACGGAGTGGTGGCTCAACCGATAACGATACGCTCTAAGGTATTTATGCTAATCCATTCACCGTTTCTATCTATCGTAAATTGGCGTGCTGGATAATTCGCAGATCCGCGTATAACGCGCCCGTTATCACTAACGTCATAGGCAGTGTCATCGCATGGACAAATTAGAGCTGATGTCTTCAAGTACCCGATGCAAGCACTTTCACAGCTCTTATCAGCGCAGCCACAAGAACCGTTGGGTTGTACAGAAACATAATTCAAAATGTGGTCGCGTTGCTTTGGGCAAATGCGACTGAAGGCGACAACCTGATTCGTTTCAAGACGCATGACGAAACCAGGTATATTGCGGATTTCATATTGCTCAGGGTTGAACACCACATATTTCATCGGAAACATAAACGGCAGACAGGACCCAACATCGGGCAAGTCGCTTTGATTGAATAGTGGCGGCTTATGTGCTGCCGGGAGGTCGGCAGTTTGGAAAAAATTTGCCGGGCTTCATTGTCGGTTTCAAAAATCGCATCAGCGGCGATGCCAGCAAGCCAAACGTGAGGCACAGTGGCGCACCGGCTATCACTTTGAGGACAGTTCGGCGATGCAAGACGGGGTTTGTGCGACACAAATGTGTAACTACCTATGGTGTCACCAAATTGCTCTCTTCTTCGATCTGTCTTCGCATGTTGAACACGAATACTTCAAACGAAAAGGGCGCCGCTTGCGCTGCGCCCCTTCCAAAGTTGTACCGTTCGAGTTATCTTCCAGCGATCGCTGATGTCATAGTCAGGCTGCTTGTGCGCATTGGTTTCTGCGACATGCGGCTTGGCCTCAGGCTTGCAATCTTTTCTTTGAGGAAAGTCATTGCAGTTTTGACCTGTTCTTCTTTGTTGGAAACATTGATGTCTGGGATCACTCCAACTTTGTTGATATCCGAACCGCCAGGTGTCAGGTATCTCGAAACTGTGATGTGCACTGCAGCTCCGCCTGGTAGACGATTGATTTCTTGAACCAAGCCTTTGCCGTAAGTATGTGTTCCGACCAACGTTCCGCGTCCGTTGTCTTGCAGAGCTGCTGCGAGGATTTCGCTGGCAGAAGCGCTTTCGTCATCGACGAGAACTACGATTGGTTGATGTGTAACTGGATCTCCGGATGCGAGGTCAGTGTGACGTCCATGTCTGCTGATGGTACTGACGATGGCGCCGCTCTCAAGCAGCATGTCTGCGATCTCTAAAGCGTTAGAGAGTAAGCCCCCTGGGTTGTCTCTGAGGTCGAGAATTAAACCATCAGTGGTGGAAAGTTTCTGCAACGCTGCTCTGAACTCTCTGGAAGCGTCATTAGAGATGAATGTTGAGAGTTGGATGTAACCGATTCCGTTATCGAGAATTTTGGATGAAACGGCATGGATAGCGATTTCTTGTCTGGTGATTGTGACAGTCTTGGATGAGTCAGTGTGACGCACGCCGATGTTCACTATGGTGCCGACTTTCCCGCGTATGTGTTCAGCCGCTTGTTCAGGTGTCATGCCGACTGCTGAAATGCCGTCGATGGCGATGATTTCGTCGCCCGAGCGCACTCCGGCGATTTCTGCTGGACCATCTTCAATTGTTCTTGTGACGATCAATTTCTTCTGGTCTTTCGATTGTTGGAGGTTGATGCCTATGCCGACGATGCGAGCGTCGATAGCGTCGTTTTCGTCTTGAAATGCGCGTGGGTCAAGGAAACGTGTGTAAGGATCGTTGAGTGTTTCGAGCATGGCTTTGATGTACTTGTGGGCATCAGCTGTGCTTTTGATCTGACTGTCGTATCTGTGTTCAAGGTCGTTCCAGTTTTGGTTGTGGAAACTTGACTCGTAGTAGTTGTCGCGCACTAGCTGCCAGGCTCTGTGATAGCTTTCCTGCGGTTGCGAACGGTGACCTTGCGCAGGCTGATACATCATTGATGAGCAAACAAAAAAGGCCAAGACTAATGAGCCGATGCGCTTCAGTCGTTTCATGGGGCACACTCAAGATTTTATAGGTAGTTAACGACCCGCTCTTAGCGCGGCTTTTCAAAAACTTGAATCCGAAAAGTTTGGGTTCGTATTTCTTTTATTCCCGTCAAAACTCAGATTCAACATCGCTAGATTAAATAGTAATTCTTGACATCTAAATATTTTTTATCGGTCGATAGCTCTTACTCCTAAGAGCTTAATTTAAAGCCGTAGGAAGACCATTTAGTGTTTACCAGATCTTTTATCTCTGACGTCATAGTCAATGGTTGGGGCCAATCCCGGGTGAAACCTTCCGAGCGCCATTTGCGTGTGGCGTCGATGCCGACCTTCGAGCCGTACCCGAGGATGGCACACGTGTGGTCGAGTATGTCGAGCGGTCCGTCTACGAACATCATGTCGCGCTTAGGGTCCGTGTTGCCGAACAAGTGCAGAGCTACTTCGGAGAGGTTCTGAACGTCAATGTCCTTGTCCACGACGATGACGAATTTGGTGAACATGAGCTGCCCTAGCCCCCACACTGCGCTCATCACCTTACGAGCGTGGCCAGGGTAGCGTTTATCAATGCTGAGTATGGCACAGTTGTGGAACACTCCTTCCCAGGGAAGGTTCATGTCCACAATCTCCGGGACCAACATCTGCACCATAGGGAGGAAGATGCGTTCTGTCGCTTTGCCGAGGTAACAGTCTTCCTGTGGCGGCTTACCGACAATGATCGTCTGGTATATGGGGTTCTTCCTGTGGGTGACTGCGGTCACATGTAGAACCGGGAACATGCCAGCCAGGCTGTAGAAACCCGTGTGATCTCCGAATGGACCTTCTTCCTTCAGCTCTGACTGATTGACGTACCCCTCAATCACGATCTCCGCAGTCGCTGGAACTTCCAAATCGACAGTTTTGCATTTCACTAATTTGACTGGATTCTGTTTCAAAAATCCTGCGAACAAGAGTTCATCAATGTCTGGGGGAAGTGGTGCTGTCGCAGCGTAAGTAATTGCCGGATCGCAGCCTAATGCAATTGCTACCTGAACTCGCTTGTCATCAGTCTTTGCATCAGCTGGTGCAAAAACCGTGCCGTAATTCGGTGGCTCGATATCTGTCTGCGAAGTGTTGTTGAATTTGTGTTTTTCTCTTCTGTTATCTTCGAAATGTTGTGCACCACCGTGATGTTTATGCCAGTGCATTCCAGATGAAGAGTTGTCGTATTTTTGCAATCGATACATGCCCAGGTTGCGAATTCCAGTTTTCGGATCGCGAGTGATGATCACGCCCATCGTGATGAATGGTGCGGCATCTTCTGGCCAACATTTGATAATCGGAAGCTTGTCTAACATCGGTTGAGTTGGATCTGTAATTACAACTTCCTGACATGGAGCTGCCTGACTGGAAAGCTTCGGAGGAAATTTCCCGACCTCAATCAAAGTCGGAAGCAGAGCCAACTTGTCCATGAAACTTTCTGGCACTTTGGGTTTGATCAGATGTCGAATTCGAGCAGCAATTTCGTCGAGATTATTTACACCCAACGCCAGGCAAGTTCGTTTGTAACTGCCGAAAGCGTTGATTAGAACTGGCATGTCGTAACCCTGAACATTGGTGAACAGGAGCGCTTTGTTGGCACCATCTCGACTTTTGCTAGCGCGGTCTGTGATCTCCGCAATTTCGAGATCGGTCGATACAGGCACATCGATACGTAAGAGTTCACCCGCTTGTTCGAGCGCTTCGATAAATGCACGCAAATCCGTAAATGACATCGGTAGTTCTTCCTGTTTCCGTTGCAAGGAAAGTATGCCATTTGTTGGGCGAAAGTGACAAAGGACTAGCACTTAGCATAATAATTTGAAATGGAACGGTGTACACTGGATAAAGACGGTTGCCAAGCCGTTCCGCGTGGAAAAATATTTTGATACCGAATTAGGTGCCTGTAAATTTTGAGAGGTTGAACCATGACTCGGCGATAAAGCGATTTACTGTAATCACGATGTGCCATAAGTTAGAATCAAGCGTCGGCTTCCAATTCGGCTCTCCACCTATGCGAGGTTATCTGGACCAAAGTGGAAGGGCAGTAACTTCTTTAGTGGAATTACTTTTGGTGCGCCCTTTTCTTCGATAATAATGTCGATGTCTATTCCGAATTCGACTAGCATTTGTCTACAGAGCCCGCATGGATACGCCGGTGGGCTCAATGCAATCGCTTTGAACTTGCGGTGATTTCCTGCCACCGCTGCCGATACCGCAGACATTTCCGCACATAGCGATCCGCCGTAGCTGGCAAGTTCGACATTGCATCCGCGAAAGATTTCTCCGCTCTCTGTAAGCACCGCGGCGCCGCGATTTAGCTTCGAGTAAGGAGAGTATGCGCGAGCAGAAATTTCAGTAGCTGCTTGCAATAAATCTGTTTTTTCTTTTTCTGTAATCAAAACAATCAGAGCTTAACCCGGCTGAGGATCGCCGCCGTAGTTGCCGAGACGCGGTTCCAAATTCAAAAGCCATAAAAGCAAGTCAAAGCGACGTTCGCGTACAGCGAGTTTGTCGTCACACTGCATTGTTTCTTCTTCAGGTCCTAATAACCATTCCAAACTTTCTTTCACGTCAAATGTCCTCTGGGTCAAAGAAAGATTGTTGACTACAGCCGCCATGTTGGTTATGGCTGTGTCTTCGCCGTGCAATGGGGTCGGATTTTGCGGTCCCACGTAGAAGCCGTTGCCGTTGCTTCTCACTACGAATGAATCTGTCACTGGGTTCTCGCTTTCTGTTGCTTCTCATGAATGAGAGGCAGCACATAAGGCTGGGGTTCGAAGGACAAGCTTATCCCTTGTGAACTGGATTTGTATATGTGGCTCGTCTCATGCTGGGATGATATTTTTTTATTGAGCCGTGATCGCCGTGTGCTGGCACCGGGGCGGGGTATACGGTTCTGTTTCAATTGGATAAGTGCTCATTCTGGGTGATTTTGGTGTAGGGAATTTAAAAACGTCAGCATCGACCGCCAAGCCTGACCGCGGTGGGATCTCGAGTTCTTTTGCTCAGGGCTGATTTGAGCCGAAGTTAGTCCAAGATCCGGCAACAAAAATATTGGATCGTAACCAAACCCATTTTCGCCCCGTTCGTCTCTGCCAATTACACCTGTCCATTCTGCTTGCGTTGTGTGTAGAACTTTACCGTCGCCATCGCAAAGAGCCATGGCGCAGACGAAGGCGCCGTCACGTTTACCGTCAGGAACAGCTTCCAATTCTTTCAACAGCTTGCGGCGGCGGTCGATGTCCGTGCCTTCGCAATAGCGTGCCGAACGTATCCCTGGAGCGCCGTTCAGAGCTACGACTGTAATGCCGGAATCGTCTGCTATGGAAAGCTTTCCGGTCATTTCTGCTGCGGCGGTAGCTTTGATGATTGCATTCTCTATAAAGGTGGAGCCGGTTTCTTCTGGGTCGAATTGATCAGGCGCCAATTCCAACTGCAACCAATCGAATTGGCTGGCAAGTTCTTTGAGTTCTCTCAACTTGCCAGGGTTTTTCGTTGCCAGAACTAGGTTCATTCGGCTGATTGAGACCGTTTTTTTGTCGAACTGAGGTTCGAGCTCTTGGTTGGAGCTGCATTCGGATTCGGATTTAGGTTTGCGTTCTTTTTCTTGCCAGGAGGTTTCAGTGGCGTGACATTGCTTCCTGTTGTCGCAGGCGTCGTTGGTTTGGCTGGCTGACCGGTCGTTTTCTTCCTGTGATCGCGGCGCTGGACTCGTAAAACGTCACTAATCTGACTGATAGATTGTGAGACTTTGGTCAGCTGGTCCACATCTAGAACATCCAAAATGATGCTGATCGTTGCTGTCTTTTTATCGCGGTGTGTTTCGACTCGCAAATCGCGCAGGTTTATTTTATTGTCGGAAACTTTTTTCAGAATATCGCCGGCGATACCAACTCTATCGAGGCATTCAACTTGAAGAGCGGCTGGATAAGCGCTGCTTCGCTCTTGCGACCAATCAACGGTCATTCGTCTTTCGGCATCTACTTTTAGCAAATTATTGCAATCAGTTCGGTGCACTGCTATGCCAGATCCGCGTGTGACAACGCCAAGGATGTCTTCGCCCGGAACTGGCTGGCAACACTTAGCAAGATGGTGCATTAGTCCACCAAGACTGCCAATATGACTTGGTTTGCTTGGCTGCTGTTGCTGCGGTGTCGGTGGAACATATCCTTTCTTTAGAACTGCTTCTGCTTGTTCTAGTTCGCGAATCTTGTTCACGACTTGAGAAACAGAAAGGTCTCCATAACCAACGGCGGCGAGGATGTCGTTGGGGTCGGAAATATTGAGCTTGCGACCGACTTCTTTCAGTTGTGGTGACTTCAAGAATTCATCTAAATTGGAGCGACCCAGTTCGGCTTCCAACATCTGCTTGCCTTGCTGGATGTGCTCTTCGCGATGGTGTTTCTTAAACCACTGGCGAATTCGATTTTTGGCTTGGTGAGTCTTTGCAAAATTCAACCAATCCATTGTCGGATGAGCATTTTTGCTGGTAATGATTTCGACGATGTCGCCGTTTTTCATGCCGGTGTTCAACGGCACGATGCGATCGTTGATGCGAGCGCCTACGCAACGGTGCCCGATGTCGGTGTGAACGCGATAGGCAAAGTCGATTGGAGTGGCTCCCGTCGGCAAATCGAATACATCGCCGCGCGGGCTGAATACGAAAACTTCGTCCTCGAACAAATCCATCTTGACTGTGTCGAGATATTCTTGCGCATCGACAAGATCTTGTTGCCAGTCAACGAGCTGACGCAGCCATGATAGTTTGCGGTCAACATCAGTGTTTGCTTGGGCAGAGTCGCCAGATTCTTTGTACTTCCAATGTGCGGCGATACCATATTCTGCAATGTGGTGCATCTTACGTGTACGAATTTGCATTTCCACAGGTCGACCTTTTGGTCCGACGATTGCAGTGTGCAAAGACTGATAGCTATTGAATTTCGGCATAGCGATGTAATCTTTGAATCGACCTGGAATCGGTCGGAACAACGCATGCACTAAACCCATAACTTCATAGCATTTTTGCGTGTCGGGGTCAGCGTTTAATTCGCAGAAGTTTTTGTCGCCGTTGCTTTCGATGACAACGCGGATGGCCAGTACATCGTAGAGTTCCTCGAATGTTTTTTGTTGGCGCTTCATCTTCTTCCAGATGCCGAACAAATGTTTTGGACGTCCAACAAGTTCCGCATCGATGTTGCGACTTTCCAATTCGCCGCGTAGTTTTTCAACAACTTGGGTAATCAGATATTCGCGCTCTGAGCGGCTGTCGGCGACGAGTTGCAGAATTTCTAAGTACTCTTCCGGATGCAAATATTTCAGACCAAGGTCTTCCAGCTCCCACTTCATTTGTCCAAGACCGAAGCGGTTTGCCAATGGTGCGTAAATTTCAAGAGTTTCTTTGGCGATGTCTGCTTGCTTGCGAGCCAGCATGTGGTCTAGCGTGCGCATGTTGTGCAGTCTATCGGCAAGTTTGACAAGTACAACTCGAACATCTTCAGCGATTGCAACAATCAACTTGCGGAAATTTTCCGCTTGACGTTCTTCTTTCGAAGTAAAACTGAATTTCCCTAGCTTGGTAACGCCTTCTACGATGTGGCGAACATCTTTGCCAAAGGCATCTTCCATCTCTTTCGGCTTGACGTCGCAATCTTCGAGAACGTCATGCAGTAGCCCGGCGCTAATCGTTTGCGTGTCGCTGTTTAGCTCGGCGAGGATGCAGGCGACTTCGACCGGGTGAATAATATATGGCTCTTCCGACTTTCTGTACTGCCCATCGTGGGCTTTGAAAGCGAATTCGTAGGCGCGCCGAACAAAAGCAATATCTTCAGCCCGTCGTTGTTGACGGGTGAGAATCTCAAACAGCCCCTGTTCGATCGGCTGGGACATCTACACTTCCATTGCGTGAAAAGAGAAGGAAAATCCTTCGAAATTAATGAAGATTATACAATTCCCGAAACCTTGTTCCCAGCGTTGATTAAGCAGCGTGACGACAAAAAGCAATCCTTTCACAGGTTTAATCCGCAAGGGGATATGGGGGCAGGCTACCAGGTACTGTCTGATAGCCTCTGGATCGTCAGTTACTTAGCCCAGGGAACGCTGTTCAAATCCTTGGGGAGCGGGCTGCCGCCGCCACCCCAGTTGTTGTCGGATCCGTAAGAGTCGTAGTAACTTTTCGGCTGATTCTTAGTTGGTGTTGCCGCAGGTGGCGCCGTGGCGGTTGGACCGGAAGCATAGTAGCCGCCTGACGCACCACCTGGATCGGCTGTAGCCGGCTGATAATAATTGCCCGAGGCAGGGCTTGGTCCTGTTTGGATGACTCGATTGCCGATGGGTCCCTGGTGTGCACCGACGCCCCACCCTCCTGCGAATCCGCCGAGGGATCTGCCGAGGAATGGCAGTCCAAACGATCCGATCGACCCAACATAAGGTATGGACCCAACATAAGGAATGGATCCAACAAATGGCATTCCGAAGCCGCCGCCGAAAAATGGAATCCTTGAAAGTGGTGAAAAGCCGGAACCCACAAACGGAATTCCGCTTCCGTAACCGCTTCTGTAACCGCCTCCATACCCACCGACGTAAGGCACAGCTGCGCTTGTGTAGGGAGTCGACGATCCATAAGTAGAAGTCGTTGATAACGTGCTTGGATTGAAACCCGCTCCAGCTGCGGAAGCTGGGTTCAACCAATTGACGGGGTTAGTGGTATCACTTGCGGTATTAGGCATAAAAATTTGGGCAGGAGCTACAGTAGGAGCGACATAAGGCCAGCCTTGTGAGGCAGCTGGTACGCTGAAGTGACCAATTTGAACACTGTCGGTCGCCATAGCGTTGGAAGAGCAAACAAAAAGTCCTAACCATGCGGCGGTGACGGCGATTGTATTCGGCTTCATAAATCCCGTGTGCATGCGCAACTCCCTAATTTCCTTTCGATTTAGTCTCAACTTATTACTGGATCATACTGTGCACAGTTAGAAATTAGCCTGCTTTTCTAGGAACATGAAGATGACCACCGGCGTCTTAAAACTCAGAGTCTTACTTTATGAAACTGGGGTCTCAGCTGATGATTCGACCATTGATCACTGCCTGTGGTGTGCTAGCGATTTTCATGTCTAGCGTAACAATTTTAGCGCAGCCCGCTTGTGCATCTCCATCTAAAATGCCCGCTGTCGAGTCCTTCGTTGCAAGCGAAGAGCAGATAGGACCGAGGATTTATCAGGTTAGTCGAGTACTAATCAACGCAGAACCAGGTCAGGTGCAAGACGTCATAACAGACTACGAACACACAGATAAAGTTTTCGACAACGTCACTAAGTGCAAGGTGATCAGGGAACTTGGTGAGGTCAAAGAAGTAGCCTTCACCATTAAGACTCTGGGAAGTATGATGAGCTGCGACTATGTACTGCAAATCAAGTCAACGCCGGGACGAATCGAATGGAAGCGTCTGAGTGGTGCGTTCAAGGCGAATGAAGGCTTCTGGAAATTCGAGCCAACCAACGGCGGCAGAGCAACACTAGTCACATACGCTAAGTTCGTTGACGGTGGCATGTTCGCTCCGAAGTTCATTGTCAACAGAGAAATCCGCAATTCAATGCCGATCATCATGTCGAACCTGAAGAGCACATCAGAACACGACAACGCCGTAGCTAGTAAACCCTAAACTACAGCTAGTGGCCACTCGATGGTGTCCAATCGCTCTGAATAATGCAGAAGTGGTTCGTCGCCAGGCAAATCAAATCCTAAAGGGCGAGTCATCGAGTTAATTTCAAACTCCGCTTCCGCCGGCTGTAGTGGCCATAGCTTATGGTGAATCATGCCGCGATGCAGTCGGTTTTTCGAATCGGTTGTGTAGAGGCAATATCGTTCAGTCAGAAAGCGTTCAATGGAACCAGCACCAGCACTAAAGAATCCGCCCGTCGGTCGGTAAGACAGGATGATTGCCGCTTCCTGACTGGCTCGTTCGCTCGTGTAACCAACCGTCCCATCTTTCTTTTGCTCAATCGACATCTTTGCTCGGAAGTAAGGCAAATGATAGAACTTTCGTGCAACCAGCACAGCAACTGAGTTGGAACAATCGAGGCTGAAGAAATAGACGCCCGGTATGCCATCTTTTATGACATACGTACGCACATTCAATTCAAGAAAATCGGATAACCAACTTCTGATTTTTGGAGTGTAGCGAGGGCAGACATCGTTCATCACAAACGGAACAACGCCTATCCATGCATGTCCATCAAACAAATCCAGTTGAACTGAATCCGGAATTAGGTGACGAATCACTTCAGGCTTAACCGGCCAATGCGCGAAGAGAAGTTTCGCCCAGGTCTGGCTCATTACCCAAGGCGTGGTGGGGATTGGAAAGGGTCTGTGCTCAACGTCCGTTAACAGTGGGTGCATGCGGTCAGTCCTTTACCGGAGATTCCTTTGAATCGTCGTCTGTTTTGTTAGCAGACTTTCGTTGCGGCAATCGGAACCAGAATTGACTTCCTTTGCCTTCTTCGCTGTCGACGCCAATCATACCGTGATGCGCTTCGACTATAGCTTTGCATATAGACAACCCAAGTCCCTTGCCTTGCTGCTTGTCTGTTGAGTTTTGTTGTTGATAACGTCCAAACAACCGTTTGCTTGCTCCGGGAGCTATGCCTCGTCCGTTGTCGATGACGCGAACTTCGACCCAACCGGATTGCTCTTGGGCAGTGACGGTGATTTTGCTCTCTGGTGGAGAGAATTTGATTGCGTTAGAAAGCAAGTTGATCAGTACTTGCTCGATTCGGTCACCGTCCGCATTTACTGTTTGCGCGTGATCTGGGTAGTCGATCTCCTGCTGTTTTGCGATCGCGTTGTTGCGAACGGCATCGACGGAGCGATCGATGATCCAAGTCAGCGACACGTCGGTTAGTTCAAGAGGCATATTTCCCGAAGTGATGATTTCGATGTCGAGCAGCACATTGATCATGTTGAGCAGTCTATCAATCGTGCGGGAGCATGTTTGCGTTTCCAGCAAAGCTTCTTCCGGCAGAGTGCCCTTTAAGCCTCGTTCTAGCATTGTCAGAGAAATGTTCACAGCCATTAGAGGCGAGCGTAGATCATGTGCCACCATTTCAAGCAGCTCTGTTCTTTTTCTAGTGGCATCATTCAAGGCGTCCGTCATGCTGTGAAAAATGCCATCTAATTGTGCGAATTCATCGCCACCATCAAGTCGCTCATTTAGTGGCATTTGGCTGGCCAGGCGCAAGGAGTTATCGACGAGTATGTTTAAACGTTTTGCCGCGCTGCGATTGAAGAATTGCCATAGTCCCAGTGCTAAGAGCGCATTCAGGAGCACGGCTGCCACCATCCAAGTTTTCCAGATTTGCTGGACTCGCTCATACGAGCTGGGGGCGTCGGTACTGAGCGCACCTTGCGAGGCAACCAAGTTGTTTGCCGCTGTTTCGATGCGTCGCACGGTGGGTCTCAACCGTGCCATCGCGAGCAAGCCGGTACTTCCTTTCGCCGAAACATCCCTTATATGATCGGATTGCTTATAAAAATCTCGCACCGCGGTGTTCAAGTCGTTGAGTTGGAGCGAGTCTTGTCCAACAGTGTCACGAATTTTTTTTAAGTCTTTCTCCGCTTCCAGATGTTCTCGATCGTATCCGTATCGTTTCAAGTAGTCTTCGTCGGTGGTGGCAATGAAACCCGTGATCGTGGCACCGGTGTTTAGAATTGTTGTATAGAGATGGGTGCAATGTTCAGACAGCGCGCGTGTTTTCACTTCCCGTCTGATGTCGGTATCTGCGTGCTCCATCATCACGAACAGAGATCCGAGCAAACACAGCTCCAGCGCAAGAGGTATTGCAGCCAGCATCAATCCTTGTTGTGACAAGCGCAGTGACATATTAGCTACAGATCACCGCGTTACACTGCCTCGATTTTGTAACCTAGTCCACGAATCGTTTTTATTGGACACCGACCATCGGCGGTTGTTAGCTTCTTTCGGAGTTTTGTCATGTATGTGTAAATGATCTCGGTATTGACTTCGGTGTCTGAATCCCAAACGCGCTGGAGAAGAGATTCTGCAGTAAATGGCTGTTCTGCATTTCGCGTCAAGAATTCTAAGAGCATGAATTCTTTTGGTTGCAGTTCGATGCACTTTTCATTCATCGTTACTTTGAATGTTCCGGTGTCGAGCGTCAAACAACCTAGGGACAGAACTTTACCAGCATAAGCGTTCGACCGTCGCAAAAGCCCACGTACTCTTGCTGAGAGTTCTCTGACGTCGAATGGTTTAGTTACGTAATCATCCGCACCGGCGTCCAAACCTTCCAACTTATTCTCCATCTGCGATCTTCCTGTCAGCATAAGCACTGGTGTGCTGCCACCATTGGCTCTAAACTGTTTGCAAACATCGACACCAGACATTGTTGGCAAGCCCCAGTCGATGATGATCAGGTCGTA
>JBBQFO010000124.1:0-13571 GCA_038322035.1 Candidatus Obscuribacterales bacterium
CGCACTCATCATTACGATCTTCAGTCATACAGCCAATTTTAGCTGTTCGTGTTTGAAAAGGCCAGAGGCAAAAAGGCCGAAAAGCCGAAATGAGCTAGGCTTTACCACTTACCAACTACGGCATTTAGTGAATATTTACAAAAATTGAAGCTGAAGGGGTGGCAAAAGCCACCACCCCTCCAGTTCAATTCCGCTTTGCTTACTTCAGCTCAGCAAGGTCGGCGACCGTGGCGAGGAGCGCCTTGACGACTTCCACCATGTAGGGGAAGTTCATGTTCGACGACCGTTCCTTCACCGAGTGGTAGTAACGGTTGAAGCCGTCATCGGTGAACTCTTCGCTGACCAGGATGGCCTTGTAGCCGTGGTCGAGGAAGCCTGCGTGGTCGCTGCGGTCCTGGACAGCATGGTTGTGCGTGTCCACCGGGTTGAGGTTGAGACCGTAGCGCGCGATGTTGCGGACCATGAGAACGACCAGTTCGTGCGAAGCGTCGTTCATGTCGTCATGGATGTCCAGTCGGTTGCCCGGCTTGACGCAGTAGCCGATCATGTCCATCTCGACCATCGCGATCACGTTCACCTTCGCCGCGGCCACCTTGTCGGAGTACGCGTAGCTGGCCCAGAGACCCTGCTCTTCACCAGTGAAGTGAACGAATTCGATGGTGCAAGCGAGCGGTAGGTCCTTGAGGATGCGAGCGAGTTCGGTCAGAGCGATTGTGCCCGAACCGTCATCATCCGCACCAGGTGCCAGAGGCTCATCGCGATACTGCTCGCCGGCAGTGGAGTCGAGGTGAGCACCAGCAATGACGACCTTCTCCGGAGTGGTGTCACCCTTGCGAGTGGCAATCAGGTAGTAGAAGGTCTTGCCGTTCTTGCGATAGGACTCGCGCCGGGTCGGAAGACCGATGGACGAGTAGAACTCTTCCAGCCAGGTCATGGCGGTGAGGTAGCCGGTGCCGAAGGTGCTGCGGCTTTTGATGCGAACGGTTTTGCCACCGACAGTCATGTCCGCTTCGCCGGAAAGCATGTTCACCTTCGCGAGAAGCAGAGCTTCCTTGATGGTGGCGAAGGCTTTGACGATGCGGGGGTCGGGAGCGGGGAGATTCGAGAGGTCGATGTCGGGCGTCTTGGCGAAGCGCGTCCGGTTGACCTCAGCAGAATCGAATTTGCAACCGCCGTGGTGCGCCTTGCCTCGATGAACGGGGTGGAAGACGGTGTCACGCGAGCGGAAGAAAAGGAACGTTGTCACAGCCGCGAGAGCTGCAAGCAACAGAAACAGGGCGATGAGTCCAGCAGGACCAATCGCCGCAATCAGTGGTGCGAACATAGTAAGTCTCCTTCTAGGTCGCGCAATAGCGCTACCTGTGTGAATTCCAAGACTTCAGAGACCAATAAAAACCAGCATCACCAACTTTTGGTGGGGATGAACGGGAAGACTCATCGTGGCGGGTTTAAGGGGTTTTAGAAGTTGATTTGGATTTTTAAAAGAATGGGGGAATTAACAAAGTACTCCGGCAGCGTACGTTTTTCGGCGATCTAAATGCAATGAATATCTGTCCGATAGCCCGGCTATATTCGGTGCCTGTTTGATGTCCGCTATTAGTGCTAGGTACGCGAGCTAGGGTATATTGGCGGTGCTTGCCAGGGCTAATTTGGGGCGGGTAATCCTGACCCAGCAAGGCTTTTCGCTTAGCAAAGGCTAATAGTAGCGACTGATTCGTCTGAAACTGTCTCGGCAAGCTATTCTTCGGGTTAGCGCCAAATTCGCGCAAGGGACTGCTGTCGACTCTTCATTCATATCGCAGCTCGCACGATCCCCAAAACACTTGTGGCGCAAAGCTTGCATCCTTGCGCGACCGTCTTAATTACTTCAGTTTATGCAGCCAAAAGGTCGGTTAATGTCTTCGCATTTTGTACTCGGTCATGGTCACTGGCGCACTATAAAAAAGATTCTTTCATCCAATGAAACTTTCCTGAGAAGGTTGCGTCTCTTTTCGCATGGCACGCTGATTGAATCTAACCAGAGATAATCTGGATGAAACAAAAAAACCAACCAAGCGTGCCGAATTTTTCAGAGACATAGGGGACGCGCACAGAGCGCGTCCTCTTCATGTGAAAAGACTGATTGGAACTATCTTCATGGCCGTCCGTCATCCTCAGCAAAGTGCAAGGAGGCGACCATGGCTATCAACTCTTCTACTCCGGAAGTTCCGGAAGCCCACGTCAAGCGACCAGATGAGCCCAAGTCATCCAGTGACAGCGGCATAAACATTTCTCTGGTGCTGACAGTTGTGTTGTCTCTAGCATGCATCATTTGGGCTGCGCTGATGGTTCCGCATTGGGTTTTCAATGCAGATTCGACTCGCCCCGAAAATATGCGAAGCAACAATTCGAGCGGTCCCGACTCGAGCACACTAGCTCCTGGTACTAAGGGCCCTCTAATGCCAAACAAAGGCACTGAGCACGACGCCGGCGAAAGCAACAGTTTCAACGGACAAGCTCTTCAAGGTGACGCAATCACCAAGGGGCCAGGCGCCCCGCCGCCTGCGCAAGGTTCGAAGTCAACGAAGTAATTCATGCCATAATAATCGGCAATGGATGTGTTAGATCCTGACACATCCTTGCCGTTTACTACTTTCGACTGGAAATTATGGTCCACATGAAATTCGTCATGCTGCAAAGAACAGCGCCGCTCTGGCTTGCTTTGCTGATCAACAGCGCTGCTCTGGCCAATGAAATATCGGTTGCCGCTATTCCTAAAAGTGGTGCCGCTGCCGAACAGTTCTGTCCACCCGGCTGGAAGATCGAGGAAAAACTTTCAGTGGATTTGAATGGAGATGGAACTCAAGATCAAGTGTTGCAACTGATCGGAAAGAAGCCCGGCAAAAATTCAAGTGGAGTGGCAACGGACTATCGTGCTTTGATTGTCGTTTTCGCGAAGAATGGCAAGCTTGAGCTAGCGGATTATGCAACCAAGTTTCTACTCTGCTCGACTTGTGGTGGACAACTTGGCGCTAACATCGAATTGGATAAAGGGAAAAATTCGTTTAGCGTCGACCAAAGTGGCGGTGGTGGCAACGACAGTTTCGATTACAAACTAGTGTTCAAATTTGATCCGGCAAAGAAGCAATTCACCGTCTCCAAGGCAGATGTCACCAGCAGTTCTGATCGAGTCAGCAACAACGACATAACGACAAGCTACGATTACGATCGCGGTATTGAGACGATCACCAAAACTGTTGGCGAGAAAGAAAAAAAGACGTCCAAAAAGTTTGTGCCGAAAGTGATCACACTCCGGGAACTTGATGCCGAGAAGCTCTCGAACTTATTCAAAGGTTAACTAGGACGCTGTTAACTAGACGTTTCTGCTGAGCGTTTTTTTCATTCTGTCGCCAACTAAGGATAAACGCGCCCCAACTCGTCCATCATTTTGGAAATTTTTGCCACCAAGTCGGCTGGGTGAAAGGCAACCACCACGGCACACATAAGCACCCAGAGAATAACGGCTATTTGAATTGGCCGATCATTCAACAGCACCTCTTCAGGTGTGCCGGTGCTTGTGCCCCGCTCAGATAGAAGTTGGTAGCGCATAATGCCGAATATTACGACCGGAATGGTGGCCATCATGTACTGTCCATGGGGAGAATTGAAGGTGTAGAAGGCGTATGAGGTGAGAAGACTGGGCACCACCACACTTTCAAACCGGTCAATCAACGGCAAGCTGTAGTCGGTAAGAGCCTTTCGGTGAGAAGTCGATTCATGTGAAAGAACGATAATCTCTTGCCGCCGTTTTTCCATCGCTAAAAACAGAGCACCAAGGGTGGTGCAAACGAGAAACCAGCTGGAGGGCATGACATTGACGGCAACAGCGCCGCCGATCGCTCTGAAAACAAAGCCGGAGGCAATGCAGAGAATATCAAGAATGGCGAAGTGTTTCAGACCGAGTGAATAGCAGATATTCAAGCCGACATAGCCTAGACAGACCAGGATCAGCGAATGACGGAGACTGAAGGCGATGGCAAAACCGCCAAATAGGGAGACTAAACCAATAGCCAGAGCTAATTTCATGTTCAACAGCCCAGAGGCAATCGGCCTGAGCTTTTTAATTGGGTGCAGGCGATCGGCTTTGACGTCCATGATGTCGTTGAGAACATAAATGCCACTGGAAATCATGCAGAAGGCAACAAAGCACATGCTGGCAGCGAGGAAGGCCTTTGGCTCGTGAAACTTGCCCGAAAAAAGCAAGGGCGCGTAGCAAATTAGGTTTTTCGGCCACTGTTTCCAGCGCATTTGTCTGAGCAAAAGCGCCGCCAGTTTGTTTAACGAAGGCGGGCGGATATTTTCTGGTTCAGGTTTTTCAGCTTGACTGGCCTTGGCTGTGTCCATGCATCCTCCAAAACTAATGTACCATCCTTGTCTGCCAAGCCAGGAACAGCATTACACCTCGACAACAGGGAGCAAAATTGTTAAGCCGTCCATAAATAAGGGACCATTTGCACATCAAGGTTGATTAAACTGGTGACCGGGCATATTCGAAACAATCGAAGAGCCTCTGCCTTGCACTAGAAAGTTCTGTATGACCAGCAGCAAGCGTCCGCGCACGAAGTCCCTTCCGACGGTCAACGACCGGAGTTTTACCGTGCCAACCAAGGGGCAAGCTCTGAAGCCGATGTTAAGCGAGCAAGCAGCTAAGCAAAAAATGCAGGTACTGACTGATAATCATCGATTCAAATCCTATTTTGAACCGCCGACGGATCTTGCCCTGTCGATAAAAGCGATGCGCAAAGATTTGTCGGATGTGCCGGTTCTTGGTATCGACGGCAAGGTAACGGATGTTTATGCCAAATTTGAGGCTGATAAGAAGCTTTCTTCGGCAGATAAGGAACTGATTTGGAAGTGCCTTGCTGTAGTGCGTGAAGCCTTCTTGCGCATGGAAAATATTGATCCATCAATCGCCAATGCACCGCGTCGCGGCGGCTATCAGTGGAACATGAACTGGAAGCACATCCGCGCCGAAATCGACCAGGTTCTGGAAGCCGCTAATCTGCTTGGCTTGAACGCCGGTGACACTCGAGACGCCCTGATTGCTTCGATATTTTCTGACTCGATCAAGACTCAGCGAAATTTCATTGTTCACAACATTCATGGTGCCCAGGGAGCAGCCCAAGCGCTGTCTTATTTCTTGGACCCTCGGGATCCGGAAGATCTAGCCAGTATCGAACGCATTGTCAGAGCGGTTAGAGAGCACCAGATCGCCCCGCCTGAATTTATGGCTCGGGTGGTATCCATTCTCATTAGTAAAAAATTGCAAGGTCGGGACGAGGTTAAGAGTGATACCGTATGTGGTGCGGGGCATAATGGCGATTTGACGAGCATATACAGTAAAATTTCCGACCCGTTCAACAAAGAACATCTCAATTCAGAGCTGACAAAAATTGATTTTAATCCAGAGGAGCGACGGCTTCTAGCCTTGATTGAAATCGACGAATGGTATGTGCCGCATCCGGAAAATCCAGATTCGAAGATTGCTCATGCTGTCATTGCCGGCGATCACTCGATTAATTACAATCATCCCGAAGGTTTTGCCAAGATAGCCTTGATTCGGGGGCCGGATACCGAAGCCATTTTCGAAGATCCAACCGTGCTGCACTCGTTGGATTCAGCGGTCAATAGTTTTGCCGATTCCTTCCGTGTCATTCGTCCCGAAGTGCACTCGCTAGCGATTTCCGGATTGAGAAGAACTAAGACCGCAGTGGAGAGAGTAACGGCAATCATGCGCGAGCTCTTCAGCGGCATCATCTGTGGACCGAGAGAAACGTCTACAACTGGTATCGATAAGGTTTTGCAAGCGATCGAAAAAGCGCACGACAAGGATCCCGACTTGTTCACTGTTGAACACAAGAGAATATCCGATGCTGGGCGTCACTACACCGACAAAGCGGTGGAGCACGTTGGCACCATCTTGCAGGATTGGTTTGATGCAAACGGCAGCATACCTTTCAACCCGAAAGATACGATCGAACCGGGCGCAGGTAAATTACCTTATTGGAACACATCCCTGAAGTATCCTGATCGCGATGACAACGGGCACGTCGACCTTAAGACACTCAATGAGCTCGAGCTCAAACAATTCGCTTTCGCGGAAAAAATACGCGAGATCGCTGTCGAGCTATTACGCGCCGAACAATGGATCTTTTAGAACGACTAATGTCGAAGCAACGTCGGTCCACCTCCAGATGAGAGGAATTTTGGCGCTTGAGATGCCGGGCGAGTTAAACGTTGAGCGCCGATGTGGCATCATCACCAATCCTGCCGGCAAGTTTCTGGAAGGCTTAAAAATAAGATTCGAAAGCAGGATTGTTGAAAACGATGTATTCTTTTCGACTTGAACTCCGTGTAACTGGATACTCACCAAAATGTCAGAAGCCGTAATGTTGTCCCAGTTAGAACAGCTAAAAAAGCAACTGGCTGAAAAGGCTTGTCAGCTTGACCTTATGACAAGCCTGGCATCACTGGCAAATGAACCAGGAAGCATCGAACATGTGGTTCGCCGCTCGTTGGAAATAATTTCTCGCGCGAATAATTGTGTTCTTGGTCAATTCTGGATCGTTCGCAGCGATGACAATGTAGTTACGTGCACGGATTGGTATCATTCAACATTTTCTTTGCCTGATTTCAGGCAGGCAAGCCTTGATAGGCGCCTGAGCAAAGGAGTTGGTTTAGGCGGACGCGTTTGGTCAACGGGATTACCTATTTTTATCCCAGATCTGAATACTGAAAAGGGTCTCGATTTTACGCGCAAATCAGTCGCCATTAAATCCGGTATCAAGAGTGGCTTTGCTTTCCCTCTCAAGAACGGGCCTTTCATTACCGCTGTATGCGAGTTTTTTAGCTTCGAAAGCCTCGACACGCGGGACTCACAGGGCTTGTTTTACGAAAAACTGGGCATCTATCTAGCGACCGTAATCGCACAACGTGAAGCTGACTATGCTCTGCGACAACAAGAATCACTAAACAAAATTGTTCTCAATCATGCCTATAATGCTTTCATTGCGATCAATGAAGCGAGCCTGATTACGGAGTGGACGAGCCGGGCTACAGATCTTTTCGGGTGGGACAAAGAGGAAGTTGTCGGTAAGCCACTGGCTGAGATTATAATTCCTGAGAGATATCGCGAGGCTCATATGAAAGGGCTCTTTCGCTACATGACGACCAAGGAAGGCCCTGTCTTGAACAAGCCTATCCGGGCACCGGCATTAAAAAAAGATGGTACTGAAATCCCGGTCGAGTTATTGATATTTCCCATTGAGGCGTTAGATATGAAGCGTTTCGGCGCTTTTATAGTAGATTGCTCCCGTCCGGAAATGGAAGCAACCATTCGGCTTGATTAGCTTCAGGAACATAAGGCAGCTTATCGCCCAGTCGTTTTCTTGACGACTAGTAGGACAACGTCCCCTGGAGTGTCCAGCCAGCGATCTTAGATCTTTAGCGATTTGACCGCGGTGATGATGTGCTTAGCAGATATTCCGGCAGCATCCATAAGCTCTTCAGGCGTACCTGATCCGGGCATGGTGCGCACCGCTACCTTGATCACACGTGGGCTGCCGGAGGCACCATTGGTGCTACCATCAGATTTCCACGTGCCTTGAGCAGCAAAGACTTCCAGCACTGCATCGCCAAGACCACCTTCCGGCCAGTGATCCTCCACGACAATAAGCGTACCGGTTTCTTTGGCAGCGGTTTTGATCGTTTTTGCATCAACTGGTTTGACTGAATACAAATCGATCACGCGGATGTTGATGCCCTCTTTCTGCAGCTCATCATAAGCTTTGAGGCTTTCATGCAGGGTGATACCGGCAGCAATTACTGTCGCTTTATCGTCCTTTGAACTCTTCAAGACTTTGCTGCCGCCAATTTCGAATTTGTCGTCAACCTTGTAGAGAATTGGCGTCTTCTCACGTGTTGTGCGCATGTATGAGATGCCGTTGTATTGGGACATCAAATCGAGCAGATGAGCAGTTGAGGTGCCATCAGATGGATAGAAGACAACGCTTTCATGAACTGAGCGCATCATTGAGAGATCTTCTAAAGCCATTTGCGATGGACCGTCTTGACCAATGGAGACACCGGCATGTGAGCCTGCCAGGCAAAGTCTGGCTCGACTGATTGCCGCCATGCGGATGAAGTCATAGGCGCGACTGAGGAAAGCCGCGAACGTTGACGCAAACGGAATTTTGTTGCGAGTCGATAGACCAACAGCCGCCCCGATCATCAGCTGCTCGGCAATGAACATTTCAAAGAAACGATCCATGTAAACTTTGCCGAACTTTTCCGAGTAGGTGGAATTGCCAACTTCTGCGTCCAATGCGACAACGTTTTCCATGCAGGCGCCAAGCGCCTTCAAGGCATCACCATAAGCTTCTCTTGTGGCAATTGGTTTGTCGTATTTTGGTACCTGGAATGGTTCTGTGCGAGTCGTGCTAGGCAATTTCGTCGTCACTGGCTCAGGTTTCTGAACTTTGATGACGGAATTTTGAATGCCGCCCAAGATTTCGATCGCTTGTACAGCTTGTTCAGGACTGAGTGGCTTACCGTGCCAACCATCCTTGTTAGCAATTTCAGGGAAGCCGTGACCCTTTTCCGTCTTGGCAACGATGAAGGTTGGCTGACCTTTGCATGCTTGCGATTGACCAAGGGCCTGATCGATCTGGTCATAATCGTGTCCGTCAATTTCTATGACGTTCCAACCGAAGGCTCGTGCTCTTTCTGCATAGGTGCGGGAATCCCAGCCCAATTCGGTTTCACCGCGTTGGCCGAGGCGATTCATATCCAACATGGCTGTGATATTGTCCAACTTGTAATAAGAAGCGGACATCAAAGCTTCCCAGACAGAACCTTCAGCCATCTCGCTGTCGCCGAGCAAAACCCAGACGCGATAGTTCAGCTTATCCAGATATTTTCCGTTCAGAGCCATGCCAAGACCCATTGGCAGCCCTTGCCCAAGCGATCCGGTAGCGACATCAACCCAAGGCAAAATCTTCGGTACTGGGTGACCTTCAAGGCGGCTGCCGAATTTTCGCAAGGTGAGCAGCTCTTCGTCGCTGATTGCTCCCGCGGCTTTGTACATCGCGTACAGCAGTGGGGCTGCGTGTCCTTTAGAGAATATGAGCCGGTCGTTGTTTGGGTTTTCAGGTTTGTCAAAATCGTACTTGAGGTATTTGACCATCAAGACAGCCATCAAGTCGGCAGCCGACATTGAAGAAGTCGGGTGACCAGACCCTGCTTGCGTCGTGGCGCGGATGCTGTCCACACGCAGTTGCTGACCGAGCTGCTGGATTGTTTGGGTCTTCACGAATTGCACTTCTACCATCTGCCTGTTCCTTTTTTCTTAAGGGATTGCCGCCATGAGAACCCTTGCAGCTTTGGCTCATTGTGGCGAACTGAGCAAAACTGACTTAGATCAAAACGATTGCCTAATATGCTAACCTCTCTCTCATTTATTTGCTACCTGCTGAAAAAGTGAGGGTCGGAAGCATTGATGTCAAAGGACACAACCGCTGTGATGGATCCGGAAACCTTATCGTATAGGCTGCCACGCAATGTGGTACCTGAAAAATACGAGATTAAAATCGAGCCTGATCTGGTCAATTTTAGATTCGACGGTGAGGAGCTGATTCACCTGACAGTCGCCGAGCCTGTTCGCGAAATTGTCTTGAACTCGATTGAACTTGAGCTGCAGGGCGCTTTTGTCATTAACAATCAACAGAAAAATATTCCGGCGCAGATTCGTATGGACGAAGCAAATGAGCGCGCTATCCTCACCTTCCCTGAATCGTTGCAAGCCGGCTCCTGGAGGCTGAATATAAAATTCAAGGGAATTTTGAACGACAAGTTGCACGGTTTTTATCGCAGCACATACAAGGATTCCGAGGGGCAAACCAAAGTAATTGCCAGCACTCAATTGCAAGCAACGGATGCTCGTCGCGCCTTTCCATGTTTCGATGAACCGGATTTCAAAGCTGTTTTCAGAGTCACCTTGATCGTCGATCGACACTTGACGGCGATTTCGAACGCCAAGATACGCGCCGAAAAGCTGTTACCGAGCGGAAAGAAAGTTGTCCGATTTAACGACACGATGAAGATGTCGACATATCTCGTTGCTTTTATCGTCGGTGAGTTTGAGGCGACCGAAGTAGTTGATGCAGATGGCACGCCGATCCGCGTTTGGGCTCGACCAGGAAAATTGAATTTGGCAAAATTTGCCGAAGGCATCGCCGCTCATTCGCTCACGTTTTTCAACGCCTATTATGGTCTCAAATATCCAGGCGATAAGTTGGAATTCATCGCCATACCTGACTTCGCCTTTGGGGCGATGGAAAATTTGGGAGCGGTCACCTTCCGTGAAACAGCGCTGCTCGTCGATGAAAAAACCGCATCACATGCTGAACAAGAACGTGTCGCCGATGTCATCGCTCACGAGATTGCCCACATGTGGTTTGGCGATCTAGCGACAATGAGCTGGTGGAATGGCATTTGGTTGAATGAAGCATTCGCCACGTTTATGGAAATGCTCGCGGTCGATTCATGGAAGCCGAGCTGGAAACGTTGGGAATCATTTGGCGTCTCGCGCGCCTCAGCTTTTTCAACGGATGGTCTAAAAGCGACGCGAACAATCGAGTTTCCCGTTAAGCGTCCGGAAGAAGCGCAGGGCATGTTTGATGTTCTCACCTATGAGAAAGGTGCTTCTGTTTTGCGCATGCTTGAACAATACCTTGGTGCAGAGCCATTCCGCAGAGGGATCAGCTTGTACTTAAGTAAGCATAAATACGCAAATACCGAAACCACGGATTTGTGGGATGCCATCGAAGAGTCCACGAAGGAGCCAGTTCGACAGATGATGGATTCTTGGATCTACCAGGAAGGACATCCTTTGATCACGGTTGAGTCACTCAACGACGGCAAAACCCTGAAGTTGAGCCAACAGCGCTTCATGTACTTCGGTGAGAACGCCCCTGAGAAGAAGACTTTATTCCATGTGCCGATCATGCTTAAAGCTCGTACTGCAGATGGATTGATGGAGAAGAAGTTGCTTCTCACCGAGCCATCAACGACAATCGATCTTCCGGCAAAACTGGAATGGGTAGTCGTCAATGAAGGTGGTCACGGCTTTTACAGAGTTCAGTACGCCGCTGATCTGTTGAAAACGATCACCACAAATATCAATCAGTTTGCCCCGATCGAACGCTTCAATCTAGTAAATGACAGTTGGGCAGCAGTGCTCGCTGGACTGATGCCTCTGAAGCAATACATCGACATGATCAAATTGTTCACAGAAGAACGTGACAAAAATGTTTGGACCGTAATCATCGGTTCTTTGCATTATTTGGATCGATTGACTGCCGACGGCAGCTCGCCAAAGACATTCGAACCGCTGCAAAAACTGACCAGAGCTCTATTTGCCAAAGCCTACAAGCGATTCGGATGGGAAAATAAACCTCACGAAGATGAGCTGACTAAGCAACTTCGAGGCATGATCATCGGTGCTCTTGGCACTCTGGGTGAAGACGAAGAAGTCCAGAAGACGGCGATCGAACTTTTCGACCGCTTTATGAAGGACAGGAACGCAGTCTCTCCAGACATCGCTCCAGCCCTGGTCGCCATTCTTGCTCACACCGGCGGCGACGACAGATACAGCAGCTTCGTTCATGAATTCAAAACTGCGTCAACACCGCAAGAAGAAGATCGTTTTATGTATGCCCTAGCCTCTTTCCGCAATGAAAAACTGCTTAAGCAAACCCTCGACAAGACCCTGAACGGAGAAGTGCGCACTCAGAACGCACCGTATTTGGTGCGGAATGTAATGATGAATCCTTTTGGCCGAGCGGTCTCCTGGAAATTCATCAACGAAAACTGGGAGCAGATCACGAAAACATTCCCTGAAGTTTCTCTGACGAGAATGTTTGAAGGCATAACCGGCTTCGTGGAGAAAGAGTATTTGGACAAAGCAACTGAATTCTTGAAGGCTCACCCAGTCAAACAAGGACAAAAGACAGTTGCCCAGCACATCGAAAAGCTGCAAGTTGCAGTTGCCTTCAAGGAACGCGAGAAAGCAATACTTCAGAAGTTGGACTAGTGCAGTGAGTCTGGTTCTCGCTGGACTGTGTGTTAATCCAAATAGAAGAGCAGGGAATTAACCCTGCTCTTGCAGCGGAAATCCGTTTGCTTGGTCTGTCTACCAGCTGCCTCTTACCCGGTAACTGCCATTGCGATTGTGGTTCAGAGCTTGGTCTAGAATTAGCCCACCGACGACACCGATTGCGATGCCGGTGCCCAGTCTGTCGTTGCCCCTGCCCCTGCCATTGTCGTAGCAGTCTGGAATGTAGATGCTTGGTTGGCGATAAACAGGATAGCGGTAATCATCGCAATCATCGTTACGTCCGTTGTTGTAGCGCCAATCATCGTTGCGTCCGTTGTTGTAACGCCAATCGTCGTTACGCCCGTTGTTGTAATCGTCGTCTCGTCTATTGTGATAGCGCCAATCATCACTACGATTACCGTTGTTGTAGCGCCAATCGTCATTGCGTCCGTTGTTATAACGCCAATTATCGTCACAATCATCTTGATCGCGTCCATAACCTGGCAATCGTCCTGCATAAACTTGAGTGCCATTCCAATCGTCGCGCACCATAACGTTGCCGTTTTGAACGACGATGCACTCCGGGCTGCTGGGATCCTTCCATTGATTGGCGATGCGAATGAGACTTAGCGCTTCGCGCGGATCACATTGCAGTTCTTGTCTCAAAACGTTTGCGGCGTCATAAGCTCGCGAGTGATTTAAGTCAAATACCAACCGTTCTGCTTTTTCTTCAATCTGGTGGGACATAGGGCATTTCCTCGCCTGAATTGAACACAATTATTATTCAAGGTCTGTGACAATTTAGTGACTGAGGAATACGTGGTTTTCCCATGCAGCGCTGCGATAGCGACCTTTTACAGCCTCCAAATCCAGCACTGTTGAGGGTTCTATTCGGTCCCAATAAATTGCTTAATTCATCCTTTTAAATGTAGTTTGGTTCGATCTTGGTAATGAACACAGTTTTAAATCTTTATAGAGCTCTGGATTTACTAATTTGCACAACAGCATAGAACCCAAAATTAGCCTTCCGCTAGTGGTGGACTGTACACCACAAGATTTTTCACCGCCTGCTGAATTGAATGCGGGCGATGTCATAGCCGGTCAATTTAAAGTGCTTTCCAAACTAGGCACAGGTGGAATGAGCAGCGTCTATCGCTGTTTGGACTTGTTGGTCGAGCGCACAGTGGCTGTGAAGATGCTCTTTGAGGATCGGGTGCGCGACCCTAAGGCGCTTACCCGCTTTCGACGCGAAGCCAGGGCGATCGCCAAGCTTGACCATGCGAACATTGTTCGACTACACGCCTTTAATTTTGATCAGTCGGCGCCATACATCGTTATGGAAAACGTGGAAGGTATTACACTGGCCGATCTGATTGAAAGGCATGGTCCACTGACCGTTGAGCAAGTGATCAAGCTTGCCGAACAGCTTTGCAGTGCC
>JBBQFO010000125.1:0-13441 GCA_038322035.1 Candidatus Obscuribacterales bacterium
GCTCAAAGAGCTGATAGCCAGTCCAATGCCGATGGTATGGGTCGAATTCTTCCGAAAGTCTCGATGGACCCGATTGCTCCACCAGCCGAAGAAGTTGCCAATGCAAACGGACCGATCTTCAGTCCTGCCACTCCATCCAACTCGTCTCCGATTCCTGTTCCAAGTGGCGGGTCTTCGTCGATCGGTGCGCCAACTACCATGACTTACGGCGGTGGTGCACCTTCTGGTGTGGGCATGGCCGGCGGTTTGGTCCCGCCACCACCGGCAGTGACTTTATCAACTCAAGCAAACGTTGGTATGCCAGCTGGTATGCCGATGGATCCTAGTGCGATGTACGCCAATCCATACATGAATCCTTATGCGATACCGTATCCACAAATGCAGATGCCTCAGATGCCTCAGATGCAAGGCGGGTTCGTCCCTCCTGCACCGCAGGTTGCCCTGGCCAGACCGTCGGGTAGCCCGTTCGCTACCGGACCCCGTTCATCATCAGATGACGATGAAGGCGGTGCGCAAGAGAAGAAACGCGCTAACTTCGTACCGATTACACCGACCGGTATGGAAGCACGTTCGTCTTATAAACAACGCGATGATTTGAAAGCTCTCTGGAACGGAGTTCTGAAGAGCAATTCGATGTCACTACTAATGAAAGACGAAAAGTTCGCCCAACAGCTCGGACAGGTGGACATTGGTCTTCCCGCTGAAACTACAAGGGGAAGTTTCTCGATCTCGCAACGACAAGTCGACGCAGTTTTCAAAAACAGCACGCTCGACAAGCGCATCCTGCAACCAGTTCGAAAAGTACAGTCAGACCTTGTTCAAGCTTATTATCGTTACCTTTACAGCTACAACAAATATGCCCTTGCCCAACAAACCGTAGCGGCAAGAAAGCAAGAAGCGGAAGTTGCCAGCTCTGCCTCAGAGCAACAACGTGCCGCTGCTGACCAGTCTCAGGCTCAGTCCGATGCTGACTCGTCTAAAGACGATATGAAGTCAGCCCAGACTGAACTGTCCATGATTGCCGGACCGCAAGCGGCAAAATACATCATCAGCAAGGTCTCCGGTGTTACCCCAACCAGCGATGCACTTGCATCTTCCGGAGGAGATTCTTCCGGTAATTCGAAAGCTGGGAATTCAGGTGGTGGCATGTTCGGAATGTTCCACTTCGGTGGTGGTGGCGGCAACGAAAAGAAGAAAGAGGCTCCAGCAGCAGCAACAGTAGATACCAAAGTGGCATCTGCTCCTGTTGAAAATAAAAAGGAGAAAGAGTCAAAGAAGAAAGGTAAGAAAGATTCCGCTTCAAAAGAGAAGACAGCTGATCTGTCGCCAGCTCCTGAAGCATCGGAAAGCTCCGCTTCTAGCGAGCCCGTGCCCCTGGCTCCAAGCGGTATAAGCTTCGAACTTAAGAACGTAAACGTAACCGCTCGCAAATCAATTTTGACTGTGAGCATAAGAAACGGCGGCGCTAACAACTTTAGCTTCAGCCCTGATGTTATCTCCATCTCCGAAGGCAACCATAAACTTTCCGAAGCAGCAGTTCGCGCTGACTTCGATCAAACGATGGTTCAGCCTAATCAGGAGGTTAAAGGGACGATCACGATTTTTGGACGACCTTGGAACGAAAGACTAGCAGTCAGTCTGTCCGAGGGCGGCAAGACTATTCAAATGAGTCGAAAACAGTAAAAGCGCGATGCATGACCCATTTCAGGTAGGAAGATAATGAATACACCCACACTTACTAAGAGCAGCAACTACAAAAAGGCCTTCGCGGCTATTTTGCCTGCCTTTGCGCTCATGATGGGAACAGCGACGGCGGGTTTAGCCGCTCCTAATGACCTTGTCACCAATGCTGGTGGCAACATTGATGACGTCAACCCGAACACAGCTTATGACATTCGTGTCAACTGTGGAAAACGTATGCCTTTCATGCAAAAAGCGTGGGATTGCGACACTCTCGAAAAGATTTCTAGCGGTCAGAGCAACGGCGACACTGGTGACGGCAGTGGCCGAAACGGTGGAGCTGGAAGAAATCAGACCACCGGTGCTACCACTTCTGGAGCAGGCACTGGCAGCAGTGCCAGCGGTACTCAGTCGAACATCAAAAAGTCCAAGCTGACCGGCGCCGGTGACGCAGTCAAAGTCTTGGCTTACGACATCATGGTTAAGCCTTTCGGACAACCTGGCCACTACTTGCCTGGCGCCGATCCGCTGCATCAACCTCAGTATGCCAGTCAGGGCGATTCTTTGATTCAATATGCTCAGACAAAGATGGAAGCTCTCGATCAGCCTAAAACGATGAGAGACCTTGAACTTTTCCAAAACACACTGACAACTTTCGGTCTGCCTTGTTCTGATACTCAGTATCAAATGATTGACAGAGAGAACAATCAACGTATGTTGGAGTTGGCTTGCGATCCTGAGCGCTTCCAGTGGGCAGCGACGACCCAGGGTCAGCTGCAAACGGCTTCTATGGCTAACGTTTTAGCAGGCTCTTCAGAAGCGGCTTTCAAACAAGCTACAGCACGTATCGTGCAAGCTGACGGCAACGGTGGCAACGGTGGTGGTGGTGGCGGTGGTGGTGGCGGCGGTGCGCAAGTTGGCGCTCTAATCAACATCGCTAACGAACAATCAGGTGTTCCGACAGCTGCAGACAACCCGAACAAAACTGTGCCGCAGGCTGTTTGGATGGTTCAGCAGATGTACAAATTCGTTTTTGTGCCGCTGGCAATTCTCTTCTTGCTGCCTGGTGCAGTGATAACCCAAGTCAAAAGCCAGATCGTGCAAGGCTTCAAGCTCAATGCTGAAGATCAATCGAGCCCGTTTGAAGGAATTCTGCGTTCGATGATTGCCGTCTTTTTGATTCCAGCTACACAGTTGATCGTCAGTTACTCAATTGACGTTGGCAACTCCATGGCCTACAGCGTCAAAGATTGGGTGGACCTGCAACTGATATTTGACTGGTCTCGAGAGTTGACCTACAACACACCTCTAGACAAGGTCAACAATGCTATCACCGCTAACGGCGCCGCGAAAAACGGCGGAGCTGGAGCAGGAGCGGGAGCTGGTGGGCAACAACAGGGAGGCGGAGGCTTCCTCGGCAGCATCAGCGGTTTCCTTGGTGGCATTCCTCTGGTGGGTGGAGCCCTGCAGGGTGCATTCAACTCTCTAGCGAGTTTCCTCGGTGCCTCAGGTGAAGGTCTCGGTAGCGATACTCCCGAAGGACAAACCGTGGCTGAGAACCAGACGTGGTTAAGCTCTGCGATGGAGTCCATGTTTAACATGGCGACGTACTTATTTTCGTCTGCCGTGATAGTGCTGGGGGCGTATCAGCTTGTCTTCGTGTGCTATCTCTACTTGCTAGGACCGCTGGCAGCAGCGTTCTTCGCGTGGCCTAGAATTCAGGCTAGTTCAGGACAGAAGTTGTTCACAGACGTTTTTTCGAACTGGGTCAACGCTGTCATCGTTGTCTCACTGTGGCGCTTCTATTGGATGGTTCTGCTTGCGATCATGACGCAGAGAATCCTCTATATCCAAGATTCAGGTGGTGCCAGCAACTTGCAATGGGAAGTCGCTGTGTTCACGTGCCTGCTAGGACTGATGATGTGGGTACCGTTCAATCCCTGGAGTTTCGACCCCGCACAAGCGTTTGAGACCGCTAATGCTGCTGGTCAGTCGATGATGAAGGGTGCTTCCGGAGCGATGGGCCAAGCTGCTCAAGCTGGTGGCATGCCAGCCGGGCAAGTCAAAGCGATGCAAGGTCAAATTAACCAGGCCTTGCAACCAATGCAACAAGTTTCGCAAGCAATGGCTCTGGCTTCCAACGGTCCGACCGGTACGGCGTCGGGCATGTATCAGGGCACGGGTGCGATCGCCGGTGCCAACAACTCAAGTGGAGGTAGCAACACGAGCACGACGAGCAACAACGTAACTCCGCCGCCAAGCGCGAATTTCGCCAATGCATCACCTTCGACGAGCTCTCCGGTTCCTACTTCTAATCAGCCCACGACGTCGCAACCGCCGACGTCGAGCAATTCTCAGGGCAACAGTGCAAACCAAGAGGTTGCACAAAATGCGGCTCCAAACATGCCGGTAACTTCAATGCCGGAATCAGCTTCCCTCACACCTTCTAATGAGGCATCACTTGCTGTTAATGGCAATGCGTCTACGAACGATGTTTCGAACGCCATGCCTGAAGCGCAGGTGCAAATGGCTAGCCTCGGCGTCAACAGTGGTGAAGGCAACCCTCCAAGTGCCGGTGGCACTGGAGGCGGAAACGAAGGCGGTGGCAGCGCCAATATGGTGGCAATGTCCAACCCTACAACGAGTGGTGGACAGGGCGAGTCCCAAGGCCAGGGCGGCGGTAACACCAGCGGTGGTGGCAGCTCAGGCGATTCTACGATTCAAGTGGCTTCACTGGCAGCAGCCAGTGGTACGGGCTCCTCGAACTCGGGTGGTAAAGAAAATCCACCCAACCAGGGACCGACAGACAACAAGGGGAACAACGACCAGACCCCGCCTCCGACAGCCTACGCTTAAACTTTTCCCCCTGAGATGCCAGAGATGAGGATAGATTGTATGAACGTTAAAAGAACGGCTGCTACTCTAATTATAAGAGTCCTTGCGCTGTTAATGGTGTCATATGCGGTGACTGGTAGCGCCAGAGCACAGAAACCCGCCGGGGGTGACTTAGACGTCAACCCAGGTTATGCCGCTTTCCAACGGGAAATGTATTTCCAAAGATTCCCTGCCGCTCGTGAAGGTGGTCCCACCGAAATGGGCGGTCACGATCAGATCAAGGACAAGAAGTCTGTTGGTCCTGGTTCGGTAATGCACCACAAATCAGGTCCTGTTTATACATGGCCTGTGATGATTCCGACGGCTACATCAGCCGTGCCTACCAAGCGCGACGAGATGGTCAACGACGATATGTTCAAGACATTTGGCTATCCAGTCTCTGACACACAGTTCCAGGTAATTCAACGCTACAACCAGAACAGAATGTTGGAGCAAGCGTTCGACCCTGAAAAAATCATGTGGGCAAGTACAGCCACCGCTGGTATGCAGGCTACTTCTGCAGCCAACAGCGCTGCTTCAGCATCGGTTAATCAGGCTCAGAGTGCGATCGACTTTACTAAGAAGTACTTGACCAACTTCACTTCTGAAGCTGGCAACCGTTGGCAAAAAATCAGAGACCAGTTGTTCATTCCGATGGCAATTTTGCTCTTGCTGCCAGGAGCGGTGCTCGCTCAAGTGAAAGCAATTGTCTCGCAAGGATCGCCTGTATTGGGTGATACCAATCCTTTTGAAGGCATCTTGCGTTCCATTATTGCCATCTTCTTGATTCCAGCTACTTTCCTTGTCATCAACTACGGTATCGACGTTTCGAACTCAATCACGTTCACGATTGCAGATGAATACAAACGAATCTTCGGTTCGGACATGTATGAAGATGCTCAGTGTGCGCAGAAGAGAGCGTTCCCTGTCAACCCAGCTGATAGAAACGATAACGCCGTGATCGCCGCAGAAAATCCTCCTACTGGTCAGGGCAATACAGCCTGGGACCCCTACGAAGCCTTGACCTTGAACTTGCGCCAATATGACCCATGCGCCAAGATCGACAAAACAAGAACTCCTGATGAACGAGTTCGTGACGCTAAGAAGATTACGCGTTTGATGATGAACGGTGCCAACGCCGGTTTGACAGGCACTTGGAACGTCATGTGCGCATTCCAGATGGCATTTTTGTACTACCTGTGGTGCATGGGGCCTATCGCCGCTGCTCTCTGGGTCTGGCCTATGCAGCGTCTAAGAGGCGCACTGCCAAGCTGGATTGAAGGTGTAGTGACTCTCTGTTTCTGGAGTTTGTTCTGGAATACGACAGTGTTACTCATGGCATGTTTCCGCGGTGTCGGTGACTCCGGTACTGTAATCATGTCTGCCCTGAACTTCCTCGCTAACGTTTGCGTTAAATATGCATTCGACTTTACGTCTCTGGTCTGCCAAGGTGGGTCCAGCGGTGTTTCGAACGCAGTTCAGCAAGCCATGTCTGGCGGCGGTGCCGCCGCAGGTGGTGGCGGCCAAGGAGCGGCTGGAGCAGCTGGTGCTCATGCCGGAGCCCCGGGAGGAACCCCTGGTGGTGCGCATACCGCTGGTGGTGCTCATCCGGGTGGAGGAGCAGCTGGTCTCAACTCTGCATTGCGTAGTGCTTCTGCGCAGAACGCTCACTCGGGCGTCATGGGTAATGCTTCAGGCATTCCAGGGCTGAGTGGCGACCATGGTGGTATGCCACTATCCAGCTCATTGAATACGGGTGGAGGGCACAATGCTGCTCTGACAGCCAATCATGGAGCTGGTGGGGTAGGTAATACTGCGGGAGTCGGACACGAAGCTGGATTACCTCCTGGTCAAGGCGGCAATCTCGGCAATAATCTGGTCGGCGGTCCTGGATCTGGTGAGAGTGGCGGCGTTATGCCGGCTTCATTCACCGGTGGCGGCAACTCACCATTCACGTTCGCATCTACTAATAATGCGAATCATCTTGGTGGTGGTGGCGAAATCAACGCTAACTCGTTGAGCAGTGGTGCCAATGCACTTGGTTTGCATATGAACAACGGTCATCTGCAAGTCAATCCGCAAGCTATGGCTAATTTGCAGCAGCAGTTGGCCGATCCAAATAGTGCCGCTCATCGTGAACTGAACCACGCCATGCAGGCGCTTCAGCACGGTGATCCAAGTCAGCTTGCCGCTCTTGCGCAGCAAGGAGCAAATGGAATCAACGGACTCGATCCGCAGACCTCCAGAGCACTCGGAGCGGTTGCAGGCGACGTACAACAGCTCTACGCACAAGGCGGAGCCGGACTCTCTAACGCTGATTTCAGCGCCATTCAGCAATTCGCCTCCGGACAAACCGGTGCAAACGGAATGCCTGCGATCGGTTTCGGTGCTGACGGTACTTTAAATAACAATCTGACCGGAGCGCCGATCGACTTCTCGAATACGAATCTCACCAATCTGAGCAGCCTAGCGGCTAATGGAGTAATGAGTGCAGATCCGTCGATGAACATCGGCACTACATATAATCCAAGCACCGGTCAGCCAACTAACGAGACCTTTGCTCAGATGATGGCTAACGGTTCGATGCAATCTCTGCCAACCAACGGTTTGGATGGCATTGCTAACACCGTCGGTAGTGGACTACCAAACCTGGTAGATGCTGCCGGTGTGCCGATATCAGGTAATCTCGTTGACTCGCATGGAAACTTTGCGCCTGGATTCTCACCAACCAGTGATGTCTACGCTTTGAATTCCAACAGCGGCACGCCAATGGCTCGCTTCGACACCGAAACGCAGCAATGGCAAGCGACCAATGCACAAGGTCAACCGAACGGTATCACCATGGGCTCGAACGGCGACTGGGTTGCACCATGTTCAAGTGGTGCCGTACCTGTCACGTACGACAACGGTACACAATCGTGGTACACGTCCAACAGTGGTGGCAATGTCGTCTATGACCAGAGCGCAAACGGTGGTAGTGGTGGATTCACTACACCACAAGGCGTGCAGCTGAACTACGATGGCAACTCCTACACTGCGCAGAACGACAGCGCCATTCGCTACAATCAGGATCAGAACAGCTTTGTTAGCACCACCAATGGTGCACCAGTGCAGACTGGTAACGATGGGCAATGGTACGGCTCTGGCTCAAACGGCTCGGTCGTCCTCAACCCATCCGATAACAATCTGTACATGGCTGGATCGAACTATTCAGCGGGCTCTCAAGTCAGTTACAGTGCCAACAATGATTACGGTGGTGGCGGCGGCACCTACAGTGCAGCCGGTGGCCAGGTCTATTACGACAACGCCAAGAACTCATTTGAAGTTGCCGGTAATGGTCCAAGTAGTGGTGCTGCGGTCTCGTATCAAAATGGCAGTTGGTATGCCAACGATACGAATAACCAGATCGCCTACAACACGAGCAGCCAACAAATGGAAGCAGCCGGATCGAACGCAGGCCTGCAATATAACACGCAGACCGGCGGCTATTCGACCCCAGATGGACAGATCGCATACAACGCCGGAGCACAGTCATTCCAGACTGCCGGAGGACAATCTGTCACCGCTACTGGTGACCAGTGGTACGCTTCCAATTCGAACTACACTGTCGCTTATGACCAGCAAAACCAGCGCTTCGAAGCCTCTGGCACCACTCAACCTCTGTCCTATGGCCAGACATCGAATGGCGGCTACGGTTGGAGCGCAGCCGGTACGAACGGCTCAATCACGTATGACACCAGCACGGGTACGTATGCATCCGCCGGTAATCAGGCACCTGTCTACTATTCGCCAGGTTCGTCCAGTGATGGTGGCGGTGGAACGTATTACGCATCAGGCACCAATGGCAGTGTCTACTATGACAACTCTGCTCAGACATGGGCCGGAGCTGGGTCTGCTGGACAGCCTGTAGCCTACAGCTACGACAACCAAAGTCACACATGGGCACCAGCTCAAGGTGGTGGCGGTGGTGGTGCTAGTGAATATCGGGTTGACACTTCTGCCGCGCAGCAACAAGCACAGCAGCAGCAGCAAAACGATCAACGGCAATTTGCAGACCAGGCGCAATTTGCTCAACAGGCCCAGGTTCAGCAACAATACGCTCAATACGCTGCTCAACAACAACAGCAGCAAGACCAGCAGGCGTATTACGCGCAGCAGCAACAACAGCAGGTATCGTACCAGCAGCAGCAACAGCAGCAGGACCCGCAATATCAGCAACAGCAGCAGCAAGGCACGTACCAGAACGCCTCGTTCGACCAGTCGGGCGGTGGTGGCGGTGGCGGATATGAGACCCGCACTGAAAGCGCGACTAGCTACGGCTCGTCATACGGAAGTGTCGAGAACAACTATCTCGCCAGTGCCCCGACGCCACACGAGGGTGTACATCATGAGCCGCAGCACCATCACGTTGAGCCGACTGCAATCGAGCACGAACGAGCACAACCACAACAGGACTGGGGCTATCAGGGTCACACCGAGCAGCAAAATCATCCAACCTCGTCCGCGGACTACAGCAGACCGGTCCAGCAGCCGCAACAACGTCCGACGGGTGGCTTGAATGCCTTCGTGCCAGTGCCTGCACTGCGTCCACGTCAGCAACAGCCGCAGCCGCAAAACAAGCCGCAGCCTAAAACTCCTCCAGAGCAAAGCCATCCTCAACCACCTCAAGCGCCCGTCGTCAAGAAGGGACCACTAGAGATGGGCACCAAGCAAGGTGGCTATACGACAGATGATGAAAAGCGGAAGAAGCAGCAGGAGCTGTTGAAAGAGTCGTGGGCCGAATACCAGGAAGGTCAAAATCCTGAAGGTGAAGGAGAAGCCTAACTAGGGTAATTCTGGTTGCATAAATTCGCTAAATCCGTATCCTAGGATAGTCTATGCAGCAAGCTGCCCGACTTATCATCGTCAGATCAAGCAACTCACGCTGAAGCCGCTCACCATCAATGAGCGTGCTCCCGAAAGAGAGGAATGTACTTAGCAGACATCGGAGTCAAATGCCCAAGTTGTGGAGTTAAATTCAACTCCCGTCAGCTTGTCGTGACTATCGACACAGGTCGAAGAAATAGCGAATTAAGGCAAGACTTCGAAGGACGGGTGGAGCAGTACGAACCGTACACGGTCTGCACCTGTCCAAGCTGTGGAAGAGCTGACTGGACCGCGCGTTTCGAACCGACTAAAGAAATTGCCACCTTAAATCAGCCGAATTCCACACCTCATCTTCAATTCCGTGCCGCAGCGCTCGCGGCAGAGAGAAGCGGAAGAGACTTTTACAACGTCGGGCTGCTCTATTTGAACGCAGCCTGGTGTGCTGATGATAATCGTGCCTATCCGCAAGCTCGCGAGTATCGCCGACTATCTGCAGACTCGTTCCGGAAGTCTCTGTTTGACGTTTCATGCCCTGTCGACCAGCGTATGGAGATAGAATACTTAATAGGTGAATTGCTCAGGCGATCCGGCGATTTCGAAGCAAGTAAAGTGCACTTTCGCCAGGCCATTCCCCGCCTTTCTGCAAAGTACGCCTACATGGCTAGAAAGTTGATGCGCCTCTCTGAAGCTTCTAGCGTTGAAATTATCAGGTTTGAGAACGAAGGTAATTAGCTAAATGTCGCAAGTGCATAAGGTCATTGTTCTAAATAAACCGCTCAAGATCTTTGACTTCACGCCAATTCAGCTGATTATGCACGTTGTTTCGATCATCAGTGGGCTGCTGATCGCAAGTAATCTGCCCAAGGATTGGAAGTTTAACAATGTGCCGGCCGGCGTGTTTGTTTTCGTGGCAGTTGTCGGAGCTTCCATCGTTCTGGGCAAAATGTCAGAAGTAAAGCCCTGGCTGTGGTGGAAAAACATGGTTATGTATCGACTCGGGCTCGTGCCCAAGCTGATCGTGCCAAAGCCTGAACCTGCACCGCTTTATCCAGATCCAAATATAATTGAAAGTAAGAAGAAGAGCGACGGCTACTACGTTGAAGCTCAAGACCGAGCCGCCCCTCGCTAACGGCTGATAAGTCGAGCAGCTTGCTGCATAGGCTATCCTAGGATAAACGAGACTTCAACACTGAAAAAGCCAGTATCGCTTAACTGGCGCTTTGGATAGGCTATTCTAGGATCACGCAAGATTATCGCAAGGTACCAACCAAATGGCAGAGGGCGCACGACCAAGAGCAAACAGAAGAGCTGCTCCGTCGCGCCCAGCTAAAGGCAAGCAGAAGCAATCCAATGGAAACGGCGACGGCGGTCGTCAAATTCCGCTCACTGCAGAACCGTCCATCAACAATGTCCTAGGTGGGGTCTATAACTCTCTGCCACCGATGGTGCGCGAGCTACTGCCGTTTGGCAGCACAGGCGGCGGTGGTGGCAATGAAGGTGAGGGAGGCGACGACGGCGGCGCTGAACCACCAAAAGACAAGCGCGGTGAGACCAGCTGGCAGGATGTCTGCTTTGTTCACTCGATTCCAGGCGACGACCAGGACGAAGGTCTGGTTGTTCTAGCAGACGGCAGTATGCGCCGTTACATCATCTGCAAAGGCATCAACGCTTTGTTGTTCGACGAAGCTGATCGCGAAATGATGGCTCGCAACTTTGCTCACTTTGCCAACTCGTGCGATTCAGACATCCAGGTGATCATCAAAGCGCGAAATTTGCCTGTCGACGAATACCTTTCGCGATATCAGATCTTGATTAAAACCGAAAACGATTATTTGAAGTGGTACGCCGATTACACTGACAAATGGTTCAGGCGCGTACAAGACGTTCACTTCGTGCCACAGCGCGATTTCTATGTGGTTGTGAGCTACCAGCCACCAGACTGCAGAACGTCGTCAGGCAAGCCGTGGCACGGTAGACGATCGATTCAAAAGCATGAAGAGTATCTCGAAACTCTCAACCGTTTGACTAAGACATGTTTGGAACAGCTGCGCTCCTCGAACTTGCGCCCAGTCACATTGTCGCGACGTGAAGTGCGCAACTTGATTTATCAGGATTTGAATCCAAGTTTGTCGCAACGCGAACATGAAGCACCGCCGACAAGAGCTGGCATCTCAGAAGCATCTTGCCTGGCTGGTTCCGCTATGAAGGTGGCTGACGAGCATCTATGGTTAGACGGCAGATTCATCGGCACCCAATATATGCAACAGCCACCCCACGAAACGTGGATGGGTTGGCTTGTAGACTTGCTCACGCTCAGTGTTGAATACACACTCTCCATGTTCATTCACACATGCGATCAAGACAAAGTGCGAAACACTTTGAAGATGAACTATCGATTGGGTGTTGTCACAAGTACGCAGCTTGCTACGCCTGACTTGGAAGGTTTGGAATCGACGAGACGCGCTGCATCTGCGATTCAAGAGTTCTTGCGCAGTTCAAATAAAGCGTTCGACATCAGCATGTACATTACGACCAGTGCTGAAAGTCCAGAGCGGCTTGCGCAAAACACTGACGAAATTCGACGTGTATTTAAAAACCGTGGCGCCATCCTCGATCGCGCTCAACTTCTGCAGCTTGATGCCTGGCAATCTACACTTGCATCTGGTGTCGACAAACTTGCTATTGTTCATCGCGTTATGTCTCCGATTGTTGGAACTTTCTGGCCATTCTTTACAGCAAGTTGCGGAACCCCTGATGGTGTGCCGTTTGGATTCGCTATCGCCTCTCGAGAACCAGTGCTGCTAAATCCGTTTTTCCGAGGCGCGGGTAAAGACGCGAACAACATGTTCGTTGTCGGGACGACTGGAGCTGGTAAATCCTTCGCTGTGTCCATGCTGATCTTGCGTTTGTTGCCGCTAGGCACGCGCTTTGTCTTGATAGATAAAACTGTAGACAAAAAAGGTGCTTATCGATTCATCACCAAGATCTTAGGTACCGATCTAAGCGATTACATCGACCTTGGTCCGAATTCAGGCAACATGATCAATCCGTTTGACTTGAGTCCGGAAGATTCGATGGATGAAGCCGGTATCGAGAAACGTAGAGCCGGAGAGCCTTCCGCCGATAAGATCAGTTCGTTGCTTTCGCTCTTAGACCTCATGCTCGCGCCTGAAGGGCGGGAAGAATTAAATGTAGAGGAGAAGTCACTTCTTGATGGCTTGATCCGTGTTGCCTACATGGACGCGCACTTCCGCGGCACTGTGCCAATTATGTCAGACCTGGCGAGAGTGACAGCTCAAGCTGCTGCCGACGAAGTCGATCCATTGCAGCGAGATCGCTTGCAGATGTTCGCTCGTGGACTTTCTTTGTACACCAAAACTGGTGCCTTTGGTGGACTGGTCGACGGGCACACCAACATCGACGCAGAAAAGCTTTTGATCGTGTTTGACACAAGAGAAGTGAACGAACCAAGACTAGAGCGTATTGCTGTTTTCATTTTGGCAGAGTTCATCAGACGTCGAGCTGCACACTGTAAAGCCTTCAATTTGAGATTCGCGGCGATCATAGACGAAGCCGCAACATTGATGCGATTCAAAGCCGGAGCCAGGCTGCTCGATGACCTTTCGAGAAGAGCCCGACACTACGGTATGATGCTGGTCTCGATTACACAGCAGCTGAAGGACTTCTTCAGGCAATCTGAGCAAGCCGATTCAGTCGTGAAAAACTCGCACATGAAGCTGATTCTCAGGCAAGACCCGAGCGACCTCAAGCTCTTAAAAGAAACGCTGCGACTGACCGACGCAGAAGTCGTTTCGATTGAAAATTTCTCCAAAGACGAAGAGAAGAGGCGAGACAGCCAATGCTTGCTGATTGTGGGCGCAGTGCACGGAACTATTAGATTGGTGCCGAGCCCCATGGACTATTGGATTTGTACGTCTGAGCCGATCACAGACATACCAAAACGCGAAGGCATGATCAAGGAAGTGCAACTCAAAAATCCTAAATTGACAGAGACTGACGC
>JBBQFO010000126.1:0-13433 GCA_038322035.1 Candidatus Obscuribacterales bacterium
TAAGGCAAAACTTAAAATCTGGGTGCGCATTTGTGCTCCTTCTGCCAAAGGTGGGGGGCAAAAGATAAGTGCGAAAAATAGTAAAGTGTCTCCACTTTGCATTATTGGCAAAAGGTGTTACCAAAATATTTCCATCCAGATTTTCTAGCAGCGTATAGCGACAAAATGCTTTGATTTACACCATTAGTGACACCATTTGTAGTGTCACAAAATTTGCCTATTGTAAATCTTCAAAAATAATTAATATGCCCTAAAGCCTTCACTGGGCTATCCTTTTGCTGGTAGTCAAGAAGATCGAAGTCCAGATCACGGCTCAACATAAGCTTTGCGACTGCCGCAAGAAGCCTTATGCTCACTTGATCAAGGCAAATCAATGAGGACGCGAGGAGCGCCTGCATGTTCGCGCACGAACACGAATCCGACATCATTGCAGCGCAAGACCGAGAAGTTGTGCTCACCGAGGCGTACATCCAATCGTCAAGGCGGGTGGCTCGATCGGACAAGCAGACCTGGCAGAGATGTCACAGATCGGTCTCGTGCTGGTCGGATTAGGCGAAGCCGAATACAAAGGCGAAGTGCTACCGGGCGACCAAGCCCTAGCAGCAGCCGGCTTAGTGCCGCTGGTGCTACAAGTCAAGGAAGCGCTGGGATTGATCAGCGCAAATGGTGTGACGATTGGATACGGATCGATAGTGATCGCGGACGCCATTTCAGTTCTCGATATCTTCAACTTGTCCGCAGCTTTGTCACTGGAAGCCTTTGGCGGAAACCTGAGCATCATCCACCCGGCAGCGGCACGGCTCAAGCCGCACCCAGGACACACGCGCACAGCCAGATGTCTGCGCCGCCTACTACAAGACAGCTATCTCTGGAAAAAAGGTTCAGCTCGAAAACTACAAGACTCACTTTCGTTTCGATGCATTCCCCAAGTTCACGGCGCGCTCGATGAAGCTTGCGATCACCTGCGCCAATCGATGGAGATCGAATTAAACTCAGGCAGCGACAATCCGATCGTCAGCATCGAAGACAACTTGATTGTTTCGGTGGGAAATTTCGACGTCACAAATATCGCCATCGGCTTCGACAATTTGAGAATCGCACTTGCTCATGTCATTCGGCTTGCTAACGAACGCTTACACAAGCATCTGTGGTCCGACTTCAGTGCTTTACCAACCGGGCTGGCAAAACCAGAAAACCCGCTCACCAGGCTGTTGCCACTTGCCAGAACATGTTCGTCATTCACTGCCGAAGCACACAGCTTAGCGAATCCGGTATCACTATCGTATGGATCGCAGCTCGGCGAAGGCGTGGAAAAGGAACTGAAGTTGCCTATGGAATTGTTCACGCTCATCCATCACTCGATGCAAACGTCTGGAAAACGGAGCTAGAACGAGTCGTTGAAGCTGTTTCGGAAGGCAAGTTACTTTACTGGGTGAACGAAGCTGTGGCGAACATAGAACCAGAGACCGAAAAAGTCAGTCCAACAAGAACTAAAAAGGGAGAGTAGTCGTGACGGCATCTACTAAACCAGCGTCAACTCGCATCAGCGCCGCGCGCGGAACAGAATTGCGTTGTCGCGGATGGAGACAAGAATCACTACTGCGTCTGCTGGAAAACAATCTGGAGAATGCCGAGAGACAAGAAGATCTCGTCGTTTACGCAAGCTTTGCTAAAGCGGCTCGGGATTGGGATTCTTATCACAAGATCGTTGACGCACTGAAAAACTTGCAAGAGAGCCAAACGCTGATCATTCAATCAGGCAAGCCGATCGGAATTTTCCAAACACACAAAATGGCGCCGCTAGTGCTGATGGCGAACGGAAATATCGTCGGACGTTGGGCAACGCCTGAGAATTTCTACGCTCTTCAAGAAAAAGGACTGACGATTTGGGGCGGACTGACCGCCGCCGACTGGCAGTATATCGGCTCGCAAGGTGTGGTTCAGGGAACGTATGAAATTCTTGCTCAAGTGGCACGAGAGCACTTCAACGGTTCACTAAAAGGAAAGTTCGTTCTTACAGCCGGCATGGGAGGCATGGGTGGTGCTCAACCTCTAGCTGGCAAATTGGCTGGTGCTGTCATTCTAGTAGTCGAGGTGGACCGGACTCGAATCGAAAAACGGATCAGCGCTGGCTACTGTGAACTAATCGCAGAAGATTTAGACCAGGCACTAGCACTTGTTAAGGAAGCACAGAACAAAGGCATTGCCAAATCGGTAAGCGTGGTTGGAAACGCTGCTGAAGTTTATCCAGAGCTCTTGAAACGTGGTGTAATTCCTGATGTCGTAACCGATCAAACCTCTGCCCACGACACGCTCTACGGCTACATTCCAGTCGGAATGAGCATTGAAGAAACCGAAGCGTTGCGCAAATCGAATCCCGCTGAAGTGCGCAGTCGAGCACTGGCTTCCATTGCAGTTGAAGTGCAGGCGATGCTGCAGTTCAAAGAGAAAGGCTCGGTAGTCTTCGACAACGGCAACAACATCCGCTCGCAGGCAGCTGAGTGCGGGGTGACCAACGCTTTCGAGATCGACATTTTTACAGCCAGATATTTAAGACCTCTGTTTTGCAAAGGCATCGGTCCATTCAGATGGATTGCACTAACGGGCGAAGCCAAAGACATTCATTATATAGATCAACTAGTACTCGATCATTTTCCCGAAAACGAGCTGGCCACTAACTGGATCAAACTAGCAGGCGAACATATCAAGTTCGAAGCTTTACCGGCTCGCATCTGCTGGTTGGGGCACGGTGAACGCACTAAATTAGCTCTTCTCGTCAACGATGCCGTGCGCAATAAAAAACTATCCGGTCCGATTGCATTCACTCGAGATCACTTAGATGGTGCGGCCATGACACATCCACACATCGGCACAGAAGGAATGTTAGATGGCAGTGACGCGATCTCAGACTGGCCGCTACTGAACGCATTGCTCAACACCGCATCAGCCGCCGACCTTGTTGCCATCCACTCGGGAGGCGGAGGCTATGCCGGATACATGACCAGTGCAGGTGCCACGATCACTGCAGATGGAACAGACGAAGCCGCTCAACGTTTATCCACAGCACTGACTGCCGATACGGGGCTGGGAGTGCTGCGTTTCGCCGACGCAAACTATTCGGAAGCACAAGAAGCTGCTAAAAAACACAAGCTTGGATTGTAAGCCAAAGGAAAAAGCAAATGCGCAAATTACTTCCCGCCGATGTCGAATACGCTGTAACAGGCGGATCTGTTCTGGCTGCCGGAGGCGGCGGTTGGGTCGACCATGGTTACCTGATTGGCAAGATTGCCACCAGCCTCGGTGAACCGACTCTGGCTAGTATCGATGAAATTCCGCCAGACGGCATTATCGCGACCGTCACGGCGATCGGCTCTCCTGCGGCAAAAGACTGGCAGATGTTTCCAATCGACTATGTGCGCGCGCTACAGCTTCTCATCGACGCACTGGGCAAACCAATTGCTGGAGTAATCACCGCGCAAAACGGATCGTCCACGACCTTGAACGGCTGGAATCAGTCCGCGATTCTCGGCATTCCAGTGATCGACGCGGCTGGCAACGGGCGAGCCCAGCCAACCGGAAAGTTTGGCTCCATGGGTCTTTTGACTAAGAAAGACTATCAAACAATTCAGACCGCAGCAGGCGGAAATCGAGCCCAAGGGCGTTATTTGGAAGTCACCGTCCGTGGTGAAGTAGCAAGAGCAGATGATATTCTGCGTGCGGTGTCGATACAATCAGGCGGTTTCATCGCGGCAGCCCGCAATCCAATTCCGGCATCCTATATCAAAGAGCACGCGGCTATCGGCGCCATTTCCTACGCGATCAAACTCGGCGAAGCGATGGTCAAAGCAAAAGATGATGGACCTGAAGCTGTGATTGCAGCAGCCGTAAAAGAAACGAAAGGAAGAATTTTCGGCGTCGGACCAGTCAAGAACGCAGCAGTGGATACACGCGACAGCTGGGACTTTGCACGCTTTGAAGTAGAAGACGAAAATGGACCGCTGATCTTGCACACAATGAATGAATACATGGCGGTGGACAGAAACGGTGAACGACTGGCGACATTTCCAGATCTGATCACCACGCTTTCTCTCGAAACAGGATTGCCGGTTAGCGTCGCTCAAATGAGAGAAGGAACGCGAGTAGCGGTTCTGGTCAACAACAAAGCGGATCTACCGATTGGCACGGGTGCGCGGCAACCGGACGCCTATCACGAAGTTGAGGCAGCCCTGGGAATCGACCTTCTTACATACGCTCTTGCGTGAGGAGTTGCAAAATGGCGGATTTTGATTTAGTTGTCTCTGGAAAAGTAGTGCTGACGGATCGCATCATAGACGGTGGCTACGTCGCTGTTAAGGATGGAAAGATATCCGCCATCGGTATGGGCAAAGCACCGGCTGGTAAGCAGTCGTATGACTTCGGAGATAGCCTGGTGATGCCAGGTGCGATCGACTCGCAAACTCACAGTCGCAGTCAAAAAGACCAGGAAGATTTCGTCTGGTCGACGCGATCTGCAGCGGCGGGTGGTGTCACAACGATTGTCGACATGCCATATGATGACGACGGCAAACTAATTTGCACAGCTGAGAGATTCAAAGAAAAAGCTGATGGTGCAGCAGAGCAAGCGCGTGCTGACTTCGCCCTATTCGCTACAGTGCACCCAAACGACGGTGCCAAACACATTGAGCAAATGGTCGAAGCAGGTGCGGCCGCGTTCAAGTTCTCAACCTTTGGAACTCACCCAGATCGCTTTCCGCGAATTCCTCCCCATACGATGTATGAATGCTTTTCAGAAATTGCCAAGCATGATCTAATGGCAGGCGTACACAACGAAAACGACGAAGCAGTGCGCGCCTACGTCAACAAAGTGAAAGAGCAGGGACGCACCGATTATCTCGCGCACGGACTCAGTCGCCCACCGATCACAGAGACATTGGCGATTGCAGAAGTGTATGAAATAGCTGCGGCAACAGGATGTTCAGCTCACATCGTGCATTGTTCGCTGGCGCGCGGGTACGAACTATCAGAGAATTATCGCGGTCAAGGTTTCGACACGACAATCGAAGCATGCATTCATTACCTCACACTTGACGAGGAGACTAGTGTGCGAACGCTGCACGGAAAGGCAAAAGTGAATCCACCAATTCGCCCGCGCGCACAAGTAGAAGCGCTGTGGAAGCATCTTGCAAAAGGCAACATCACAGTCGTTTCAACCGATCACGTCAGTTGGTCAGAGGATCGCAAAAACTTACCGAACATGTTGGAGAATTCCTCCGGCGCGCCAGGACTGGAAGTGCTTTACGCACTTCTGCTGAAAGGACTGGAAGACCGCGGACTCAGTCTGACATGGGCGGCAAAGCTGCTGGCAGCCAATCCCGCCAAACTATTCCGTCTCGACCACATCAAAGGCGCACTTGAGTTGGGCAAAGACGCAGACATCACAGTGCTGAAAGCTTCCAGCTATCGCTATGACCCGTCAGCTAGCGGACACAACGTCATCTCCTGGAGCCCCTACGAAGGAATGCAGTTGCCATATAAAGTAGAGGCGACGTTCTTGCGCGGTGAGCAAGTCTTCGACGGGGCAAAGAAAGTAGCAGCACCTGGCACAGGAAGATTCTTGCGTCCTCGCTCAAAGACAAAAACAAAGGAATTAGCATCGGTATAGTCGGTGTAATCGAGGCTCAAAAATGGAATGCAGATCACCTGTGATCGACCGCCGCAAAAGGCAGTCACGTCATATCATGATACCAAATATGGTATCAATCCAATCAACCGCAAATATCAAAGGACAAGACAGGATCACCCGTTCAAGACATCCCATAGGTTCCTAGAGCACACTTTGGATACCATGCGGTTAACTCAACCGGGTGACGAAATTGCTCCACTCCTTTGATAGAATAATTTTGGCAACCAACATAACGAACAAAGGGCTCGGAGATTTTTCAATTGCGAAATGATTCAGAGACAAACCTCGCAATGCACATCGCAGAGGACCGCATGGATGTGCTAGAGCAAAAACTGCTAGAAGCAGAACGTAAATATGGGTTGCATAGTGGTGAAGCCGGCTTAGCTTTGATGGCTATAGTTGAATATCTGCAAACGCAGCCAGGAAACCAGGAAACGATTGCTCGCCTGAACGAAAGAATCGACGAAATCGTCGAGATCTATAAGGACGCCTGCGAACCTTAACTAGTATAATTGCCACTCACAGCAAAAGTGAGGTGCAACTATGACAACGGGATCAAAATCCAAGACGCTCGTTGATGCTGAGCGACTATGGAACGATCTCATGTCTATCGCCGAGTTGACGCTGAAAGACCAGCCTTACACGCGGCGTGCTTTCACGCCGATCTTTGCACAAGGTCGAGAGTGGTTGAAGAGCAAATTTGTCGAAGCGGGATTCGCAGTCTCGCAAGACGCCGCCGGCAATCTGATCGGAAAAATTCCTGGCACCACGGCCGGTGCCGGAACGATCATGATTGGATCACACTCCGACACAGTACCGAGTGGCGGTCGCTTCGACGGCGTAGCAGGAGTGATTGCCGCACTGGAAATTGGACGTGTCCTAAAAGAGAGCGGCATTAAATTCAAACACGATATCGAGTTAGTCGATTTCCTGGCAGAAGAGCCCAATGTTTATGGGTTGTCTTGTGTCGGTAGTCGCGGCATAACAGGCAACCTGAGCGCCGAATCGCTCTCTTTCACGGAACCAGGCGGAGAGACACTGAGCCAGGCAATCAAACGCGTTGGTGGAGATCCTGAAAAAATTTCCGACGCCAAACGTAGTGACATCAAAGCTTTCTTCGAATTGCACATCGAGCAGGGTCCGCTCCTCGAAAAAGAAAAAATAGAGATTGGCTTGGTAACAGCCATCGTCGGAATTAGACGTATTGAAATTGTCTTCAACGGCGAAGCCGATCATGCAGGCACGACACCGATGGATCTGCGCAGAGATGCCGCTGTAGCGCTGGCGGAAACGATAGTGTTCATTCGTAAAATTGCCGAAGAGTTCGCGGTGATTGGGCTTGGACACTTTGTTGCCACGGTAGGTGTTGTAGAAGTGCAACCGAACGCGATAAATGTAGTGCCGCAAACTGCACGCCTAATAATTGACGCACGCAGTGAGAGTCGAGAGTTGATGGATCGCTTTGTCGAAGAAGTTACGAGAAGCGCGGCTACCGCAGCCGAATCTTATCGAGTCAGCTGTGATGGTCCAAAAATTCTTTCAGACTCGATACCGTCAATTTGCGACAACAACTTACGCATACTGCTAGGCAGTTGCGCAAGAGATTTGGGACTGTCGACAAGAGACCTCGCCTCAGGCGCCGGACATGACGCCGCTTTTCTCTCACGTGTCGCACCGGCAGCCATGGTTTTCGTGCCCTGCCTGGGCGGCAAGAGTCATGCACCGGAAGAGTGGGCAGAACCACTGGCATTGGCAGCTGGTGCCAATGTCATTATCGAAGCAATGATCCGGTTTGACTCGGACAGCAATTACTTGCCGACAGACTGAGTCTCGCTAGCCGGAGCGACGTACAAGCAAATTGCAGTCGAGACTGCCACTGCCGCCATGCAAGCGACGATAGCCAGTATTACAGCTGCGACAAGCAGCTTAATAGAGTCAAGATCTGCGCTACCGACCGGTTGTTCGGGCGGTCTAATGTAAGTGGTTGGTTTTAGAATCGGTGTTTGTGTAATCATCTTTTTTACCAGGATACCGTCTGTAGAATCGAGGGTGGCAAAAGTCCCGCATTCCTTCAAATGCGGCGCAAAATTATTTACATGGATTTATCCTACGCTTGCACGTAAGTGGTCTTATTAAGTAAACGGGCGGGTGCGACTTCGAAAAGTGAAGTCGAGTCGTTAGTCTCAGTTTCAGGGAGAAGCCAATTATACGCCCGTGAAAGCCATTGTCAAGCAGATCATCAATAGCACACTGTGCAATTGCACATTCAAACGTGCGCACTTAGACATTCAAAATCATGCGTTTTCTCGATATCCTTAGAAAACCAAGTCGAGGCACCGGATGTGGTGCACTTTTAAAATTTTTGGGGAATGGAGTGCGGAGCATCGAAGAGATGTTTCGCATTCTATGTTTTCATACTCAATTAGGTGCAATTGATTTAGAATCTACCTTAGTCTCGGCGCCTTAGTTTCGAAGAGGTCTATATCTGCGTTCATTAGTTTTATTCACTTGTTGCGCCGCTCTCACGCTTGCACAGACAGCCACACGGGCGTCTGACTGGGTGGAAGGACCCTCGTCGGTTTTTCAGGTTCCTCAGCGTCCAACAGCGCCCCGAAACCCAACTACTGACGCTCCGCAAAATCTACCGACGCTCGGAGTGACTGATGGTCATCGTCCGGAGGCTCCCCACAGCTTGGAAGGCGGGGTGTCAGATACCGCCATCCGTGAGCAACAAGGTGAGCAAGCAAACAAATGGAATGCGCCACCACCAGCGGCAGGTCCACCGCAAACGGTGAACGTAACACCCAAGCTGTACAGCGGTTGGCTGAGTGAAACGCATCCCGACTTAACGCCCATGACCAAGGATTCGGTCATCGAGGTCAAAGGTCAATGGGATGATTCAGGTCACGCACTGCACAACTTTGGATTCAACTTCAGCAAGATCGCTCCGAACGCACTGAGCAAAGTTTCACTGGCGAACACGGATGTGATGATCGTGGATTGCGCTGGTGAAATTCCACAAGCTTCGCTGAATATAATTCGCGATTTTGTTGCCAACGGTGGCTACTTGATCACGACCGATTGGTCTCTCGATAATTGTCTGGCCAAGGCGATTCCGGGGTTTGTGGATTGGAACAGCGCCAACTCTGTTTCTGAGTTAGTCGATGCGGCCACGAACAACAATCCAGGTGCATCCGACAACGCCGATCTGCTACTAAATGTGGTGCCGCGCGCATTCTGGAAATTAGACAATAAATGTCAGATGGTCAGGGTGGTACGCCCGAATGATGTGACGGTGCTCGTGCGCAGTAAGCGGCTGGAGTATCAAGATCCAAATCGCGCTTTTGCCCTCAGCCCTAAAGGGGGCATTCGGATTGAGAATACGGGAATTCTGGCTTGCACTTTTAGATATGAGAAAGGACGCGTGCTGCATTTGGTCGGTCATTTCGACAACAACACGGATCTGGCTTTCAACAATTCGCTACCGGATCCAGCGCCTAGAATTGGAATTAGTTTACGGCAGGCGATTGCTGCTAATTTTATTGCGGCGGCGTTAAAAGCTCGTCCGCATCCTTTTGTTAAGGGTAAGTGAATCAGAACTAAGTTGAGACGAACATCAAAGTGCCGCTCATTCTTTGGTTTGTTTAACTGCGTCGGCGTCGTTTAGCGACCAATCGTTGGGTTTGTAGATTACGGTGTAGTCGGTTAGGTCGTCCTTGGCGGGGATGTCGTCTTTTACGCTTACTGGCAGGTTTTTGGCTAGGTATGCCAATACAATTTGATCGTCAGTGGGCGGTGGTATCTTTGCTGAGATTCCTGATGCTTTGGAAAAGTCTAGCGGGAACCACTTAAATATCTGCGAAACGGTGATGGACTTGTGTTTTGGGTCGATTAAAATATTGTTTTTGCTGGTGAGAAATTTTTCCTTGCATGCAGCGATGTCAATTTCCCAGGTCGTTGAAACGAAAGCACGCTTTCTCGGGGCCGCGCATCCCTTAGCTGCGGGCACCACAGCGAAGTGCACTTCGGGATATCGAAACGCTCTCAAAACGTCATGTTCGATCGCATCGAGAGTGTGGGGTTTCCCCGCCACCACGACTTGATATTTTTCCCAAACATCTGGAATCTGTCGCAAGCTATCTTTCGGATAATAAGTGCTCTTGCCTTCGATCGGATAATGATCCAGTACCACCTTGACCGTGAATGCGTTGTAAGCATTGATCCACAAAGCTTTCTTCTGATCGTACGTCATACATTCGTACTCTTCAGGAGTCATGCTAGCCAACTCCTTCAAGTATTTTTCCAACGTCGCCGGTTTCTTGTGCCACCGCGCGTAGTGAATCAAGTCACCATCAACATACTGCTTGAGTTCATGGGTCCAGAGCTTGTGCTGTTGATCGAATGCCGCTAAAGCAGCGCTTCCCGGCAAAAGAGTCAAACACAAAGCTATGATCAAACGCACTTTCATTTCTTGATTGTCAAGGCTTTGATTCGTTTATCCACAGCCGCAACATCGTACAAAGGAGCGGAACAAGTTTCACCGGCACAAACAAAAGTGGCTGGCTTCGGCAAGTTTGGATATTCCACGTCTTGACGCGGAGGAGGTCCCTCACTGCGATCCAGCCATTCAATTCGCTTGTAGTCAGAAGGATAGAGCAAGCACGCATTGTGCAATGAAGTCGCGGTTGCATCACTCTTACCACCGACAACAACCAAATGCCCCGGTTCGCTGCCACTCTCCATGTTAGCCAGCAAAATTCCTGCGACAAGAATATGTCTCTGCCGTGCGACCTCAGGGGCGGCGAGATATTTCATCGCCTGTGCACAAAGAGCTTTATCGGAGGCTCGACCGGTGTATTGATACAGCAAATTCGCAAAGCGAGCCATCATTACATTCTCATCCAGCAAGGGAAGAGACGCGACACCACTCGAACCAGCAGCGGTAACAAAGCCCGCAGTCACATTCGGCTTTGGAGAATAATTGAAATGCTTTGCGATAAAATCCGCTGTCTGTTCGGCTCGTTTCAACCAGACGCGATCCGCAGTAGCGGTATACATCAGCAAACAAGCGCGACCCATCGACACCGAATCTCCAAGATAAGGCCCGGCAACGTCTTTCTCGTCGTGTCGATAACCGCCGTCATTGGTGCCTCGATGAGCAATTACCCACTCCGCGGCAGTACGAGCCTGGTCCAAATACTTCTTGTCGCCGGTCGCCATGTACATATCACAAAGTGCAGCGATCGCCCAAGCGTTTTCACGCGCATAGATATGTTTGTCGATGGCGGGCATGCCTGCTTTGCGCCGTGCCGCATCATCCAACGAAAAATATTCGCCACTGTGTTTTCCTTTGACGAGGTCCGCATCCTGGCTTGTGTAAAAGGCACCTTCGGGACTCATCAAAAATGCTTCCAAATAGCGTTGAATATTCTGAGCTGCTTTCAGGTAGGACGGGTCACGCCAGAGCATGTATCCAAGCGCATAAACGCGCAAGTCTTCAGCTTGCATCTGCATAATTTTCTCGAAGTGAGCATGATTCCAGTCGCCATTCGTCGAGTACTGATAAACACCACCCCAGACAGGATCGATCAACTTTTGCTGCTGGTCGAGTGTTTCCTTGGCGCGATGCGCTTCTAGCTTGTCTCCTTCGATAGCCCTGGCAATTGCATATTCAACGCTATCCCAATCTAAAAACTTTTGAGAAAAACCCCACGCACCGTCCTTAGTATCATAGCCATCTGCATGAGCCTTCTCCAACTCTTTGCGCAGCGAGGGCGTCAACGAGCCTTCCTTCGAAAAGGTGGTCGGCTTCTCGATCTTTGTCTTCTGGACATTTGGATGCTTAACAACATCGTTCAACATTGCCATCATCTCTCTTGGCGGAATGAAACCCTGGCGAATCTCAGCTTCCTTGCCGCTTGAATTGAAGACGACCGTGGCTGGCCATCCATAGTCTCCATATCGATTGGATAAGTCTGGTCGCGAATCTTGATCGACTTTGACGGTGATGAACTTGTCACGCAACAAGGCGCGAACGTCTGGCTGACTGTATGTCTTTTCGTCCATGACATGACACCAGTGACACCAGATTGCTTCCAAATCGAGAAGAACAAACTTGTGCTGTTCGCGTGCTTTCTGGAAAATATCGCTGGACCAATCCTGCCATTTGACTGGATGCGACTCAACTTTGCTGGATTTAGACGTACTCGTCTGGGGCTGACTGACCGCCGGCTTCGCCAAAACGCCTGGTTGTGAAGATAGTAATGCGGAGCAGAGAACTAGATTCCGAAGCCAGCGCAACTTCATTGCCCCTCCTGGCGCCAACGCTTCACGCCTCAGCAGTGCCGAAAAACGTAGAATAGCATGTCGGAGCAGACTGCCTCAGTAGCGCCCACTGTGAAGACTATTGGCTACTGAGTTACAGAGGGAGGGATTGGAAAAGTCGTATGCGACCAAACCGATCTAAGCTACCGAAAAATCCTTAGAAGTTTTGTCGCCTGGTTTAGCGAAACCGCCGTTGCTTCCGAAACTGAACAAGACCAGTCCATTCTGCTGAGCTTCAGGGTAAACTTCGTGCTCATTAATGGGTTTCTTGACAGCGTCGAGCAGGGCAGGGCAATTTGCTTGCAAGGGCTTGTCCGTATGGCTGTCAGACATATTCCACTCCTTTTGTCTCCAAACACTGGACTGGCTTCAAATCTCAAAAGTTCCAGACATTTAGACGCAAAAGATTCCAGATATTTAAGGGATTTGCTATTAAGCTTCCTCATTCTGCCGGGTTTCAAGAGTTACCGATTCGCCAAACATTTGTAAGATAGCGGGGCCATTTTGGCAATGAAATAGGCGCTATGGGGACCATGCATGCTCGTAAAAGACGCGGAGAAGCTAGCCTGGCAGCTTCTCAAGGAACATAAGCTCAAAGATTGGACTTACGAAACGAACACGAGAAAACGCACACTGGGCCTGTGTTTCTCGCAGTATAAGCGTATTGAGCTCTCAGTATATTTCATTGAACACAATGCTCTAGCCGTGGTTCGAGAAACCCTACTTCACGAGATAGCGCACGCCCTGGTTGGCTCAGACCAGGGTCACAACGCCGTGTGGATGGAGATGGCCGAGAAACTCGGTGTCACTCCGCGCCGAAAAAGCGCCGCTGCGATTATGCCTCCAGGTCCATGGCAGGCGACTTGCAGAGGGTGCGATCGACTCTTCTCGAAGCACCGCAAACCAAAATATATCTCCGGAAATAGTTGCGCCATCTGCGGTCCGAAGATCGGCCGGTTACATTACGCTCGCACAGAATCGAAGCTTGCCCTGCCGAAAGGCGCAGCCGCGATGGAAGGAATGAGCAAGTCGGACTAGTAGATTATTGAAAATTTGCGCCGAGTGAACCCACATGTGGTGGCACAACTGTGCGCGCGTTGAAACCGGCTCCGCATCACGGTCTTGAGATTCACGCAGACTCAAATATTAAGCCGAAAGCAGGAAGTACTCAGGCTTTCGTCCAATTATCCTCTTGACTTCCTACCGCTCTCCGTACTAGACTGGTACGTAAGTATGCAGATCAGCTCATAGAAAGGCTCTATGGGTTTACCGGGTTTGATGCTTGAAGGTGATAATGTCATGAAAAATATGGAGCTACTTGCAATCGTTCTTCTAGTCATTGGAGGAATCAATTGGGGCTTAGTAGGTGCATTTAACTACAACTTAGTTACTTCTCTGCTGGGCGATGGAAGCACAATGACACGCG
>JBBQFO010000127.1:0-13386 GCA_038322035.1 Candidatus Obscuribacterales bacterium
CGTCAGGTCGAAGAGTAATGCTGTCGACACCATCTTTCGGATCACTGACGCTCCATCGAGTTTGACCGACTTCGGAATCGATACCGGCAACTTTACCTTTGACGGTGATCGAACCGTCTTGAGCAACTGTCACTTCTGTGCCGACTGGATTCAACTTGCTTCCATCAGGAGCGACTCTGTAGTAAACACCGTTATCCAAGATCAGGGAGGTGCGTTGATCTATGCTTCCGTCTGGTTTGTATGTGATCACCTTGTTTATTACGGATTCTTTTGTGACTGGGTTTTCGACATAGTCAACTGATGTTCTGGTTTTGGTGGCAGTATTACTGACGTCTGTTACTTTTCCGTCGCCAGCATATCGTGTCGTTCTATCTCCAGCGACCAGGTCTTTGCTGCCATCAGCGTTTTCGTGCAGTGCTTCCTTTTCGTAAATTGTATCTCCAGCCTTCAGCTTAACTAGAGTGTCTTTGCCAACCACAGGTTCGAGTGTGCCATCTGCACGTCGGATAACTGTGCCTTCACCGGCTACCACGTTCCCAGCTGGATCTCTGCCCAGTGCGATTTTGACGTACTCACCGGATGAGGCGATTCTGAAGACGCCGTGGAACATTGTCACACCGGCGATGGTGCTGACTGCTGTTCCTTTCATGCGCTCTAGTAATGTGTCGGGGCTTTCGAAACCTACTGCGGTAGCCAGAAGTTCCTTGCCTTGCGTACCGATTTGTGCAGCCACCATGTTCTTGGCGTATGATTCGCCTTCGTGCAAGACAATGTTTTTCAAACCAGACATCGTATCTGTCTTCAGTTGTCTGCGAATTGCCTGTTCGACAACATTCTTGTCGACGCCGTCTGCTGCCACTCTCTCAGCAATGGCGGCAATTTCCTTGTCACCCATAACTGCACCCTGACGAGTTATGTTCGCCAGTTCCGACTTGAGAATATCTTCGGCGCCTTCTTTGAACAGCGCTTTTGTTGAGCCTTCAACCAAATGCAAAGCTGTTTGTTCAGCCAGCTCTCCACCCACTTTCAGACCCATCGTCAGACCAAGTTGCTCTGGTCCAAGGAATCCGAGCATTGCTTGAGCGCCGCCTTCGAAGCTTTGTTTGAGGATGTTTCCGGCGGATGAATCGAAATCTGTCCCCTGGATGGATGCCATCATAGACGTGCGATACACCGCTCCACCAGCTCCGATCGCCGCCAGGAGCGCCAGGCTGGTGCCACCGGTGAAGCAAGCGCCACCGATAGCTGCAATAGTGATTGTTGCATCCACGAAGGCTTCGGCGAATTGCCCTTTTGAATCGATATATGCCTTCTGGGCTTGCATGTAGTTGGCGACAGCGTCATCGAACTGCTTGCGTTGATCCGGCGTCAGCTTGTCTAGTTCAGCCGCGTGGTCAGCGACAAACTTGGTCATGTTGTCTTGAGAGCTATCGGCTGAAACGCGTGTGTAGTCCCAGCTCTCTTTGAGGAACTCGTCCCAAGAGCTTGTGTGCGCATCGTTATTCATCTGCGCATCTAAGGCGATCTGTCGGACGCCAATGTCAGTCGGTGCAAGCAATTCGCGGAAACGCCATTGCTGATCTCCCGGTATCTTGGCGATAGTGTCTTCGGTAATCAGAGAGTGGTATTTTGTAAAGTACTCGTTAGCCAGATTCTGTCGTTGTTCAGGCGTCATTCCTGACAGCATTGACTTCAAATTATCGCTGTTGCCACCATCAAGTGAATACAATCTGAATTGGTCGGCCGGCGACAGGTATCCGGTGTGACCTTCTGAGTCTTTTTGCTTTAAGGCGTAAGTGAGAATTTCTCGACGATTTTTATCTGTTCCCAGCACTGCGTCTTGGAATGTCTTGGTGGCGGCGTCTGGATTTTCTTGCAGAAGTCGCGCCTTGTCCGCGTCTGAAGAGTGCAGGACCAAGTCGACTTTGGCTTGCTTATCATCGGTGAGACGCAGTTGCTGTTCCAGTGGCACATGTCCATTTTTGTAGATTGCATCCTCGAAAGTTGCGTATTCACCAGGAATAGTTTGCCCTTCACCAACGTATTGATCGCCCAGTCCAGCTTTATCGACAGCAGCATGAGTAGCGCTGTGGAACCATTGGCTCAATTTCTTGTCATCGTCTGTCTGGGGATTGTTGATCCGATCTTTTAAAGTCGGATCTGCTTTGAAGGCAGATTCGATATCGCGGAACACCTGATTTGGATCGCCGTTCTTCAAACCATCGATCAGAACTCTGTCAGTCGGACTGATGTCACCGGTGGTCGCGGCGATATGCTGAGCCAGCATTTTCTCTTCATCTGACTTCAGTTGCGAGTTTATCTTGTCGCGGAAGCCGTCTGTGTTGTTGGCATATTGTTGTCTTTCGGCAGCTGTCATTCCAGCCAGCGCATCGACACGATTGCCTGCATCATTGCCGTTGTCGCCGAGGCGATCTTGTAAGGAGCGGTTTCCGACCTTTTGCGAAGCGGCATAGTCTGTGGCGTTTAGTTTGTCATGCAGCATCTGCATAACCTGATCTTTATGTGAATCGTCGAAGTGACCGAGAGCAGTTTCGATTTTCGAAACTTCTTCAGGATGATCGTGCAGGTACTGCCAATCCTTTTGGGAGAGGTTCTCGACTGCTGTCATTTCTTTGTTTTTGTTAGTACCAGAGCCAATTCCGAACCAGCCGCCGTCGTCGTGAGAGTCGAGCAGCGATGTGATTAAACTCTCGTTGTTTCGAAGTTGCCCTTTCCACTTATCAGATTCGCGATCGTTGCCGGCATCTTTCAGCTTGTCCTTTACATTGTTGTAAAAGTCCAGGGCTCGTTGATCATCAGGCGTAGTTGGTTGGAGGTGCTTGTCGCTCAGTTCTTCGCCGCGTTTGAAATCGGCTCGATCTTTATCGCTTGCGTTTGTCACCGCGCGAGTGATGTCATCTTTATTAGTGTGATACCAATGCGTGTCGCCATCAACGATAGTGGCGATGCTGACGCAGCCACGAGTCAGGTAGTCTTTGGCAATCTGACGATCTCCACTGTCAAAGGCATCGTCAATCTTTTTCATGCCGCCGTCGTTGGTAAATTTGTCGCGGGCTGATTGCGAAGCATCACGGAAAGCTTCGTCGAAAAGATCTGGACGATGTTTCTCAATCGCCATGTTCGCTAAATTCAAAGTATCTTCATCGGTGCGATGATCGTTTCCTTTGGAATAAACTTGCAGCGCCTGTTTCGATTCGTCCGAAAGATTCGGATTCTTTTGCAGATCGTCCATCAAGTCATGACCGTAGTCTTGCTTGTATTTCGCTTCAACAGCTTTCAACTGATCCGCTGTCAGTGTATTAATTGAGTCGCGGATTTCCTTTTCAGCGCGAACACGATCGTCGTCAACCCAGCCCTCATACGGAGGCCCCATGTCGGCTAGCTTGGCCAGTGCTTGATGGATTTGGCCGCTGTTGTCGGCAACTCCATCTTGTCGTTTCAGCAGAGCCTCTGCCCGCGCACCATCTGGTCCGCCGAGCTTGTCTTTCAGGTCGGCAGCAAGATCATGACCGGGATTTTGTCTGGCATATTCTTCACTGACCAGCTGACGCTGCGCGGCAGACATCGGTTCGAGAATATTCCAAATCTTGTCCTTATCTGGTGAGCTGAAAACCAACAGAGTTGAATCGTCTTTGGCATCTTTCAGATCATGTGCCGCTTTAGCAATAGCGTCTGAGTCGAACGAGGTTTGAGTGTCCTTCGTGCTGTTTATGTATTCGTTTTTGCCTGACTTAAACCAGAAACTGCCGTCGCCCTGCACGCGCAGGTCGCTGATGCCGGTGTCTTTGTTCTGCGAGTCGACCCAGTGTCCGGTCTGCAACGTCAGAGTTTTGCCGTCAGTGGTGACGACTTTGTTTGGATTGCCTTGATCGTCGTATCCGAATTGAGTCTTTTTGCCGTCTGTGTATGTTATTTCGCTGATGCGATGATTGGCGTCAAAACGACAGACTGAGCCATCTGGATTGATTTGCGATGCATCGCCTGTGGTCGTTGTCGATACGATTTTGCCATCAGCCTGTTTGTAGCTGTAGGTTCCGTCTGGAAGAACTTTGGCATCACTGTTGTAGGTGTTTGAATTATCAGGACCGAGCCACTGACCGTCTTTCTGTGTGTAGACTTTGCCGTCTGTCTCGGTGATCGATGTCAGATTGTCGTGGTCATAACCAAAAGAACGAGTTTGTCCGTTGGCGTAATGCACGTTGGTGACATGGAAGTTGCCGTCGTACGTGACGACTGAGTTGTCTTTGGGGTTCAGCGCAGTGGTTTTGTTGTCTTGAGTTTCGGTGACAATGCGTAAATCTGCTGTCGTCATGACCAGATCGCCAGTGCTCGATACTGCTGGCTTGTCAAATGGAGCAGCCTTTCCTTGCGCGTCTACCCATTTGCCGTCGACACTCTTATACGACTTGCCGTCGGGTTCGGTGATGCTATTTAATTCGCCTTTCTGGTCGTATCCAAACGAGCGCTTCTGATTGTTCGGCAGCGTAACTTCTGTGACGTGACCGTCTTTGTCGACTTGAACATTACCGGGTTTATTAATTGCCGTTGCCGTCTCGGGCATTATGCCGGCGTCTTGCAATTTCTTGTTATATGCGTCGAAAAATATCGACCCTTCCTTCGTGACGGTCGCCTTGGGCACCTTGTCGGTTTCCACAGGCTGCTTGCCTTTCCCATCTTGATTTTTGGGATCGTTGGCTTCCTGACTCAGATGAGCGCCGTTGGGGGCGTCTTTCTTCTGGTCTTTGGTCTTATCGTCGACTGTAGAAGCGTCTGATGGAGGCATTTGAGTCACTTAGAATCTTGTTGGTTGCTACTTCTAAGTGCCCGATGGGGCCGGGGGCTACGCGCCCTGTAGGTTAAACCGCCCTGAAGGGCAGAATTTTAGGAATCAAGTTTGGTAAGAGAACGAACTGAATGTACGGCAGGCTCGTAACTATTTTGTGACAAAGCGCCGCGGCGTTTTGTGGATTAATCATAGGCTTTGAACTTAATGTCAGGGACTCCGTCAAACACTTAATGAACCAACTTTTTGGGGCTCTATTCTGTGATATACGGTTTGAGAAGTAATTGGACAGGCTATGTCGCTTTTTGAAAAATTTGTCAAAATCGTTCAGCCCTGGATATTCGCCAGGCGCTATCCGCTTCTCAAGGTGGAGATTGAGCCGCAGACTAAAATTTTGTTTGAGGATCTGCGAACGATTCCAGCAATTGTCTGCCCCAATCATTGTCGGCACGAAGATGGGGAATTGCTGTTTTTAATCTCTGTTTTGATTAGACAACAGTTCAAATTTCTGGCAGCGCGAGAAATGTTCAGCTCATATTTTGGATTTGGTGGATTGGTGCTCAGACAATTGGGATGCTTTGAAGTCAACCGAGGCGGCGAAAATCCAGACACCGTTCGGGCTACTGAACATCAGCTTACTTCTAGTGGTGGGAAAGTCGTGATCTTTCCAGAGGGCGAAATTGGCTACGACAACGACCACCTGGAGCCATTGGAGCCAGGCGCAGTGGCAATCGGGCTGGATGCTTATCTGCGGCTGCATCAGCAGCAGCACCAGCAAGACGTCTGTATAGTGCCACTGGCGATCTCGTATGAATTTGATGATGCGGAGGAAGTCTGCAGTGAGCTTGTCTCGCGTCTTCAGTCCAAACTCTCCCTGGCGCCATCGGAGGAATCGTCTTTGTTTGCGCGGACCAAGCGCATAAGCGAAGCGTTCCTGGAGTCCCGCGAGCAAGCGTTGGGATTGGCTCTTGGGACTGAAAGAGTCATTGATGAGAGAGTTGCAGAAGTCTTTCTGATTTCGTTGCAGAACATCGCTAAATCGTTGGAATACAAAATTCCTGACGGTTCTGAGCGGCATAAACTCCATCATTTGCAATCTCGGATTTTCGCGAAGAGCAAGCAAGCAAGCTTGCTCGAGAAATCAAAATTCAAACATTTGGAGAAAGAAACGCTCAACCTGAATCGCCTTCGGTCGATCAAATCAGATGAGTTCGATGAGAAATCTTCCCTGCATTCTCTCGCGGATCTTCTCTGTAATTTAGATGTTCTGATTACAGGTAGATTGTCGCCGGCAGCTCCACAAACCGTCGTGATCAGTTCGGCTGAGCCCTTTCGGATGAGCGCTTATGCTGAGCAATTTCGGAAAGACAGAGAGCCGACCATCGAGTATGTCAACGAACAATTACGAGCATCGCTGCAAGAAAAATTGCAGACGATGCGAGCAACTCATTCCTTGTCGGATTTGGGTGGCAGCAGTTTAACTCTGCGCAACAGCATGTAAGGCTCTTCTAGCTTGAACACCAGGCAGATGACAGCATATATCAATAGACCGATGCCGCTGGCTACTGCGATGACGCAGAGCAACCCGATCAGATGGAGCGAGCCGGGTAACATGATCAGTGGTTCGACAAATTGATAGGCATAAAACGTGCAGACACCGGCCACTACGGACGCACTCAACATAATGAAGAACGGCTTCAACAATTTTGTTACGCCGAGTGAACCGATTTTTCTTCTGAGCAGAAAAGCCAAACAAGAAAAATTGAAAACCGTGATCAGAGTTGTTGCCAATGAGATGCCGCCGACACCCATATGCAATTGCATGACGAAATAGTAGTCCAGCAGCCCTTTCAAAACTATCGCCGCCATACCTACGTAGTAAGGACTTTTGGAATCTTTATAGGCGTAGAAAACTCTGGTGATCAAGTCTCGACCAATGTAAATCACTATAGATGGTGCCAAAAAGAGTAGGGCCGTTACCACGAGATCCGTATCGCGTGTGTGCCAGTTGACTCGCTGATAGAGGGCTGTGACAAGTGGTTTTGGGATGACGATTAGGATCATTGTCAGCGGCATCGACAGGAACCACAAGAAGTTCAATGCACGTCGAAATTCGTGTTTCACACTATCTGGTTTGTTTGCTGTCGCCAGGTCGCTGAACCTCGGCAAAATTGGAACAAGCATTGCCGTAATCAACACTCCCAGAGGGAGCTGAATCAATCTGTTCGCATTTGAGATGGCTGTCCAGGAGCCAGGTTCCATCTTAGTACAAAAGAAGCTGTCTACATAAACAGTCAGTTGACCGATCGAGGTGCCGATGATCGCTGGCCACAAAATCGACATGTATTCACGCAATCCTTCGGCCGGTTTCAAGCTGAATTTGAACCGTAAATTGCACTGAAACATTCCGGGCAGTTGAGCGAATAACTGTCCGAAAGCCCCGATTAGAGTACCGATCGCCAGGGGAACAGAACTGTTCGGATCCGGGAATGTAAGCAAGACTATGACGATCGCCAGACTGGCAATTGATGGTGACAGCGATGGCCAAAATAATTTGTTGTAGACGTTCAAGATACCGTATGTGACACCAATCAATCCGGCAATGACAATCAGTGGCGACATGACTCGAATCTGATAGATCGTCTGACTGGTGAAAAGTGCGTGAATGTCTGGGCTTGAGCCGTAATCTCCTGCCAGCATCTGCACTAAATATGGTGCAATGATGCAAACCAATCCTGCCGCGATGAGCAATACAAGTCCGGTGGCAACCATAACTTGTGTGATGAATACGCCGGATTTTGGGTCGTCTTTGCGGGGATTCAGTGTTGCTACTGTGGCAGAGTGAAAAGGACCGCCCAATCCACCAAAGAGAATGAGAACGTTGCCTGTAAATAGATAGGCGATGTTGTAAGCGTCTGCAAGCACTCCTGCACCGTAAACGCCGGCAATGATAATGTCTCTGACCAATCCCGCTAACTTCGAGACTACCGTCAAAATAGCGACGAGACCAAAGCTCTTTCCTAAACTGGTTTTCTTCCCGCCAGGACCTTTCGGCGGTGGCTGCTCCAAGCTCGCTTGTTCGTCAGCTTCTTCTTCGGCATTCAAATTGACAGGCGAAGGCACCACCAATTCTGGCTGCTCTTCTTTATCGCGAAACTCGCTCACAAAAAACTCCGGTTAGTGACCGGCACGGACTGCGTCCTTAACTACCGCCTCACCTGCGTATTTTACCGAAGGAGCGATCACTGGTTTCATCTTTTTCATGTCGGGACCCTCAGGCTTCGCTGGAATGCCGAGGTAACGGGCGGCGTCCAAAGCAATGGCGTTGAACACTGGACCGGCTACTGTGTTGCCCCAGCCGCCTTCGCTGCGTGGTGAGTCGACGACGACCAAGCAGGTCAGTTGAGGATTCTCTGCCGGCAGGAAACCTATAAAGGATGCGATTGTCGCCCCTGCTATGTAGCCGCGACCGCCAACGGCGACTTTCTGTGCGGTTCCAGTTTTGCCAGCTACACGGTAGCCTGGGACTTGCCCGGCGATTTGTGTTCCCATCTGAATGTTTTCGGCCAGCAAGTGCGAAACCAGTTCTGCCGTGTCTCTGCTGATCACGGTTCGTTTTTCAGGGTTGGTCCACTTCTCGGTGACGCCGGTCTGTGGGTCGTAAACGCGGCGGATGATGTGGGGTTGAATCCATTGTCCGCCATTAGCAACGGTGCTAACAGCTGAACAGAGCTGCAATGGAGTAGTCGCCATGGCGCCCTGTCCGAATCCCGTTGTCGCCTGGTCGATCGGCTTCCAATATTTCGCATCCAACAATAGTCCTGCCGATTCCCCCGGAAGATCGATACCTGTCTTCCTGCCGACGCTGAAATCATAGAGCTTGTCGTGGAACTGCTTTGGTGTCATCCGTAGTGCCACTTGAGCAGAGGCAACGTTACTCGAATGTATAAATAGATGGAGCAAGTCGAGGGTTCCGTGGGCGCCGTCGTGGTTGTGGACGGATCTGTTACCGACTGCAAGAGTACCGGCATCGTAAAAAGTGCTGTTTGGCTTTATCGCTCCAGTGGCCAATCCTGATGACACTGTGAGGATTTTAAAAGTGGATCCTGGTTGATACACATCAACCATCGCCCAGTTCTTCGTGATCTCAAATGGATACTTGAAGTACTTGTTCGGGTCATAAGGTGGATAGTTCGCCCAGGCAAGAATTTCGCCATTGGTCGGATCTTGGATGATGGCAGTTCCCTTCAATGAATGAGAGTGCGAGCACATCGCCGCCAACTCCTGTTCAGCCAGATGCTGCAGATAGTTATCGATTGTTAGCTCAACGTGCCGACCGAGCGGCGGGGTGATGTCCCAAATAGGCTCGGCTTTCTGTTGCATGATCGGGCGACCATGACCATCCAATTCTGGTTTCGGAATCGTGCCCGTGTCCTTGAGCAAGCTTTCCTGAGCTTGTTCCACGCCCCCTTGACCCTTCATATCGAAGTTCATATATCCAAGGATATGTGCTGCCAAGTTCCCTTCAGGATAGTGTCTGAATGGTCGAGGCACCACATCAATGCCAGCCCAATTCAAGGCTTGCAGCTCATCAACTGATTCTCGTTCCAAACCACGGGCCACCGTCACCACAGTGGGATTTTTCAACAGCTTCTGCAACCGTTGAAATTTTTCTGGTGAGTCCTGATGGGTGATGCGAGCGAAGGTTTCTGCGGCTTCGTTGCTGCTCACTTTCAAAAGATCAGGATGAACATAGATATCGTATCTGGTGGTATCAATCGCCAGTGGCAAGCCATGTCTGTCTGTGATAGCGCCTCGATGGACGAGCAGGTTGTGCTGCTGTCGTTGCACCTGAGCGCGTTTTGTCAGCTCAGGACCTTTGTATATCTGCAGGTAATACAGGCGAACAGCAATCGCTGCGATGCCCGCTAAAAGAATGATCTGCCAAATTCGCAGGCGCCAGAGCGGCGACCGGGGCTTGCGAGGAGGGCGACTGGTGTTGTTGCGCCGTGGGTAAACTCTCTCTCTCGTAACCTCTGCCAAGCTTGACAGCCTCCGTTATACGTAGTTAAGTGCCACTGCTCAAGGCAGCAGAATCAAGTCGAGGCTTTGTCGAAAACGACTTAGTAGCCTGACATTATCGGAAGGTGATGCTTACTGGCTTTAAATGTAGGCACCGCTGGTGGTTTTACTTCAGCAGCGATGATTACTTGTTCCGGAACGCGAAGTCCAAAGCGACCGAGCACGTTGTCTTGAATCCCCTGGAAGGAGATGGCTCGCAGCAACTGAGCGGATAGCTCTGTATTCTGTTCATTCAAACGACGTGATTGTTCTTGCGCACGACCGACATCGTTTGAGGCGGCTACATCCAAACCATATCCAACGATAGCTATCCCGCAGAAAGCTACCAGCACCGTCCGTAGTGTTCGATTTGCTCGCACCACCAGTGGAGCGCGACGATTTTGTCTCGAGGGAACCGCGGATGGTACTAAGGTCGGTCTTGCTGGTTGAACTTGAAATTGCTGTCCAGCATTTTGTTTCGAAGATTTTGGAGCGACAGACATGTTGCGGTTCTGTCTGATAACCGGATGTTCAGCAACACTTTGGTTGTTGCGGTTGAAGTTCGGAAGACTGACGTTCGATGCGGATGGGAATACCGATCCGTTCGCGTAGCTTTCGATGTCCTCTTCTCTTATTCGGCGAATTGAAAGAGTGCTGGGCATAAATACTCCTAACCTAACTTTTCTCCCGCCCTCAGTTTAGCACTTCTACTGCGTATGTTGGCAACAACTTCTTTTTCGTCTGCGATCACTGGTTTGCGCGTTATTATCAGCAACTTGCTTTCGTGGTCGCATGTGCAAACTGGCTGCCTGGGCGGACATACGCAATCTATCGAGGCACGCTTAAAAATCTGCTTAACAAGCCGATCTTCAAGGCTGTGAAAGGTGATGACAACAATTTTCGCACCAGGTTCGAGCAGATCGATTGCCTCATTCAAAAAACGCTCGAGGCTGGAAAGCTCCGTGTTTACGGCGATTCGGATGGCTTGAAAAGTTCTAGTAGCAGGATGTGAAGTGTCACGCGCGGTGCCTTTCTTTTTGTTACGCGGCAAGCTTTTCCTGACTATTTCTGCCAGTTCCAGCGTGGTCTTTAAGGGGCGTGCTTTTACTATGTTGCGCGCAATTAGCCTGCTATGCCGTTCTTCGCCGTATCTAAAAATAATCTCGGCGAGATCAAACTCTGATAAGTTGTTGATAATTTCCGCTGCTGTAAGGTGTTGCGATGCATCCATTCGCATATCCAAAGGCCCGTCACGCAGAAAACTAAAGCCGCGATAAGGATCATCAAGCTGCATTGATGACACTCCGAGGTCTGCGATGATGCCACCAGATATGGTGTTGATACCATATTTAGAAATGGCTGATCTTATATCTTCGTAGTTGGCATGAATCAGCTGAACGCCTCCAGGCACCTTGGTTGACAGCGTTCTTAGTGACTGCTCATCTCGATCGATGCCGATCACAGACGGATGTTGCGAGTCGCCTGAAGCAACTTGTTCTGCAATGCGCAGCAGATGTCCTCCTGCTCCGGCAGTGACATCCACATAGAGTTTGCCAGGCTGCAAGTCAAGCAGCCTCAAAGCCTCTTCCAATAAAACCGGTACATGCGCCAATCCGGCTTGACCTGAACTGGCCGAACCGGATTGTTCTGTAGTCACGAGTTTTTTAGGCTTTCCGTTTAGTCAGAAAATCGAAGTCCCAGCAGAATAAATATATCAGTTGCATAGTCAACAGACCTGTTATGGCTGTCAATAGTACTGGGCTGCACCATTCGGGCAAGATTGCGGCACCGACATTCATGTAAAGCGCGATGTTCAATGCCACAAGCGGCATCATGAAGAGAGCAACGATCAAGGTCAGTTGTCTGGTCGTGGCGGTTGTGCCCGCCCAGTGCCAGCGAAGACCATCCCACCAGAAGGTTGGAGCGATTTTGATGCCCATGCTGTTGGACGGGCAGAGGAGTCGACCGCCTCTGAGTGGTACGTACGAGCGTTCGCAGCTGTTGCACTTCATAGTTTCAGTCAAGCCGAAGGGCTCGAGGCTGCCGCATGAGCAACGGGGACAGGGGTAATTCTGAGTCAGGGAGATGACTTGCTGATGAAAGGAGAGTTGTTGATACGATTGATTGAACATTGAAAGCTCGCCTGTGAAGAGACTTTTGCCGAATTCAGGTCGCGAGAAACGAGCACTTCTACCGATGAGGCTCGGTGTGAGGCGCTATATATACAATTTCCCTACAAGGTTTTAATACCCGGTCTGAACAACTTAATTGCACCTTGGCAACCAAAAGCGACAAATTTAATATTTGATTGAGAAGAGCCAGCAGCCAGCTTTTAAAAGTGTGCGTCTTTTCGGCTGGCGCCTAAAACGCCAACGGCAAGCATGAGCTTGAACAAAACTGCATAGTCGGAGTCTGAAAACTCAATCTGGCGCCCGTCAATGCGTCTCACCTGGGGCAATAGCTCAGCTGCATCGGCCATGGCGGGATCAAACATTGTGATGCGCATGGTGGAAGGGCTTGGCGGTTTAAACAACTGCCAGCTGCGTTTGTCCTTGATCGCTTTTTCGGCGCCGAATTGTAATTCCGCGAGGGTTTGATCGAAAGGAGGGCACTCGGCTGAATATCTTGAAACTGCTTTCTTAGTTTGCACGCAGGTGATCGGTCCGAGCAACTCTGTAGCCTCTTCGCAAACAACGTCATCGCCTGTCAGCAACATCACTGGAATGCCAAAATACCCACACAGTGCAGCATTCAACCCGGTTTCACCGACAGATTGACCGTTCAGTTTAACGTCAAGGAAGACCGTTGCTCGGTATGTGTGACTGAGAACACCGCGTGCTGAGCCAGCTCGGGCGTGGTAGCCGACGAAGCAGGCGGCGTCGACTTTTTGATCCTCAAGGTATTGCGCACCGGAAACCATCGAGTAAGGTTTTTGCCAACCATTTATAAGAGATGTTTTGGGCGCCAGCTGCTCAATTCTTAAGTTTCGCATATCGAAATGAGAGTCATTGACCAGCAAAGTTGAGGCTCCGCCTTTGCGCAAACCCTCGATTACAGCGTTCGTTTCCCTGTGCATCAGACCGACAGCTCGCTCGTATCCGGGCTCGCCAGGCTGGGTTTGACTGGAGTGCAAAACACCGTTGACTCCCTCTAAATCGACTGATAGATATATGCGCATTTCTTTTTGGTTACTAAATCTTGACTGTCGTTATGCCGAGCAGCTTGCGGGGTCGGGCAGCTCCGCTGCATAGACCCCATTAGTGTGCATAGGCTATCCTCGGACTATTCTAGCGGATGCGCGCCCGTGCCTCACCAAGTATATGCTCCGCAAATACGAAAAATCCTGAAGGTGAGACTGTTCGCATGATTGAGTCATGTCAAGCTCAAAACGTTATAATCAGTTCGGCGAAATTTTGCGCGGTAAAAGTTTTGGTTCCATTTACAAAAATGCAAGGGCTCGGAAACGACTTTGTCGTTATCGGAACGCGTGCAATTGCCGCCACTGATGCGGGAAAAGACTT
>JBBQFO010000128.1:0-13216 GCA_038322035.1 Candidatus Obscuribacterales bacterium
AAATGTGGTGGTTATGAAACGAAGCTTCAATCTGTGGTTCCGACTTGCGCTTCCTGCGACGATTGCGGCCGCAGCTTTGTTTTCGCCAAGCTCAGATGCTCTTGAGGCGAAAATGCCGATTGGCAAAATCGGAGCAAACAATACTGTCAAACTCGAAGTTGCTCAGACCGACAAAGAGATCGAACGCGGCTTGATGTATCGCACTTCATTGCCGGAAGATCAAGGCATGGTCTTCATCTTTAGCCCTCCGCGCCCAGTCAATTTCTGGATGGCTCATTGCTTTATCTCGCTTGACATGCTCTTCGTCAAAAACGGAAAGATCATCAAGATCTTCGAGAACGTGCCGCCATGCCACGCACAAAATGAACGTGACTGCCCAACTTATCCAGCCGGTGCCGGCATTGAAGTGTCGGAGGTTGTCGAACTTGCCGCAGGATATTCCAAACGGCACAATGTTAAAGTCGGAGATCCTGTCACTTTCGCAATGCCGAAATAGGAGTCAATTTGACCGCGGGAATAGAAACATCCGTCGAAAAGAATGTTGGGTACATAAGGCTGAACCGTCCGGATCAGCACAATGCGATCAGCAAAGACATGTGGTTGGCAATACCGCAGGCGATGACTACACTGCAGCATGCAGGGGCTCGCTGCATTATTATTCATGGGGAAGGCGATGACTTTTCCTCTGGCGCAAATACGTCGGAAGCTGCGCAACTAAAGACTTACGATGAAGCAAGTGACTTGTGGCACGCGATCCGAGACTCTTTACATGCTGTGTGGAATTTCGACATCCCGACCATCGCTATGATTCACGGTGTCTGTTTCGGCGGCGGCTGCCTGCTCGCTAGTGCCTGCGATTTGCGTGTGGCATCGGATGAGTCGATGTTCGCAATTCCAGTCGCCTGGCTCGGTTTGACGCTCGATGATTTGACGATGATGCGTCTGGTGACATTAGTGGGACAAGCAAATGCGAAAAAGTTGTTGCTCACTGGTGACTCTATCAACAGTGCCGAAGCTCATCGAATCGGATTGATAAACACTGTCGTGCCGCTCAGCAGCTTGCGTTCAACTGCAGACGGATTGGCGAAGCGGATTACTTCCAACGTTCCGTTTTCGGTCGCGTCGTGCAAAAAGGCGATCAACCGCATTATGTGCGAGCAGCCTCTGTGCCCCGACGACAACGACAAAGAAGTCGTCTCAGCCTTCATTAGCGAAGCTTTCCAGGACAAAGTGAAACGCAAACGTTCTACCTGATATTGCAATTTCATGTTCCGAATTAGCTGTTGATCTATGATCGCAACTTCAATTTTTTTGGAGGGCTCTTAAATGCCTGTGAAAGCTAACGTCAAGATTTCAACGCTTGGTTATGTGATTGTCTACGTCAAGGATACCAAGGCAGCCATTCCCTTCTACAAAGATATTTTGGGCATGACGCTCAAGCTCGATGACGATGGTTGGGTGGAATTCGAAACCGGTGCCACTACTTTTTGTCTGCACCGCAATAAAGAACTTGGTGGCGAGTGCACAAATGGTCAAGCACTGCCAGTGTTCAGTGTGGAAGATTTTCATGGCACAGTCGAAGCACTTAAAACTGCTGGTGTAAAACTCTTGAAGGAACCAGTTCAAGTTTGCGAGGCTGGACCTGATAAAACTGGCATGTCGATTGAGTTCAAAGACCCTGACGGAAACGTTCTATCGATATTTGGTTACGTCACCAAATAAATTTAAATTCTGAGTTTCGCCGGAAAAGCATTGTGGCTAGCAGTGCTTTTTTTGTGTCTGCTGAAGCAGTCCAAGCGGTTTTGCTCATCTCTGTTAAAAATTTGTGGGAATGGTGCTGAGATTCGGCTATGATCTGCCCGCTGGTTCAGGATAACCCTTGGTATGACAACAACATTAGATGCGCGCGAAAACCTTCCTTTTGCTATCAAGCCGATTCCACGGGCAAAACTTGATGAAGCTGTTGACATTTGGGTTCTGTCGTTTGGAGACTTGCGACGTGCCTTCTGGCGCGATTACGCAGAGAACGAACTTGATTCTGTGTTGGGCGCTTATATCGGCGATGAGCTTGGTGCTGTCGTTGGGATGCACGATTTCGAAACGAGACTATTTGGCAAGTGGGTTCCCTGCATGGGCATCGCTGCCGTCGCTAGCTCACCCACCCATCGCGGCAAAGGATTGGTCAACGCGCTTCTGACCGAATGCTTGAAGAGTGCGCACCGAAACAAAGTTCCGCTTTCCATGTTGGGTGCTGCCAAGCCATCATTTTATGAATCGATGGGCTGGGCGGTTTCGGACTGGCATTACTCGATTGAACTGAACTTGGACCACTTCGTCGGCTTGTCTGGATTGGGCAAAGCGGATGCATACACGATAGCGCCTTCAAATCGGCACGAGAAGGCAGCTGCGTTGCGCGAACAGTGGTTAACCGGCGGACACCTTGGAATTCGACGTACTGAGAAGCGGTGGCAGCGACTCGCTAGTATCTATGGTCCCGACTTTGTTTGGAAATTGCTTGTTCATCAAAACGGCTACATGATTTTGGATTTGAGCAAATCGGCACAGAAAGATAAGCTCGTTGTGGCTGAGTGGGTCTATCTTGACGATGAAGCTTTCAAGGATGGACTGGCGGTTTTTGCCAATATGCGTCGCCAGTACAAAACCGTAGAGTGGCTTGATTCGACACCGGAACGTTTGTTGAAACTACGTTTGATCGACCAGACTAACGTGATTCGTTTAAGCACTGGTCAACTTTCACGAGTGGTGCACCTTGAAGCTTTCGAAAAGGCGATCAATATGTCGCTCAAAGATGTAAAAATGCGCGATCCGCTCGGAGTAATGTGTCAGAACAATGCATCTGGATTGTCGCCAGGTCAGCTTGTTCAGTTGGTTACCGGGTTTTGGAATGAACTCCCAACTGGTTGGCCGACAATCAATTCGGGTCCACTTCCAAAAGCATTCACAACAGAGCGATTTTAGAAACATTGTTCAGTCGTCTATGGTCTGTCGAGATCTCAGTAATCATGCGACTTTGTGAGACTGTATTTTGTCTTTTGCCAGCGACCCGGCTGCGTGCATTGGCTGTGTTCTTGATTCTGCTCTTGTTGCCACTTCCCGCCAATGCCGAACCTGATCAAAGGCTTGACGGATCGAGCCTGAATCAACTAACAGCGCGAGCTGTCGACAAAGAGCTGGAATTGATGCAAATGTCGACGAATCTGAAGCTCCAAACAGCACCACTCAATCAGTGGCGCGAGCGACGATGGTTCGCGTATTCCATAATAAATCAAATCCTCACAGTCGTTGGCACGTACATCAATGGATGCACGAGAATTCAGTATCGAAATCACACATCTGATGCACCGAAGAACCTTTTCGTCAATTCGTCGTGGCTGCGCATCATCGCTTATGCGATAACAGTGGCTGGATGCGTAGCCGAAACTGCAAATGATTTGCGCATTCAAAGAAGTGAGAACAAAGCTGGACTCAATTTAAGAGCTTACGTACACTTCGTCGTGAAATAAAATCCGAAGTCAGTTGGCACCGCTTACCAAAAGAAAAACGACTGAAGAGCATCCTCAAAGCGCAGCTGGCATCGCTCTCCAAGGCTAGAGATGATTTGCACGTTGATGCGGTACCATAAGCCAAAATTTCTAGTGCAAAATTGGATCAAGATCAACTCTTCGAAGTTGAGCGTGAGCTGGAATTGCTCTTTGTGGGATTACTCCAACTACGTTTGCTAGAGAACTTTGCGCGTCATCGAATACATCTAGTTCGTCGGTCTCGCGCATTGCTACTTGCTTACTTGAAATCTTCGATCCCGCAGGAATGTATGTTAGAGAATAAACAACTTGTTTTAGTTTGTGATCCGGGTCGGCGACTGTTGATTGTCGATCTTCATTGCGACTCGCGGTAGTGGTTAACATCATCGTCACAACAACCGCCATTCCAATAACAACAAGAAGCATTGCCGCTGGTGGCATCTTAGACAGCTTCAAAAATAGCCCTCTCAAGGGATTCATTTGACTTTCTCCTTCATTCCGCTTCTTTGATCATTTGTATATTTCGACTATAAAGCCGCGCTAGCTGATCATGTCAACAGATAATGAATAAGTAAGAATTTGAAAGTAGACTAATGAAACGCTACCGAGCGTAACGAATTGCTGGCAGGTTCGCTTTTAGTTCTTCCACGTGAAGTGCACGGTCTATGATCTCATTTTCGATTTCATCTGCTCTTGCTTGAACGTTTTCTGCTTGTTCTTTGTCACCCAGCTTTTTCAGTACATTTGCTCGAAAGCGTAGAATTTGAGCAATCTCTAAATGAGTTTCTCCAAAGATTCTTTGTAGCAGCGCGACGCTGTTTTCGTAATAATAGTCGGCTTGTTCCAGACGATCGTTTTCTTCCAGTTCGATTGCGGTTCTGATCATTTCGCGGGCGTTGCGATGTATGTCGGCTTTTTGCATTAGCGCAAAGAACGAACTCGACAAGTCGACGAAGTTGTTGTTCTCCAGTGAATCAACTTGTTGGAGTAGTTCAGCTGCGTCTGATAGCGCCTTGATTGCGGCTTGATGATCGAATTGAGCGTTGTAAAAACTGGACATGTTCATTTTCAGAGTCGCGATTTTAAGTGGATCTGCACCGTTCTTTTCGCAGATTCGTGCTGCTTCTCTGAACAGTTCATCTGCATCTTCACCAAGACCAAGCTTGGCTGCGACGATCGCTAATGAACTGAGGCTATCAGCGATGTGCTGATGATCGACAGGAAACATTGCTATTGCAATTCGCAATGCGCTATTGAGATTCTGAAATGCAGACACGATGGATGCGGAGTCTTCATTTTGCGCGCAAGTAGTACCGCTCTCCATGAGATTCTGCCAGGCGTCGACGATCGAGCTTGGTTCGGTTCCGAAATATTCTTGCGCCTTAGGTTTTGTGCGATGGTTTTGTTGAGCTTTCAACAGTAAGTCGCGGAAACTTTCGTTGGTTTGATCATTCTCTTTTTTTAGAGCTGCGCGAAAGAGTCTATCCAACTCGTTTGTGGCTTCGAATGAGTATTCCGAATTGATTGGCTTTCCGGTTCGCAGCACTGCGATAGCTTTATGGAAATGCTCTTTCGCATTCGATGATTCGCCACTGACGGAATTGATTTGAGCCAATGACAGATGATCGACTGCGAGCCGCAATGAGTCTCGCTCTTCCACGCCTGCGTTATCTGTTGAAAGTTTTAAGTAATTCTTGGCTCGTTCATGATCGCCGAGCTTGTAATAAGTCTGTCCTAAAAAGCTAAGAGTTTGGCACAAGCGTTCATCGCGCTCGCCAAAGTTCGATTGAGCCACTTCCAACGCACTCTTAAATGCGGTTTCGGCAGTTGCATAATCGGATCTAGCTAAAGCCAGAGTGCCGCGATTGATGCTCTCTTCCCAAGACATGCCAATCTTCTCGTCATTACGCTTACCACCTTTATGTACCCTCTCGAAGAGAGATCTAAGTGCGTATTGCCGGTTTAATGTTCCAGGGTTCTTTGTAACTGCGCCCGGCGGCACGGGCAACGTCCTTCGTCAATTTTTGCAGTTTGACCAGCGTTTCAATTTTTTCTTCCACTGTTCGCGCTGCCGACTCGCGCCTAGCATCTGCTTTCTGGCGAAATAATTCCTCTGAGGTTGTGAATTTCTCTGAATAGCTCATGTAACTATCTTAGACCACCTGTCAAGTAATCCATACCTTTTGAGAATTTCGTCTAACTTGTTTGGGTCCGGTTTTGCGGATTCGAGAACGTCCGTGATTCGCGATCTGTCCTTGGGGCGACCGGTTTCCACCATGATCGCTAAAAGGTATTCGTAGTCAAACACTCGTGTTGGTACTCCGTTGACTTGCTTATCGGCAGCATTCTCCAAAGACTCCTTCACCAGTTCTGTCGGTGGTGGCAGAAATTGAACTGGAATTCCTTCGATCGAGATATGCTCGCCTTCTGACTTATAGCCCCTCTGACTCAAGTAGTCATAAAGAGGACCGATGTTGATGAGACCGCTCTGCGTTTGAGGCCGGTAACAAAAAATATCCAAGTAGTAGGTGGTTGTTGGCTCTGCGTAGAATAGCAAAGCAACCGCCCCTCCAATTGCGTACTTCCCTATGACGCCCTCAGCTTCGAGGGTGTTAATTACTGCCAGTGTTTCGTCCATAATTGCGCTTGATTTCGATCTGATGCTTGCAAGCAAAGTGACTGTCAGCTGATCGTATCAGGAAACTAATCAAGGAATGCAGCGAACAACTTGGCTTAATTTTGCCCGGTCACTATCGGGGTTTGTTGCATGTCCTCTTGAGCCTGGTTCTGTGCATCCCAGAATTGCTTGGTGAATATAATTCCGAGTAATTCAGGGGCATGGTAGGCGCCGACAGGCAATTTTATGTTGTGAGTGAAGGCGCTTCCGAGAACGCCCAAGTGATGGTAGTCATACGTCGCTGGTCGGAACGCTAAATCAGGTTGCAACGCTTGAGCCGTCGCCTTCAACTCGACCGGATTTAGTGAATCAGCAGTCGTGTTATCTGTGACTTGCCCGCTCAAACTTGGTGGAAGATATTGATGCGGTGTGTTCATACCGAGCAGGTCTCGATTCGGATCCGGATTTTGCAGGCTTTGATTCTGTGCATCTGGATTTTGCATTGCTAGATTTTGTGGATCGTTGTCACCATACGGAGTTCCGTCTGGCAGCAGATTTGCAAATGGTTGGACGTTCCCTCCTGTGTAATTGAAGTTGTTGTAATTGTCGACAAAATTTGTTGAATTAGCATTGTCGAACGCGCCGGTCATCAATGATGATTGCGGTCCCCAAGTGCCGAGATAGGCATTAGAGCTCAGTCCTGTGCCGTAATTGGAGCGGGCACCAAATCCGATTAGGCTCATTAAGCGGAAAAGTAATGATGCGATCCCTCTGTTTGGGAAATATCCGTAGCCACCATATGTGGAGCCGTACCCACCGAAATATCCGGAGTTGTATGACACTTGCGGTCGCGGGTAGAAGTACTTAGTGATTGCTATGGAGTGCATGGGAACAGCCTGTGTAAGCAGTGGCTGCGCCATGTTGATTATCAATGTCGAGGGCGGTGGTGCGACGCTGATCGGATACATATTGATGTTGTTGTTGTTGAAATTTTGATGGTGATGTCGGTGTCTATTGTCCATGTAGGTTGGCGAACCATCCCCGAAAGCTGGCGTGCTGTTGTGGTGCCCCCAGAAAAGAAAGCCGCCGTGATGCGATGAGCCGGTATCGTTGTTGATACCAGGTTGAGCCGTTATGTCATGTGAGTGACGGTGCCCGAACAAAGAGTCTGAGCCAGATCCGCTATGCATGGAAGAGTCAGAGTTGTTGTTCGCGTCAGGCGTCGACATGCGTGAGCGATGCGAACCGAATCCAAAACTTCCAAAGCCACTCGACGAATTGGAGGATGGGCTCGAATGAAATGAGGAACTTGAGTGGAACGAAGGACTTGAGTGGAACGAAGGACTGGAGTGGAATGAGGAGTGGAACGAAGGCGTGGAATGAAAGGATGATGAGTGGAAAGACGACATGTGACCGCCACCCGAGAAGTGCATGCCGCCACCGCCGCCATGACCATGCGCAGATGCCGTCAGCCCTCCGCTGAGAGCCAACATGGCCGCGAATATTCCTGCATGGATCTTGCTCATGGTCTTGCCTCGTTTGCTGGCTGCTTGTCTTTCGAGGATGCCTTATCTTCGTGGATATTCCATGAAGCCAAGAGTGCTCTTGCACCAGGTGAATCCATCTGTATACGGTTTATTAAACAGGATGAAGCTTTCAGCCGCCCGTTAGGGAAGTTGCCGACCGTATCACCTGGAAATTTTCAATGCCACCCCAAAGGCGGCCAAAGAAAAACCGAAGCGCCTGACAGGTACTTCGGCTATTCAATTAGATTCGTTGCACAGCAGGCTCAAACCGGCCGCTTGATTTACGAGACACCCGGAACGAGAGTGTGCTCTTACAATGCTTAAACAGCCACTACGCGGATGATTTGCGGCATTGCTTCTTTCAAAGCGCGCTCTACACCCATCTTCAGAGTCATTGTGGAGCTTGGGCACATTCCGCATGCGCCGACCAAGTGAACAAAGACTTCGTTATCTTTGACATCCACCAATTCAATATTGCCGCCGTCCATCATCAGCATTGGACGCAATTTGTCCAGGACTGCTTCAACTTGTTCATGCATGGTTAAAACCTCACCTTCTGACGTGGCACTGTGCCTTATTCAGCTTATCCTAGGATTGTCTATGCAGCAAGCTGCCCGACTTATCTCACGTTGCAGCAAGCTGCCAATTTTACGTCTTACGTTGTAAGACTATCTTGAAATGTCGCTTGAACCCTTGCGTTTCAGCAAAATTAAAGATTTGTCCGCAACACTGTTAAGTCCCTATAAAACAAATAGAGAATCGCCCCCTTTGGTACTATTCTTTAAGTTGGCTGAGAAAGAACCTGAGCCCTGCGCCTGTTTGCGCCGTTTGTAAGACAGTCCAAGACTGTTTTTCGTGCGCATAGAACAAGACAGTGACTTAGATACGTGAGGAGTTCAAGCAAAAATGGCTAGAGTAGCAATTAACGGATTCGGTCGCATCGGGCGCAATGCCATGCGTGCCTTCCTGGAAAACCCAGTCGCAGGCGTTGAAATCGTTGCCATCAACGATCCGCTGCAAGATATTAAGACTTCGGCTCACCTGCTGAAGTACGACACCATTCTTGGTGAGTTGAAGCACACAGTTGATCACAACGAAGATTCATTGATCATCAATGGAAAAACCATTCACGTCTCGAAAGAGCGTGAACCAGGCAACTGCCCATGGGGCAAGCTGAATGTCGACATCGTTTTGGAGTGCAGCGGTGTTTTCACCGATGCTGATAAAGCGAAAGCTCACATCGCAGCTGGCGCAAAGAAAGTTCTGATTTCTGCTCCTGCAAAAGGCGAAGACATCACGATCGTTATCGGTGTCAACGACCACTTGTACGATCCTGAAAAGCACAACATCATTTCAAACGCATCATGCACCACGAATTGCTTGGCTCCAGTAGCCAAAGTAATCGACGAAGCTTTCGGCATCGATCATGGCTTGATGACTACAATCCACAGCTACACATTGGACCAACGCTTGCTCGACACAGCTCACACTGATATGCGCAGAGCTCGTGCTGCTGCCTGCTCGATGATTCCATCAAGCACAGGTGCTGCTAAAGCAATCGGTCTAGTAATGCCTCACTTGAAAGGCAAATTGAACGGTTTCGCAATGCGCGTTCCAACTCCAAATGTCAGCGTTGTTGACTTGGTTGTCACCGTAAAGAAAGACGTGACTGCTGAATCAGTCAACCAGGCTTTGAAAGAAGCTGCTGGTGCAAAGCTTAAAAACTTGCTCCAGGTTACAGATGTGCCGTTGGTATCATCTGACTTTGGTGGCAACAAGCACTCATCAATCGTTGATGCTGAATTGACGATGGTTGTCGAAAATCGCATGGTCAAAGTATTGGCCTGGTACGACAACGAGTGGGGCTACAGCAACAGACTGGTTGAACTTGCTGGCATGGTAGCCAACAAGCTGGCCGTCAAAGTCTAGTCTCCAAAGATTCTGTAAAACACCTGCTTCTCTCGAGAGGCAGGTGTTTTTGACAGAACCGTTCAAATTAGTACGAGCAATGTTTTAGTTACGAATATCCGTCAGCCGAAGTAAATTAGCCGAAGTTTTGGAGTGAGCAATGAAGAAGACAATAACGCAAGCCGGACCATCAACATTCGATGGAAAGCGGGTATTAGTTCGAGTGGATTTCAATGTTCCGTTGAATGAAGACGGCACCGTTGGCGACGATTCACGCATCAAGGCTGCTATTCCGACCATCGATTTCTTGCGCAAAGCAAACGCTAAGGTTGTGCTGATCTCTCATTTAGGCAGACCGAAAGGCGCGTCAGACAAATTGAGCCTCAAGGCAGTCGCAGAAAAATTAGCGGAATTGCTCAAATCCAAAGTTGCTTTCGCTAAGGACTGCGTCGGCGCCGAAGCTGAGAAAGTAGTCAGTGAGCTTAAGAATGGCGAAGTGGCCTTGCTCGAGAACCTTCGATTCCACCCTGAAGAAGAGAAGAATGACAAAGAATTTGCCAAGAAGCTTGGTGCACACGGAGACGTTTACGTTAACGATGCGTTCGGCACCGCTCACAGAGCGCACGCCAGTACAGAAGGTGTTGCGCATCTGGTTAGACCAGCACTGGCTGGTCACTTGATGGAAAAGGAAATTCAGCATTTATCACACGCACTGGACAATCCAGTCAGACCATTCGCCACTATCATTGGTGGTGCCAAAGTTTCCTCGAAAATCGGTGTGCTGGAAAATCTCCTCGGCAAGGCTGATGTCATCGTTATCGGCGGAGCAATGGCATTCTCATTCTTGAAGGCTCAAGGCAAGCAAGTTGGTAAGTCTCTCGTTGAAGAAGATAAAGTGGAATTCTGCAAAGAGCTGTTGGAAAAAGCAAAAGCGAAAGGCGTGACGATTGTCCTCCCTCTCGATGTTGTTTGCGCAAAGGAAATCAAGGAAGGCACAGCAACCGTCACTGTTGATGTCGACAGCATTCCAGCCGATCAGATGGGTCTCGACGTCGGACCGAAGACATCCGAATTGATCGACAAAGAACTTTCCAAATGTAAAACGATTTTGTGGAACGGACCGCTCGGAGTATTCGAAGTTAAAGGCTTTGAAACGGCAACCTATCATGTTATCGACACACTCGTTAAACTCACCGCCGATGGTGTCAAAACGATTGTTGGCGGTGGCGATTCAGTGGCGGCACTTGGAGCCAAGGGCGTCGATCCTGATAAGCTAACTCACGTCAGCACAGGCGGCGGTGCCTCTCTCGAATTCATCGAAGGGCTGGAACTGCCAGGTGTAGCTTGTCTAGACGAAGCACCGGCGACGGCAGCCGTTAAATAGTTTGATAAAGTTAGGGTAGACATGAACCCTCGCCGCGCCAAATCCATCACTTTTAGCCTTTTGCTAATCTCAGTCCTCACGTTTGCTGAGGATGCGAAGTCTCAAACTGGCGAGCGTTACGAGATGGATGGAAAGCCTGTTTCACGAGCATTTTACGATGCTGGGTTGCTGGTAACTGACGCCAACAATTTGTTGCGAGCCAATCGCTATCAAGAAGCCAGCGTTAAGCTGAAACAGGCAATAGCAGTGGCGCCGGAATATGCGGAAGCGCATTACAACTACGGACTTTCGATGGCGAAGTTGGGAAATATTCCTCTGGCTGTCGAACAGTTTCATGCGGCTATCAAGCTGAATCCCAATTTGGAACAGTGCTGGATTAGCTTGGGTGGCGTCTATCAATCGGCGGGTCAAATCGATGATGCTATCCAGTCCTATAAGCAGTTTCTGACTCGCTTTCCGAGGAGTGCCCAGGCAGTCCAAGTAGCTAGTTTAGTGAAGGGCTTGCAAAACGAGATGGGGACTTCTGGCAAGCCGGATGCTCAAAGATTCGGCAGCAGCGCTCCGGCAAAAGCGTCGCCTGACGACTACCTTGCCGATGTGACTCGCAATGGCACTATGCGCTGGCCGGCAGACCACCACCTGATCCGGGTTTACATACGCCCGCCGGTCAAAGTGGCCGGGTATCAGCCGAAATACGATTCGATTGCGCGGCAGTCTTTCACCGATTGGACAACTGCTTCCGGCGGCGGTTTGCAGGTCCAGTTTCAAGCGTTGCCTGCCAACGCAGACATCGAGTTTTCATGGACTAGTGACGTATCCAAGCTCGCAAACAAGGCTGAGGCGGGCGAAACCCGACTCACTAGTGGCAGAGCAGGCATCGTTCACGGGATCATCCAGATTCTGACCGTGCCTTTGCTGGCAGGCATTCCCGTCACTGCCAACAGGATTCGCTTGATCTCATTACATGAAATAGGACACGTGCTAGGGTTAACAGGACACACCTCGAACCCGAATGATGCGATGTTTTACTCCGCTACGATTGCCGATGAATGGCGAAATCTCTCGCCCCGAGACGTGAACACTATGGCTCGTCTGTATTCCCCTGCGACCGCGTCGGTGAACAATGGTCCATAGTCACGGCGGTCATAGTCACGGTCCTGGTGTCGGCCACAGTCATCATGATTTGAGAAATGAGAGCAAGAAGGGCATGCTGACCGTGCTCGGCTTGACCGGCGCCTACATGGTGATCGAGTGCGTTACCGGCTATTTGACGGGCAGTTTAGCTATGTTTGCGGATGCCGGGCACATGCTCAGCGACGTCGGTGCTTTGCTCCTCAGCCTGCTCGCCGTCTGGTTTGCGAGCAAACCTGCCACTCCCGGCAAGACTTACGGATACTACAGAAGCGAGATTCTGGCTGGATTTTTCAACGCTCTCGCGCTTGTAGTGCTGTCTCTAATCATTATTTATGAGGCGTATAAACGCTTCAGCGCCCCGCCTGAAGTGCAGGGAATTCCTGTATTGATCGTTGCCGCCATTGGTTTGGGCATGCAGCTGGTCTCGCTCAAAATGCTCAAGAAGAGCGCCGATGCTTCGATCAACGCGCGCGCGGCATATTTGGAAATTCTCGGTGATTCGCTTGCCTCGGTTGGTGTGATCATTTCCAGCTTGATCATCATCTTCACCAAGTGGTACGCCGCTGACCCGATCATCAGCGGATTGATCGGGTTGGCGATTTTGCCCCGCACGTGGCTGCTGTTGTCTGAGTGCGTCAACATTCTCATGGAAGGAACGCCTGGGCGCATCGACCTGTCCAGCTTGCGCACGGCTATCACGGCTGTGCCGGGCGTCCAGGGCGTGCACGATGTTCACGTCTGGACGATCACGTCAGGGCTGGACGCCATGTCGGGACACATATTGATAGATGCCAGCGCTCCAGCGGAAGAAGTTTTGACCAGCGTTACGAAAATACTTAACGACGATTTTGACCTTCATCACACAACAATTCAGGTGGAGCAACTTGTCTGCAAAGGCACCAGTGAGAGTTGTAGCGCTTAATCCGTAATTCCGAGCGGCCCGCTCTTTATCAGGCCATGGGAAGAATACGAAGTCAGTGGGAATCCCACCAATTGTGCCCGCACGTAGCTTTTCATACTATTAACCCACAAAGCAGCAGACGACTCTCTCGGAACGCAGGTGGACTTAATGAGTATGTTTCAGGATCCTAAAGACGAAGACAAA
>JBBQFO010000129.1:0-13197 GCA_038322035.1 Candidatus Obscuribacterales bacterium
TGAATTGTTATCGGCCGCATTGACGGCTCAAGTTTTAGTGCGCGACGGAAAAATCGAGAGAGAGCAGGCGATTCAAGGACTCAAATCGGCGAAAAGACGACGCGTCACAATCGAAGTTTCGCTTATGGATCATGGCTTCTACAAACCTCCCGTGCGACAGTCAGTCAAGCTTGGCGAGTTGCTCGTCCTCTCCGGTTTAGTCAACGAAGGCGACCTGATGAACGCGTTGGAGTTGGGACTACTCAAGGAACAACCGATTGGACAAGTGCTCGTTGAATCGGGTTACATCTCGAAAGATATATTGTCTGCTGCGTTGAAGTTGCAACAGATGGTGACAAACGGAACGTTGAATGCGCTGCAAGCATCCGAGGCGATTCGACAAGTTGCCACTCGCGGATTCTCAATTGCGCAGGCTGTAGCAGAATTGGGGCTGCTCAAATTCGATGCCAACGAAACCATCCGTCTTGGCGAAATTTTGAAAGCATCAGGCGTGATTACTGATGACGACATCAAGAAAGCAATCGAGTTGAGCTCGCGCAACTCTGCACTGGTAGGCAAAATGTTGCTAGTCACCGGAATGATTGATGAACCAATGTTGCACGCATCGCTGCGCTGTCAATTTCTTTTGAGAGAAGGTTTTTTAGGAATGGAGCAAGCCACACAGGCGTTGGGTCACTGTCAACGCAACCGCTGTAGCTTTGATGACGCGCTGCAAGAGTTAGGCTATCAAATCATCACACGTGCGCAAGATGTCGTGGATTTAGCTGACGCACCACACGAATTTTAGCACCGCTGGTAGCACCACTGGCGACTGGAATTATTTCAATGACACAGAGGCATTGCTTGAACTCGAGGCTGTTGGTCAGAAGTAATTTTAATGCGGATGAAACTGAGGGATAACTGCATGAAACTATTCGTTGCTCAAATTGTAATGGTGACAGAAAACCTTTGGTTTTTGAGTAGTGCGGGCGCAACTGTTCGCACCGAAAAAAATTACGGCATAACCTGTCAATTGTTTGCAGCGGACGCCGAAAACCAGGCATACGAAACGGTTGCTGAATGGTTGGGAAGTGACAGTTTCTCGGACTCTAATCACGATGGACCAGGAGACCTCACTAAAATATACGCATTGGGGATTAACCAAATTGAGGAAGTTGGCACTTTCAGCTCACTGGCTGCAACGGCTAAAGAGCGTTACGGTGCTGACGTCGCTGAGTTTTGGTTGAGCGATGTGGACGAACAAGGAATTCCGCTTATCCGGACCAGGGAGCAGCTAGAAATCTTTCGGACCATCACGTAAAAGTAAAAAACCTCAAGCTTGAATGACCTTAAACCACTAAAGTCTCGAGTTGATCGTGTACGGCAACAGTTCCAGCGACTACCCGAGTACCAGTCAGCAACGCCTCTGAAACCACGAAGGAATTTACCTTTCCGCCCGCTGCTTCGATGATTGCGATTGCGCCGAAGCAGTCCCAAGAATGCATGTGCGGCTCGACATGTCCCATCAATCTTCCACAGGCGACGTAAACCAGCGACAACGCACCTGATCCGTTGCGGAAGAACATGCCCTTATTATCGAGAAGCTTGGTCAATGCATCGAACAAAAATTCTCTCGGGGTTCGAGATGAATAGCCGATACTGACTAATCCAGCAGAAAAATCAGTGCCTGGATTTGGAATCATTGGCACACCATTGACGGTGGCAGAAAAGTTCTTACCGCCGACAAATAATTCATCCATCGGTGGATTGTAGATCAAGCCGAATTCAATCACTCCGTCTAGAACATAAGCTATCGAAATGCACCAGTTTGGCATGCTAAACAGAAACGGTTGGGTTCCATCGATTGGGTCGACAACCCAGATTCCGCGAGCAGTATCAACCGCGCTCGCACCAGTTTCTTCACCGAAAAACGCGTCATCAGGGAAATGTTTGGCGAAACTTTCCTTGATCAAAAGCTCTGTGTTTAAATCGGCTTCGCTAACAAAGTCATGTGATCCCTTGCTCTTGATAGTCAGCGAACCAAGTTTTTTGAAGTAATCGTTAGCCAGCGCTCCGGCTTCGCGGATCACTTTTTGCGCCACTTCGAAGCGAACCTGAAGGTGTTCGACTCTGCTCAAAGTCGTCGATGATGTGGTCACAGCGGATTCCCCCAAAACATGTGCAATTTTAGCCGATCGGGCAAAATTGATCGAAAGGGGAAACCCAAAAGTATGGATTTGTTACCGATATTCGCTCACAAAACTTCGAAATGGATCATGGATGCTTAATGGCTGCACGAACGCTATCGCTGCTGCATCCATGCCTTTTGCCGGCAAGACTAATTTTGCAAAGGCGGAAATGACTGAGTCGATGCAATCGTCTTGGATGTTCGAAAAAGGCAGCAGAAACTGTTTCGGAACCGCCCCTGAAACATAATAGCTGCCAGTCGATATGAGCGGTAATTTGGCTGTATATGCAGCGTTCTGAATCTCTTCGTCGCTAGAATCCGATTTAAAAGTAAGCAGAAGATTGGTTCCGCTGTCCTCTGTAGCGATCGAAACTTTCTGACCAAAATGCCTCATCAGCGAAATCACCAATTGCTGCCTGCGATCAGACAAAACTCGTTGATTCTTCCTGAGAGCGCGCTCGTAGAGCCCCTTTTCAATGAATTCAGCCAGCACCTGTTGCTCCAGAAGATTCACATCTCGCTCGAGCATTCCCTTGAATTTTTGAACCAGGTCCATCCACTTGTCTGGAAAAACGGCGAAACTTATTCTTGTCACCGGCAGCAAGACACGCCAGAAGGAGGCCAAATAAATTACGGAGTCGTTCTCGTCAAGTCCCTGAATGGCTGGTACAGGACGACTCTTACGGTGCCAATATTCACTGTCGTATCCGTCCTCGATAATTGTGGTACCGGTCTGTGCCGACCAGGCGAGTAGCTCTCGTCTTCTCTCGAGGCTCATCGTGGCTCCAGTTGGATTCTGATGCGCCGGGGTTACATACAAAAACTTCGCCTTCTTCGGATAGTGGAGAAGGCGACTAACCGCGATTCCGTCGCGATCTACATCAATGGTATCGATCTCAGCTCTATAACTCGAAAACACATTTCGCGCATGCTTAAAACCTGGATTCTCCATCAAAATGGTATCACCAGCATCCAAAGTCAATCGCCCGATTGAGTCCAAAGCTGCTGTAGGACCGGCAAAAATCACAACATTCGAAGGTTTGCATTTCAATGAGCGAAATCTATTTACGTATTTGCTAATCGCAACTCTAAGTGCTTCGTTTCCTAACGGAGGCACATCGAAATCAGTGAATAACTCTTTAGCTCGATTGACAAAGATTCGCTGCCATTGTTCCAATGGGGTTGAATCTTCTGGTGTCGGTGCAAAATTCATTTCTGGAAAACGGAATGAAGTTTTTGACGATATCAAACTTTCGGCAAAGCGCGAAACGGATTCAGAGGAAATCGGATCGCTGACTACAGCGCTGAAATCGTAACTAACTTCTTGCTCAGGAGCGCAGTCCGCATCGCTAGCGCACTCAGTCGCTGTAACCGCACTGTCATGCCACGGAAAAACCTTTAAACTCTGATCGCTGGAATCCAGATAGCCCTGAGTGACAAGAAGCTTAGTAGATTTGAGCACAGTATGACGGGACACACCAAGCTTTCGGGCCAGATCGCGCGTAGAAGGGAGCACCTGGCCGCCTTCGAGACGCCCATCCAAAATAGCATCACGTAGAATCTCATAAAGTTCGATAAACAGAGGCTTATCAGACGATCCGAGAATAATCGGGATATCAGCAAAAGACGTTTTCAACTCAATCACCTTTACATAGTTAGACGCGCCAGTTAGCTAGCATCAAGGGGGATAAGAGGGGAGGGCAAGCGGCTCACAGCGCAACAGAGCAATGCGTATGTTTCCAAGCTACTTACCGACATGGGAATTTGTCTGGAATTTCCTGTGACAAATTCGGGTAACTCCATCATTTGGCAGCGGCGATCAATTCGCGAACACGAGTAGGCAGGATGCATAGAGGCTCGGCCATTCCTCTGAATGATCCGAGCCGCTACCCCGATTTAAAATTTGTACTAAGCAGTCTTGTTTCCAGTTGCCTTCTCCAACAATGAATCGACCATATCGCCAGGTCTAAAGTCTAAAGCCGAGAACGGAACATAAGCGAGCATAACCATGAAAGCCGTATAGACAATGGGTTCCCAGGCGCTGGAAGGATCGTAACTACCGATATCTTTCAACCAATTTATGCGAGTACACATACAGAGTAAAATAATGCACCACCAGAAACGCCAGAGAACAAGGTCACAAAGAGCGTTGATCCAATTCGCGAAGACCGGACGGAATAGACTGCCAACACCCTCTGGCCATGCGAACATTGCTGCGGCGATAGGTCCGAGTAGAAACAAGTAGCAGACAGCGACTAATTGATAAGTAGTCAGAACCATCAGGGCAGTATTCAGAAGCGCCTGCACTCCGCCAAAGACGGCTCTGGAAGTCGAAGCAGCCGTTGATTCGTTCTTGTTGCGCGCCGCCACCTGAGCCTGTGTCATGTTCTTAGTTGGATTCATCAGATCTTGCGACCATTGATCGACAGTTTGAAGATCGATTGCTTGCTTGACTGCATCCGTCATGGAGTTGCCAAAATCAATGGAATAGCTGACCACAAGCTGGATCGTGCCAAGCAAAAAGATTGAAACCAAAGCCCGAAGTATTCCTTCGAAGGGCTGCCAACTTGTTGACATGGAAGAGGCAAAAGGAGCGGCAACGTAGTTGCGTGTCTGTGTCAGGATTGCACCAAGCAGCAAGAGCAGCACTCCAAGCGGCAAAAAGAAGGCTTTGTACATCTGCTGAACGATCCAAACTGACTGCGAGAGTTTGCGATGAACATCATCTTTGCCGGCCGGTGTTGCAACGATTTCGTTAGCAACATTAATTAGCGGACTGGATGTAGCGTACAAATTCGCCTTAAAAGCGGCAGAAGCAGCGCCTTGAGTCGCATCTGCAGTTTGTTGGGCGGTGCCCTGATACTGAGCTTGGGTTGACTGCAAATTCGGGTTGAGCAGTTGCTCTGAAGTTCTCTGAGTTGCAGCTAGCCGAGCCGTCTGGTCGACCAAATCACTAGGAGGAGCACCGGTCATTAATGGTGCGCCGCTGAAGGTGTTCACATTCTGCTTATTTACAATCGGATTGTTGGGGAGAATATGCATGTAGGTATTGTTACCAGCAGGTGGTCCAAAATGGCTCAGCAAGGGATTCGTGTCGATAGTAAATTCCGGCTGTATGAACGGCTGCGGAACCACCCCTGGTATCACTTGCTGCGCTGTAGCCGAGAACGCAGTCGTAGTCATTGAAGGTGCTCTGCCGGAAACACGAGTGCCTGCCTGGTTCGCCATCTGAAAGGTGGAGGTTGGGTCTGCCCCAATTTCCAAGGAGAATGGCTGCAAAAGATCTGCTTTCCGCAAATGCGGCGCCATTTGATAGAAACCTTGCTTGATCCCGAAAAACGAGGTACTCAATTGTGGGTTGAAAGAAATTGATGAAGCGGCACCAGACGATGTACTGAAGGAAGTCGACGACGTTTGTCCAACAGACGAATCAGACGGAGTAGCGGCAGAACTGTTGCCATATTGATTCGAGTTATCCTTGGCGGAATTACTGTTTTGCTCGGAGCGAGAGGACGCCTTATTAGATTTGCTTGACCTGCTCTTAGTTTCAGCAGCCAAACCAGGCGCAGTGGAGATACCGATCAATACGAGCAGTGCCAACAGAGATTTAGTTTGAAGACTTCCAATCATATTCGTACCGCCAATGGAAATTCCTACGTCCTGCAACCAATAAATCAAGAATTGGCTAGTGGTGGCAATCCGATACCAAAATCATGCTGGCTGGCGTAGGAAAAAACGTACTCTAAATTGTCATTTTGTGAGCTTCGTGGGAGCAAACTACTGGAATTGTGCAATATCTCAAAGCGCGGTGATTGTGCGCCTGCGCCATCCGCCAGACGTCTGAAGAATTCGCGGATTGAATCAGAGTTGTTCATTTTATTTTCCTCAAAGTAAACCCTTAGCCTCAAAGACTAAGTGCTAGTAGCAGCCGTGAGGCTGGTGTTCGGAGGGCATTGGTTGGCTGACAAAATCAGATTAGCTGTTGAAGCGTTACAACGTCCGGACAAATTCGTGACTAATTTGGGTAAAGCGAAATTTGCAGCCAGTTGGCAATTCGATGCGCAAAATCGCACCTAGATATATGAATTCGTCTCGGCTTTCAAAATGATCGCCTTTTGTAGGTAAAAGGTGAACTCCCTAATCGGCCGTATCAGCCCGGATCAGCCCAGTCGCGACAGAACGCCCAGGACTCCGCGTTGGATCACCAAGACACCCGCGACCTTACCCAAAAAACACACAAATCGTTCCGTTGTTGTTACGACAGCATTTGCTAACTTCCATAATACGCAGGAGGTCCTGCAATTCTCGGAGATTGAAATGACTGCTAATGCTCCAACACTAACCAAAGCGTTCTGGGTAGCACTGATTCTGACAGCTTGTCTGCAATTGAATGCTTTTGCCGCTGATGATTCAACCACAGGCGGTGCTAGCAGAAATCCATTTGGTGGAACATTCGACAGTCCTCTTTCCGGATTCTTCAGTGCATCATCAATTAGTGGAGCAGCATCGGCAATTTCGTCTAGTGCAACATCGGCAGCAACTGTCGGAAGCACCTCACTCAATTCAATGGCTGACCAATACTTACAGCAGTTTCCGGAAGCAAAGTTCCTCAGAGACGAAGATCTTCGTGATGCAAATAACAATGCACTCCCAGGCATAGTAAATCCAGCACTTGTGCCTGGAGCGTCGCCATTCGGAACAATGTTTCCACCCACACCAGCTGCTGCTATGAGCTTTCCAACAAACAGCAGATTAGAGGCAGGCATGATCACTGCTGGACTTTCCCAAATGGGCGGCTTCAGCGGTCAGCAACCTTCCGACTACAAAACTTACTTGGGTCAAATGGTGGCAGGCGGCTTCATGGCTCGCTCCTTACAATACCCGGTAAACGCGGCTAATCAAGCCAGAGCGCAAACCGTTGGACAAACACAAGCAATGACAAATGCTATGGGCGACATGGCAAAATCTCAGTCAGCAAGCGCGATTGGCTACTGCTCAAGCTATTTGCAAAATTTCACTACCGATGAAAGCAACCGCTGGAACAAGATTCGCAACGGACTCTTTGTGCCAGTCGCGATTCTCTTACTACTGCCAGGAGCTGTTCTCACTCAAGTACGCGCCCTCGCCGTAGCAGGCAATCCGGTGCTTTCAGACCCAAGCAAAGGTGACGTCAATCCGTTCGAAGGAATTCTTCGGTCAGTGGTGGCAATCTTTTTAATTCCAGGCACTTATCTTGTTGTTAACTACGGAATTGATTTCTCAAATTCGATTGTCGATTCAATTGCTTCAACTTACCAAACCATCATGGGTTCAAACATGTACCAGGACGCCCTGGGAACCGAAGTTAACGCCTTTCCAGTTCGCACTCCAAAACAAAATCAAAATGCAGGTGCTGCTAAGGAATGGCCACAGACGGCAATCACTAACCCAAAAACTTACGAGCAAAATGTAATCCAAAATTTGGATCCAGTCACCGGTCAACCAATTCCAGGCAAAACAGATGAAGCCATGCCGGCTGCAGCTGTGGCAGCACGTCAGCTCTCTTTCGGAGCAAACGCAGGTCTTACCGCTGCATGGAACATACTGTGCGCATTCCAAATGGCTTACCTAGGATATCTGTTTTTTGTCGGACCAATTGCCGCTGCGCTCTGGGTTTGGCCAATGACCAATTTGCGCGCCGCTTTCCCGAACTGGGTCGAAGGCGTAATCACACTCTGCTTCTGGAGTCTATTTTGGAATACTGCAATCTTGCTGATGGCCTGTTTTAAAGGTTCAGAAGAGAGCACCACAATGATCACGACTGCGTTAAACTTCCTCGCTACAGCCTCCGTCAAGTACGCATTCGATTTTGGCAATTTGGTAAAAGCGGCTGGACAACAGGCTGGAGCCAAAGCAATGGAAGGCGGCGGATCTGGTGGCAAGAGCGGCGGCGCCGGCGGCAAGGGCGGTCAGGGCAAAGCAGGTTCGTCCAACGCAACCGCTCAAAATACTGCCGCACAAGCAGGTACTAATCAACCTGTTGGACCTATGCCCGGATCCACCGAACAGAACCCAACTGTCCAACCTGGAGCCCTTCCGGCTCCACTGCAACCTACGTTTGCCACTGGCGTATCTAACGCCGGTTTAGCACCTGCGGCGCCGACGGAAACAGTTACAGCTGCATCGTATTTCACGGAGCCGCAATTGCCACCACCGGCGATAGCACCAGGAAATGCCATAAGGTCCGAAAATACGTCATTGGGTAATTTCACTGTCAGTCGCAGTTTCGACCCACAAGGTCAACCAGTTGACGTTCTGCGCGCAAACGGACAAGACATTGGGCAGCTGCCGGCGGACATCTCGCAGCCAGCCACATTGAATTATCAAGGTCAAGAGTTGAGTATCGCCAGAGTTAACAGTGCCGAAGGAACTCAGTTCACACTGACGAACAATGCCGATTCGACTCACCCGTTCACCGCGCTGATGCCACCATCCGACACCCTCCAACCAGCAGCCAACCTCGGAGGCACTTTGAGTGGTAGCGGAAATATGACAGAAGATTCGATCGCTTTACGGTCAAACGCCGGCACTCTGCTTCTCGAAGATGGCGGAAACACCGTTCTTCTGCCCTGCAACAATCAAAATGGCTATGACTCTTTTACACTGCAACCAGGAGCCACAGAAGGCAACTTCGATCTGGGTCAAGGACGCACTCTTTCAATATCCGAGAATCCAAACCGCGAACGCGCGGTGGCATTGCTCTCACCAAACAATCAGTCGGAGTCTTTCACGATCAGAATGACCGGTGACGGCGCCTACAATGTTGGTCACGCAATCAACGGTCAATTGGCGGACAATAATTTTGTTTCCACCGATGGACAAAGCACTTATTACGCACGATATGATGCCGCTGGTCAACTCACTGATATGGACCAAATCACAGGAAACCAGATCAACAGCAGTTTGTACGGAGACGACAATAGCTTACTGGGTTCAGTCAACACAACCTACGAAACAAACGGTAATTCGGAATCACTGTATTACCAGCCAGATGGCTCACTAACTGCCAGCACCACACACATGTTTAAGCCGGAAGGCGGATTCGTCGACACTGTAAAAAATAGTCAAGGTGCAGTCGTCAGCGTTCAGGAAGTCGGAACAGGATCAGCCGCCGGTGCCTTATATGCGCCGTCTAGCAACTACGGACAAACGGCCAGTGTGTATGCGCCGATGAGCAATTACGAATCAACCAGTGGCGCAACTCAGGAATACACTTCTTCAGCCTCCAACACTCACAACTACAGCGAAGACGCGTCACAGTACGTGACAGAATCAACAGCACCAATGGCTACACAAGCAGCAGCCCTGCTTCATCGCGACGCACAGTCAGCGATCACCCAAGAAAGCACAGCATCGGCACCTTCACCAGCAGTAACACCCGTCTATGCTCCACCACCGGCTCCAACTCGTTTACGCGATCTGGCTGATTCACATAGCATTGCTGCTGCCAACACCCTGAGTTCGAACATGCGTAGCTTCAGAACGATATCAGCTATCCTGGCTGCCACCGTTCCGGCGAATGCAGCACTACGATCGGTCGAGCAAACTGAACGCACAGCCCCCGCGCTCGCTCCTGCTACCAGAGAGTCAGCCAACCAGCTAGCTTGCGAGCAACAATCTAACAACGCTGCATCTACACCAGTACAGGATCAATACAGTACAAATGTCCCAGCAGTGCTGGCTCGGATTCAAAACAGCGCCAACGTCAACTCTGTGCTCATTCGCAATCAGAATAACGAGAGCGCGCAACCAGAACTGCGCGGAGACCAATCCTCGAGTGCTGGTGCATCCAACTATCAAATACTAAATTCATTACTTAGTCTCGGTCAAATCCAACAGGCCAGATTGATCTTGCCAATTATTCAACGAGATTTGGCAACACAAAATTGCTCCAACAATACAAATCACATGGTCAACGCCTACGTTCAGCTGCTCAAGCAATACAGCATGAATGACGAAGCACGGTTCATTCAAAGCGCTATTGCACCGCAGACCGTTGCGTAGCACCAATAACTAACGCACCACGAAATCTCTAGCTCTGTCATCGTGACATTGTCAATTTTCGCCCGACCGAGTCATCGGCTACAATCAGTAGACGATTATTCGTGTATCTTTTGGGTATGAATGGTCCAGCTCAGGTCATTCAGAGTCAGCGCAGGGAGATTGTAGAGTTAAATGCCAAAATTGCTACTGGCAGACGATGACAACCAGCTCCGTCAACTTGTTGGCGATTGGCTAGAACATGAAAATTACAATGTAGACCTGGCCGCTGACGGACCAGAAGCGAAAGAGTACTTGCTGAGCGGCGACTATGATGTGCTGATTTTAGACTGGAGCATGCCAGAACCGACGGGCATCGATTTATGCAAATGGTTCAGAGCCAAAGGCGGTATGACGCCTATCATCATGTTGACAGGCAAGGATGAAATCGAACACAAAGAAGTTGGCTTCGGCGCAGGCGTCGACGATTACCTCACTAAGCCATTTGAACTGCGGGAACTTGCGGCTCGATTGCGGGCCTTGCTAAGACGCGGAACAGTGGCCACATCGCGCACCGTAAAAGCTGGTCCGCTCGTGCTAGACCCAGATACTCACACGGCTACGGTAGACGATGGTCCGTTAACGCTTACAGCGACTGAATTTGCTGTTCTGGAATTTCTCGGTCGCCACCCCAATCAAGTCTTCAATGCAAATGCTTTACTCGATAGAGTATGGAGCAGTTCATCTGAGGTGTCACCGGATACGGTGCGAGTCTATATCAAGAGACTGCGGGCAAAATTCGAAGCAATCGGTTATCCGGAACTGATCCAAAACATTCACGGTGTAGGCTACAAACTCAACGTGCTTACCTGATATCTGACTGCGACTGCTGCATAATCAAATTATTTGCGCGCTGCACTTCCTCGTCGCCGTGAAAGACCTTCTCAAATTTTGTCGTTACTTCACACCTGAGCAGAATCCGAAGCAGGTAAAGATCGGTAGGACCTCCCAGCAGTTCGGATATGGCTTTGCTTATCGCCCTGCATCATTTGCTGGACCATCAACCTTGTGGACGGCTCTTGTGCGCCTGAAGCACCGCAACCGGGTATAAAGAGTTCGTCTGACGGCGTCCTGCTAGGGTTTGGGGCAACGATAATATGGAAAGCGCACCAGGGATAACGCCCGACCGCGTTTGCTCGCAGTGCGGGCTGACCGTAGGTCAGCGCGGCTCATTTACCTATTGGATTTTCAAAGACAATCGCTGCCAGTGCGACGACACAACCCACGCGCGGAGCATCTCCGCAGGGCAGCCAGGCGCCAGTGTGGGTGGCGGAGCACGACCGGCAGAGCAGAAAGGCGCCGAAAAGCTGATTCTTAATCAGCGCTATGAGTTGTTACAGCGCGTCGGGCAGGGTGGTATCGGCTTCGTCTACAAAGGCCGCGACGTAACTAACGGCAACATCGTCGCGCTCAAAATCATGCGCCCTGAGCTGGCGCGCAATGAACTGGCCACTAAGCGCGTCATGCGAGAAGTGGAGGTGGTTTCCCGGCTAAGCAACGCAAACCTCGGAAACGTCTACGGCTACGGGCAGGAGCAGGACGGAGCGCCTTACCTGGTGATGGAGTTCATCGAGGGTCGAAATATGGAAGACCTGCTCCAGGCAGAAGGAAAGCTCAAAATTGGAAGAGCCATGGAGATTTTCACGCAAATCTGCTGCGGATTGATCGGTGCGCACTCGAACGGCATCATCCATCGAGATCTTAAGCCCAGCAACGTCATCATAAATCAAGTAGAAAGCGGACAAGACCACGCCACCATCGTCGATTTCGGCTTTGCCAGACTACTGAGAGAGGCCAACGATTCTCTGAAACTGACGCAAGAAGGCGAAGTGTTCGGCAGTCCTGCCTATATGAGCCCCGAGCAATGCCTGGGAGAAGAGCTCGACGTCAGGTCTGACATCTATTCGTTTGGCTGCCTGATGTACGAAACCCTGACGGGAGTTGCCCCGCTCCTGGGTGAGAACGTGCTGGCGACGGTGGCAAAACAGATCCGCTCCACTCCATCCAGCATGCACTCCAGGGATGCCGCGATTCCAGAAGACCTCGACGCTATCGTCCTCAAGTGCCTGAGCAAGGAACCGTTGCACCGGTATCAGTCAGTGACAGACTTGCGTCAGGACCTGGAAAAGGTCAAGCGAGGCGGGCACATCAAGGCTACCGTCAAACGGGCGCCCTCAAAAGATCAGAACGGCGAAAGGAGCTCTCTCCGGTCCACGGAAAATGCCTATGGCAAAATGACCTCGATGGTGGCAATAGTTTTGATCGCTGCAATAGCAATCGGAATAGGCACAGCCGGTGCCTTCTACATCTTCCTTACTAAACAAGGGAACTCAAACGCAATGACACCACCTGCGACACCAGCAACAGCAGCGCAGAGCGCCGGACAAAGCGCAAATGCTGGTGACGCATCGACACCTCCCGTGTTGACACCGCCGGTCGCGACAGAGCGCAACCAGGTGGCAGCACCGCCGCAAAAGTCATCGCATCAAAACACTGATGCACGCCATACAACCGCTTCTCCCCCGCGACACGCACCAAGGACTCGAGCCCCTCAGAAGAATCTGACACAATCAAAATCTGGTGGCTGGGATGAGCTGAAGGGACTGAGAGTCTATAAATGAGGAAAGCCGCGCTCGCTGCGTTGATTAACTTAACTCTGTTTGTGCCGACGACTGCCTGTTTCGGTCAGACGGCGGAACAAATCAATTCCCTTCTCAACAAGTCGAAATTCGTAGACACTGGCCGCACGGTAAACACCGTCGTTGGCGCAGACAAGACTACAATTTCCACGTACTGCAATCCGAAATCCAGCGATCAAGACTGCAAAGTCACTGCACTCCTGATGATGAAAGAGATCAAACAGCACTACCAATCTATTCACCGCATCCATGTGCTGTTCTATGATCCGCGTGACCCACACAAATTTAGAGACGTCGAAATCCGGGAAGGAG
>JBBQFO010000130.1:0-13169 GCA_038322035.1 Candidatus Obscuribacterales bacterium
AAACTACCAAACGGCATCCCTGAGAGCCGAAACTTGGATTTTCACTCGCCTTACGGTTGTTCGAAAGGCGCAGCCGACCAGTACACCCGAGACTACGCAAGGATCTATGGACTGAATACCGTGGTATTTCGGCAATCCTGCATCTACGGACCCCAGCAGGTCGGCATAGAAGACCAGGGGTGGATTGCATGGTTCGTACGCAAAGCCCTACAAAATGCGTCTGTGAACGTCTACGGCACCGGTAAACAGGTGCGAGACTTGCTCTTCATCGAGGACTTGCTTGAAGCGTATGATCTCGCCGAAGCAAACGTCGAGAAGACCAAAGGACAAATTTACAACATGGGCGGAGGACCAGCATCGGCAAAATCTGTGATCGAAGTGCTTGAGATAATCAAGAAGGACTTTCCAGACTTGAACTGGCAGTTCGAGCCATGGAGAGCCGGCGATCAGAAGGTCTATATAAGCGATCTATCCAACGCTGAGCGAGACTTCGGTTGGCGCCCTAAAACTTCCGCAGTAGAAGGAATAGCTAGGTTGATCTCATGGGCTCGCGAAAATCAGCATACGCTGCCTGCAATTAAGTTTTAAATGGCAGCCGAGAACACAGATCCAATTAACGTTTACTTCGTTCTTCCAATTTACAACGAGGAGGCAGCTCTTCCGAAACTGCTGGAGCTTCTTGCGAAGGAGCCGCTTCCACCTCGAGCCGAACGCATGATCGTAGCTGTGAACGACGGCAGCACTGACTCAAGTGCGCAGATATTGGCGTCATTGAGTGAAATTTATCCGATCAAAGTGATCACGCACATGCCGAACCGTGGCATTCCGCAGACCTTTAAAAGCGCTTTTGAATTCGTCGCAGAAACTGTTCGCGACAACGATGTTGTGATTGTGATGGAATCTGATTGCACATCAGATCCGAAACTGATACCGGATTTGGTTAGCAACATTGCCGCAGGCAACGACATTGTCATTGCATCGCGTCACGCTCATGGCGGCGCATATTTGCGTTTCCCGTTGTTTCGAACCGCAGCTTCAACGATTGTCAACATCGCCCTGCGCATGGCGCTGCGCATTCCCGACGTCGAAGACTACACGATTTTTTATCGAGCTTATCGAGGCAGCATCCTCAAACGTGGTTTCGCAAACGGTGTCACATTCCAGGCGCGCAAATCATTCGCAGTAAACGGTGAGGTGCTGCTGATTTTATCTACTCTCAAGCCGAAGATTGTGGAAATACCTATGATATACGACTACGGACTAAAAACCAGCTCTTCGTCAATGCCGTTGATAGCGACGCTGGTTGAGTATGTAAGACTCGCTCTCATCTACCGAAAAAAAATTCAATGAACCGTTGGATTGTCTCCTGCACCGCGTTAAACTGGCGTTTCGTTTAAGGGTCAATGTGCCGCATGAAGACTAAAAAATCTCTACCGCCGGGCTTTTCGGCTGTGATCACAGGCGCATCAACGGGCATTGGACGATCCCTAGCCATACTCCTCGCGACGGAGTATCAGGCAAAGCTTGTAATCAATGCCAGGACCGAGGATGCGCTGAACGACACGAGGCGAATTGTTAACGAACGCGGCGGTAATGCAATTGCCATAGTGGGAGACATTGCCTCGCCCGGGATGCCTGCGCGGCTTGTTGAAACTTGTGTTCAAGAGTATGGAGACATCGATCTGCTGGTCAACAACGCCGGAATTTCCATTCCTGGATTGCTGCAAAATGTCACCCTGGACGACTGGCATCGCGTCATGGATGTCAATTTCTATGCGCCGCTCTACGGCGTATACGCGGCTTTACCGCATTTCCTAAAGAAGAACGAAGGCACAATTGTGAATGTTGCATCCGTGGCAGGAAAGGTCGGATTACCTGGACGAGTTTGTTACTCAACAAGTAAATTTGCCTGTCTGGGAATGAGCGAAGGCATGGCAGCCGAGCTAATTCATCGGGGCGTGGACGTAGTTACAGTCTGCCCAGGATGGATACGCAGCCAGTTCTTCAAGAAAAACAATCTATCGTCAAATATGGACCCGACAACGATCGGAGAGCGCAAAGATTTGCGCGGATGGCTCATGCGCAATCTACTCAGCTACAGTCCACAACAGGCGGCAGAAGCCATTCGCGATGCGATGATGGCAGGCAGCAGTCAAGAAATCGTGCTCACAATCCCAGCAATCGTCACCGACCGATTAATGGGAATTTGCCCGCCAGTAGCCTTTGCAGTCGCCAGAAGAGTGCCGAAGCAGTATCTGGATAACACTGAAGTGAATAAAGTCTGATCAGAACGAATTGCTGATTGAGACACCTTCGAGCGAAGTGCAGACACCCACTCTTGCCTCACAGTAGCAACCTGATGTTGGTTTGACTATAAAAACGTATGGGCTGGAAATCTCCTGTGGTCAGAAGTGAGCCGATAAAAAAGATGACTTTGATTGGGCAATCTCTTGCGCCACAATAACTTTCAGCATTACAAGAAGTGACCGCTGGACACAAATTTGAGACCTCGACGCCGAAAAATTCCAACTTATCAAATGGAACTTTGCGTGCGCAATTCCCCTCACACAGCGCGAACGGACGAATTGAAGGTAATTGCCATGTTAATAAACAAAGAATTCATCAATCAACCTATTCCTGAAGAAGTGTGGCTCGAGGCAGTCGACAAGACGGTTGTAAGCGAACCCGCAGCAACAACAAAGGTGATTCGATCTCGAGTTCGCAGACTGCGTCGCATGCAATCACAGAACTTTGTTCAACGCGCTTTCTACGACGTCGTCAGCATCTTCGGACTGCACCGCGAGTCTGCCTAACTGATCGACTAAGGCAGTAAATATTTGCGGTATTCTGCCCACTCGGCGTCGAGTACCGTGGACAACTCGATGCGATAGCCCGGTGTGAGTGCTAGCAGCTCAGCGTAAGCTTTGGTCAGCTCAGCCTCATTGGAGTGATAGAAGTAATACTCTCGGACCCCGAAAGTTGCCATCCTTAGTACATAAACGCTCCATCCGTGCGAGTGTTTTTCGCACAAATTGATCAGTCGCTCCTCGATAATATCAAGTGTATCCCCTTCGTCGGGATGCCATAGCGTGTTGACTGGCTCTTGCCTGCAATAGAGACTGAACCCGCTCAGATTGACGAGGTCCTTTAGAGGCGCCTGTGGGGCGAAGTGGTCATCGATCAAAATTTGCGCGGTCTTGCCTTCTACTTCGCGCTGATGGACTGTCCAAGTCATTGATGCCTGAGCCTAAATGGGGATTCTGCAAAATACTAGCACCATCCAACCCGGTCACTCACGATCACTTTGGCACAAAATTCGAATTAAAATTTGAGCGCAGTGCTGCTAAAGTTAGCCTGTTGAGTTCATTGCAGCGCCTTAATTGAATATGGAGCACAGGCATGAAATCCCCCTTGGAAATCCGAAAACCCAAGAATTACATGCTGGTAAACCTGCCCAAGATGACCGGCAAAGAGTACCTGGAGTGGGGAGCCTCCCTCATGCTCTTCAAGTTTGGACTTGATTCTTTCCTCAGTCAATACATCTTTCACCGTCAATGGATGTTCTGGAATTATTTATCTCCCGGAGCGTTCAGTGGAGTGACTGGTTTAACCCCGGCAGACGCCTGGTTCTATACATGCATGCTGATGTGGGCTCTGCCATTTGCCTACCTCGGCGCACGTTTCACACTAAGGCGCCTGATCACGGTCGGCTTGCCACCATGGATGGTTATCCTGTTCTTCGTACCCTTCATTAACATGATCTTTTTCGTCATCTTGTGTGTCGTTAAAAACGCACCGTCTACTGAGCCACCACCCCTTAGCGACAGTTCCCCGAAAAACAATCTTGAAGATGGGCCAACCAAAATCGAAGTAGCTCCCGCGCATCCAGAACAGCTGTTCCTGCCTGAACAAGCAGCCGCGCCGTTACCAGAGCGCCTCGATATTAGTTATCCATCCTCTAAAGTTTTTCCCGGCGAAGTGACTGCGCTCAAATTGATCAGCCACATGCCCGTTGATAGTCCAAGGGCATTCCTAATTGCCACACTACTACCAGTCCCTATCTCTGTACTAGCTGCCATGTTCAGTGTCACCATACTCGGTGTCTATGGCTGGAGTGTTTTCACCGTTGTTCCTTTTGTGGCGGCCATTTCCACGCCCGTTCTCTATGGATGGAACAAAGAGCGGACCCTGGTAGAGTGCCTTCTGAGCTCGATCTGGTGCTTGATGCTTATGGCTAGCGTACTGCTGATCATTCCATTTGAAGGAATAATCTGCCTAGCGATGGCCACTCCGCTCGCTGTTGGAGTTGGCTTAGTTGGCGGATTGGTGGGCTACATAATTCAAGCGACGATGCCGCGCAACCAGGGCGTACCAAGAATGTTAGGCTGTTTTGCCATCTTCATTCCCGTGATCATGATCGGCGAATTCATCTCGCCAGTTGAGTTTCCAACATATGAAAACGTCAGCAAAATCGAAATCGCAGCGCCACCAAAGATAGTGTGGAAATATCTAATCGATTTTCCACGATTGAAAGAGCCGACCGAGTACATATTCAAAACTGGCATCGCCTATCCGATCGAGGCAAAAATCAAAGGGCGGGGACCTGGAGCGATTCGCGAGTGCATTTTCACAACCGGCAAGTTCGTAGAGCCGATTGAAATCTGGAACGAACCCAAGCTGTTGCGGTTTGGTGTGCTCGAACAAGCCCCGCCGATGCACGAACTCTCGCTCTATCCGAAACTGCATCCACCCCATCTGGACCACTATCTACTGGCCAAGCAAGGGCAGTTTAGACTGAATCAAACGGACCCAAATCACACAGTTCTGTACGGAACAACGTGGTATCAAAATCGCATGGGACCCGGTGGATACTGGCGCCTCTGGTCCGATTGGATAATTCACAGCATCCACATGCGCGTTTTGAATCACGTCAAGACACTATCTGAAACCGAATACGCCTCGAACCACTAGAAAATGGTGCGCTGGCATTCTGCCCCCGACAAAGTATTTCGCTGCTACCCATTAGGCAACTCGATCCAAAATCGACTGCCCGCGCCGCTTTGACTTTCAACGCCGATTTTGCCGCCGTGCTGTTCTACGATCGCTTTGCAGATCGACAAACCTAATCCGCTGCCCTTACGATTGGCAGAATCCGACGCTTGCACTTGCTTGAATCTCTCGAATATCGCCGACAACTGATCGGCTGGAATGCCGCGCCCATTGTCGACTACAGAGAGCGTGACGCCTTCGGCTTTTTTCGCTGCCTCCAATTTGACCACGCCTTCTGTTGGTGAAAACTTGATCGCATTGGAGAGCAGATTGACGACGACTTGCACCATTCGTGATTGATCGACGTGCACGGTCAGCCCGTGATCTGCCGACTCGAAGACGATTTGGCGAGATGATGCCAAGGCGCTCACAGACTGCGTCGCCACTTTAAACAGGCGGTTCACAGGCACTTCGGCTAAATTCAGTTGCAGATTTCCTGACTCCAGACGTTCGATATCAATCAAGTCACTAACAAGATCGATTAAGCGAGTAATGCTTCCGTTTACGTTTTTCAGAGAATCGACACCTGTCTCTGAAAGCTCACCATACACGCCCTTTTCCAACAACTCGGTGTATGCCTGAATTGAACACAATGGTGAACGCAAATCGTGGCTGACCATGGCCACGAACGCCTGTTTCATCTTCTCCAAATTCTTAGTTTCAGTTACATCATGAGCGACGCAAAAGTAATTTTGTCGCGAACTAGACCATTTCACTGACCAGACGAAATCGCGGACTGAGCCATCTTTTCCGACCACTTCATTCTCCAAATCCTTGGCTACTTCGCCCTTTTGCAGCCTGGTAAAATATTCCAAACTTACGTCGATTGAGGCTGCATCTAAAATCGAGATGAAGCGCGCCCCGATTAATTCATCACTCGTAAAGCCAAGCAACAGCTCAATTGCAGGATTGACGGAAAGGAATTTCAAATCAGCAGTGAGCGAACAAATAACTTCGCGCGCATTCGATACCATCGCTTGCTCTTGCTCACGCGCTTCAGAGAGTGAACTTGCCATATCGCGAAAAGCCTTATCCATAGCCGAAACTTCATCATTACCGGCCAACTTCTCGTGCAACGGGCGACCAGATGCAAGCCGCAAAATATTGTCCGACACCACACGAATTCGCGATGCAATATTTCTATTGAACATGATCGCGAAAACTGCAGCTAAAACAATGTTCACCACAAAAGCACTAGCCAGTGCCGTTTGTTGCTGAGCGCGGACCGTTTTTAAAATCAATGGACTTTTGTCAGAGATCGTCTTTTCCCTATCGACCAGACTGAGAAGTTGAGTCGATGCTTTTATAGCTGTGGCTTTGCCAGTTTCCAAAGCGCCTCGGAAGGTCTCGACAGCCTGATCCATATTGCCGTCATGCGCCATCCGCTTGGAAGCAAAAATACGATCGGTAAAGTCTTTCAACTCGGACGAAATCAACTTAACGATTGCCGCCTCTTCCGGATTGTCTTTGACAAGCTCGGTGAGCACACTAATATGCTCATCTATGGTGGTGAAAACCGAGTTAAGGGTGCGCGTCGCCTCACCGATGTTGAAATAACGCTTTTTATGAAGGGAACCAAGCCCCATGTACACGTCACTCGCAGTCTTGCCAGCGGTTTCACCGATGAGACGCGAACGGTGCTCGCGTTCCAGCTCTCGCTCCAATTCTGATTGCAAAGAGTAGAGTGAAGCAATGCAGACAATCTGAACTAGCAACGGAACGAAGACAATTATCATTCCTTTGTGCAGAATGGTAAGTTTCAAAATTGCCCCGCGCCGCAGTCCTTCCTACGACTTTATAGCATGATCGATGATCGGTCTTTTGAGTAGAACTTTCCGCCGAGACGAAACTTTTGGGATGCTCCTGTGTATACGAATGTGAGACCCTGGTTCTCAATTTCCGCCGAGCGCATTAATGAGGTGTGCAATTTGGACAACCGATTTAGGGTAAAAACCACTGCGACGCTAGCGCTTTGGCTGGGTCAGTGCATCACAAGTTCGCTCCCACTGCATGCGCACGCTCAAAGCAACGTGACGGGAGAAAGATCTGGGGGAAGCTTTCGCGAACGATTGCGAGAAAACCTCGGCAAAAGAGACCTGGTCGATTGCACAAAGTTTCAGATCGCTGGTCTTGATGTCGCCGCGTGGAAGCCTTCTGTCGCCGGCAAAGCTCCGCTTGTGATTTTCTCACACGGCTTTGGTGGCAGTAAAACCCAGAGCGCATCCATTATGAAAGCTATGGCTGAAGCGGGCTATCTGGTGATCGCGCCCAATCACAGAGACGCAGACGGCTCGACCGACACGCACTATCGCCCACAAGTCAGTTTCAGCAAATTCAACGAGTGGAGCGACAAAACTTACATCGATAGGCACGATGATATAGTCAATCTGATCAGGGCACTACACGCAGATACGACATGGGACAAGCAAATAGACTGGGCGAAAATAGCTTTATGTGGGCACTCGCTGGGAGGTTATACCGTACTTGGATTGGCCGGGGCATGGCCCTCCTGGAAAATTCCGGGCATCAAGGCAGTGATCGCTCTTTCGCCTTACACTTTGCCTTTCACTTTCAATAAGGCGGCGGCCCTGGACAATCTCCAAACGCCCGTCATGTATCAAGGTGGTACTAAAGATTTCGGCATAACACCGTTTGTGAAAAAACCAGGTGGTGCCTACAGCAAAACCTCATCTCCCGCATGTTTCGTAGAGTTCGATCAGTTCAACCACTTTTCCTGGACCAACTTTAACCGCGATGCTGAAAAGCAAAACGAAACAAACTACTACTGCGTCGCATTTTTAGACAAGTATCTAAAAGGTGATGATGGCGGCAGGATGGGCAAGAAACTGCCCGGCGTGGTCGCATTCGAAGCCAAATAATAGGTCTGTTCCTGATTTGGCTTTCCTTGCCAGTTTCTTAATACGGCTTTCTTGTCAGTGTTTTCATGCTTTCTGCACACGGCTAATTTAGTGTGGGAGGCAGGAGGACTAACAGTTAGCGTGTAACATGGAAGTGGAATCATATGTATATGACTCACAGTTACGAGCGAATCGAACCATGCAAAAGGTAGTCCGTGCCAAACGAAATCAGCGTGGTTCGGCGATAAGCGAGATGGCGCCGGCGCTGTTTCTTTTGCTCGTCGTGGCTGTTTTTCCAGTTCTAGACCTGATTTTCGATGGATTGGGCTACTGTGCCGTCGTGACGCTAAACAACCTTCAGCTGCGTGAGGCGGTGAGGGTGCCAAAATCACAGGCGATCGATCCGAACGGAGCCGTGCAGCTGGGGATTCCAAACAACTGGCGCGCTTCAGCTTTTGGCGGACTGGCGCCGCTCATGGCCGACCCGGTGACTGAGGTGAGCTACGACGTCGTGGCCGGCAACGCAATGTTGACTATTTCTACTACCGTGTCAGTTCGACCGCTTTTGGTAGTTCCATTTTTCCCCAATGTGCCTGGTCTGAGCGCACCTATGCCATTCACTATTACAACAAGCAGGATTCTCGAAAATCCTGGCTTCCTGAACTATTGAGGCGGCAATGAAAAAGAGAAAAAACAGTCGCCGCCCTCTGCGAAAATGGAGCGCACTCGTCCCCAACAGTAAGGGACAAAGCTTGATTGAAGTTATGCTTGGCTTGCTCATCATTATTCCGATTGGATTAGCCGCTGTCGATATTGTCGTCTTGACACAAGCCAGTCAGAACAACGAAGAATTAGCTGAAACGGCAGCTAGAGCGGCTTCAACAAAAGGTAACGAAGCCAGCGCCACAAACGCAGTACAACAAATCGTTCAACGCGTTACTTTGAACAACGTCGTTCAAGACGTTCAGATTGACGACGTAAAATATGACCTCGGCAAAGGCATGGTCAGCGTTTCGCTGATAATGACTGTGAAAGTGCCGATCCCATTTCCAAACTTCAACACTATCTCGTGCAGAGCGGACGCGATTCAACCGATAGTCTCTACGCCCGCACCACGGTGATCGAGTGAGACGCAAGCGCCGACAGCTTAGAACCGCCCGCGGTGCCTCGATAATTCTGGTTGCACTTTGCGCACTGGGTTTGATTATTCTTGTCTATCTGTCATTCCAAATGGCGCTGATCATGGGCGGCTCCAGAGAAGTCCGAAATGCCGTAGACGCCGCCGTTCTCAACGTGGGGAAACGCGTACCACAGCTAAAAGTCGGACCGGCTATTTTTACTGATTGCGCAGACTCGAGCGGTTCGATCTCAATCAGCAACATCAGCAGAGTTTGGGGCAAAGCATACTTAATCAACGCCAACGCCGAAGGCATGATCAATGACGGATTGATCACGGGTCAGGCGTCGGGCGCAGCAGACAAAGTCTATGCAGAGGCACAATCAGTCAACGACAGACTTCGCGGCGAACTAACCAATAAACAACTGCTAGATCAATTCTTCTGGCAACTGTCTGCCAACAAACCGGCCAAATTACTCGGTGCCTCGGCAACGGTGTATGCGCAGAAAGGTAATAATGCCAGTTGGGCGACGGCGATGGTCGATCGTGGCTGCGAGAGTAATCTCTCCGTATCGCCAGGGCAGTTGCCTACCGGAGTGCAGTTGAAAACAGTCGATGTCGGCAAGCAGCAATATATGCAGGGCTACACTCCCATCAAAGCCAATGGCAAGCAATTTGTTTTTCCAAGCTTCAAAACAGGAGAGATGCCACACCTGATTTCGGATTCTCAGTTTGAGCGCAACACGGGGGGAATAGTGACGAATCCGATCCCGAATGCATTCAGAGAGTTGGGCTCTGCCGACGGGCAAGGCACCACCCTTAGTGCCTCAGCATGCGCGCAAGCGAATCCACGCACACAATACCAATTGGCTATTCCTCATGCTTTCGTGACGATCACCTTCTCCAATCGAGCCTTGTGGATCGTCGAGGGCAAACAAGTCAAAGAAAGTTTCTATGGCTTCGAGCCAGAAACGCAGCAGGGAGTCAAGAAACGTCCGCTCTCGGTCGGTGGCATGCTGGACGGATTCGCCAACCTTGGCAATGAATACAAACTCGGCAGCCTGTACCAGTTGTTCATTAAGTGCCCGGGCGATCATTCGGCCGCGCTCAACAAATTGGTGCAGCGAGTCAAAGAAATCGATCACAATTTCACTAACAAACGGCTGACTGACCTGATGTCCGGCCAGATGCTGATGCCGGGAGCGAATCGCTACATCATCTATCCGCAGTACACCACACCCGACGCCACTAACCCGATAATGAAGATCGCGCCCGAGCCCGGCGGCGCGCTGCCTGGTTGGCTCCAAGCGGCAAACCCACCAGAAGGACAGAGTGCAGTGATCATCACTGAGCAGCCATCTATTGATGATCCCAACACCTGCTGGGACAATATTATCGGTGGCAAGTCACCAACCGGGCAACATTGGACTGAATTTTACGGCAACATCAGCTGGCAACCAGGCACGGGAATGGGGCAGTGCCTTGGTGATCTAAAATTGTCCCGTACGACAAAATGCGTTTTTACTGGAGTTCCATAAATGACTCAAAAACGGCATCAATCAAAATCAACCATAGGTGCGATCTTCTTCATCGTCGGATTGTCGTCGCTCTTGCCCAGCGCACTTGCTGACACCAACTTTTTGAAGCAGGGAATTGCTGAATTCAACGCCGGCAACTATTCAGACGCGTCCGGACACCTGGGCGCAGCCCTCTCCACAGACTTCAACAATTCAGTTCTGCACTACTATCTGGGCAACTGTTATGTGCACATGAAACAACGTGAATCGGCAATTCGCGAGTTCAGAATCGCGTACGCTCTCGATCCTGACAAAGACGTCGGCAAATATGCAAAGCAAGCACTAGCCGGTTTGAGTGCAGATGGGTCTGCTTCGCCCACGGCTGCAACCCCGAATGCAAACGCAGACTCAGCTGCCAAAGCAGCAGTCGACAAATTGCTAGACCTGAAATCGAAACCCGGTGGATGGATGCCGACTGGAGCCGGTGGCACCGCTGCGGGCTTGCCGGTGCCGACCGGTCTGCCACCAATTGGATCGACTCCCGGAGCTGATCCGAACAAACCATTGTCACCTCTACAGCCTGGTCAAAAAGTAGAAATCGGTAGGGGCGGTCGATTGTTCGAACCGACGCCAACACCAACACCACCAACACCAACTACGAGCACCGCTAATGATACGGCCAGGCAACAGCTGGAAGCATTGCGCAAGTTGTATGAAGGAAACCGCTACGTTCCGACCACAAGAACGAACCAGGAAATACAGAAAACGGCAGACAACTTGCGCGAACTAATGACGCAACAAACTAAACCGGGCGGTCACCATCTCGTGCCAGCGGGGACCAATTTGTACATCCGAAATTATCAAACAGCGCCACCAAAGGCGCAACCACCGCTGCCCACTCCAGCCAACACTCCAAAGAAGTAGCCTGGTTACTAGACGTCATACCGATCCTTCAAAATCGCAGTCAAGGGCTTAATTTCATTGACCAACTCAAAGAACTCACTTTGTGAATTTTGCAACTCATGCAACGCCGCTTGATCTTTTTGGTTGCGCAGACTGACTAATTTCTTCTGCATAACAGTAATTTGGTTTTTAACGCGGTCGAGAACGCGCTCCAGATGCTCGACTCCACGATCTGTGGAAAACTTAGGATCTGTTTTTCTGCAGTTCAAACAAATTCCCAAGATGTCAAAGCGACTGTTGTGGAATTCAAATCCGATTCGCTCAGCCAGCGTTTCGCCAAATCTCTCGAGCAAAGAGTCCACAAACTCCGTTGTTTGACCGCAACCAATGCAGATGAGATGGTGGTGTTCGCGAGCGGTTTTGATTTCAAAAACGCGACCTCGCTCTGTCGAAACACCGATGATGGCACCTTTGTGTTCAAGAAATGAGAGGTGTCGATAAATGCTCGAAAGCGAGATGGACAGACTAGTCTCTTTAGCTAGCTCGAAGAGCTCCATGGCGTTGACGTGCGTGCCAGCAGGAATGCCCTCAAGTAATTTGAGAGTATCCTCAGCTGTTTTGCTGCGACCAAGTTCTTTTCTCGACTCATCCATTATTGCGGACATTCTCAACTAAGGGTACGGGAATTATTGAGACCCGTTCGCAATCAGATTACATGGAAGGGAGCCTCTTAGCTAGATGCTTTTGGCGACAAGTATACAAAAGGCAAACTGGCGCCGCCACCAATTTAAATTTTTCAAGTTTTCATAGGTGGTTAGTTAGGAATCCAATTCACGAGCATGAAGTCACTTGGCAAATTTTGGAATTGTTCTCAGTTAGAGGCGGCTACTGCTTTGATTTTTTGCGCGTAGTACTCTCGCATTTTTGGATTAGCTTTGAACCATGACACCATTTTCGAGAAACCGTCCTCAAAACCGTCGCTAGTCTGCCAGCCGATGTCTGCTCGGATTTTCTCACTGTTCGAAACCCAAACGCTTGTGTCCCACTTGCGATTCGGCATGGTGCCCCAATTTGGTTGCTCACTGATATTCAAAATTCTGCGCGCCACTTCGACAACTTCGGCTAGTGAAACTTGCACCTGCGATCCGACGTTATATACAGCTCCAGGATCCGCTGTTTTCGCACTGGCCGCAGCCATGTAAGCTTCAATACAATCATCAGCCGATACATAGTCGCGAGCGATGTTTGGATCTACTAAGGGCGGCAACCGACCATCCAAACCATTAATTATGATCGTCGGCATCAAACGATTCGGCTCTTCGTACGGTCCATAAATTGAATACAAACGCAGAGTTGGTATCTGAACTTTCTGAGACCGCGCCATGAACTGGCAAAACATAGTGGCAGACGATTTTGAGATCGCATAGTAACTATTTGGTTCTATGAATTCGTTTTCTACTGGTGCATGATCTTTGAATCCGTATTCAGACGAAGAACCGGTATTGACAAAGGTTTCGAATCCAGATGACAAACAACTTTGGACCAGGTTGACGGTGCCAATCAAATTCGTATTGATGATCTCGCGCACATCGGTCTGCCATGAATAAGCACCATTAGCGGCAAGATGAAAGATCCAATCTGGTTTGATCTTCGCAACTGCCTCTTTCAATTGATCAGCATCCTGCAAGTCAATTTGATGTATGTGGCAAGCGGAGCTGATTTCGT
>JBBQFO010000131.1:0-13006 GCA_038322035.1 Candidatus Obscuribacterales bacterium
TATTACTTCTTCAAGTTGAAAGATTTCAAACAAGCGACTGCAGAATTGCAATCGGCTATAGCATTAGGCGCACGTTGCAAGGTCGGCGAAGAGGAACTCGCACCTTACCATGCGCAGCTGGCTAAGACGCTGGCTATCGGAGGAGATCTTCCCGCTGCGTATACGCAAGCGACTTTGGCCAGTAAATACATAACGACGGATCCGTTCTTGTATCTGTTGAACGGCAAGTCTCTGCTCGAACAGGGTCAGCCCCTTCAAGCGCTCAAGACCCTTGAAGATGGCGTCAAGATGGATCCGACCGATGCGGACTTTTTGCGTCCAATCGCTCAAGCGGCGCTCGACTGTGGTTTACCGCAAGTGCTTCAGCACGCCTATGCTGCTTCCGCGAAGGCGATGCAGGTGAGACCGGGGCTAGCGACGAGTAAACTCTTTATCCGTGCTTGTCTGGAGATGGACAGGCCAAACGAGGCTTTGGCGCGGTTGGAATTGCTCAGAAAAACGGACCCTAATGATGCCGAGATCGTCTGGCTGGCGTATGGATATGCGAAGCAGGCTGGCAGAGCAGATGAGGCAGAAAAGCTCCGCAAGCAAGCTTTGGTGATGGAACCTGGAATCGATAAGCGAGTCAAATTGTATCTGCGAAGTCAGGAGGATCGGACTCTGGCACCAGCTGTAGTGCCAACCGTACTAGATCCACCAAAGCTTACTCCGCAGCCTTAAAAGGCGAGAATCGAATGAAGTTCAAACTGCGACCAACGATTTTTTCCAATGGTCTAATCTTGATTTCTGTGCCACTAATATTTGAGTTTACTTTCGCTGGAACACTTTTCGTCTTGCAGCAAGACTACGAACGAAAACTACAAAAACAAATTACAGCCAATGAAATCATCGCTCATACCAATGAAATGTGGCTGGCCGTGATGGATCTAACCACAGCAAGTCTGAAGAAGAAAATTTTCTCTGATTGGCGCTACACCACGCGTTTTCAGATCAGCAAGATTGATGATGAATACAAAATTCTGACCAAGCTTGTGGAGCAAGAGGATCCAGCGCAACTACCGAAATTGCGTCTCATGCGTGAAATTTGCGATGGTTTAGCCGATATCACCAACGATTTTCAGGGAGCTGATTCTACCGGTGGCGTCGTCGGTGTGCGCGGGAATTATGACCAATTTCGCCATCTGTCGGAAATGATTCGCCTGCTCGGCCAAGATATGGTGGGATTCAGGCAGCCCTGGCAGCGTAGAACGGAAGAAGCGCGCGCGGCCATGACCAGTGCGCATAACACCATCAACGCCGTGACACTTGCGGGAGTGATCGCAAGTATTATCATGGCCGCCCTTCTATTCACGTATTTCATGCGCAACATCTACGGTGGCATCCGAAATTTGATGGAGAATACTTTTCGCTTTGCCAGGAAAGAAGCACTACTGCCAGCTTTAGAGGGAACCGATGAATTGGCGCAGTTGGACCGAATTTTTCATGACATGGCAAAATCAGTTGATGCAGCAGAGGTCGAACAAAATCGACTGCAACAGCTCAAGCAGGATTTTTTTCAAATGATTACGCACGATATGCGCACACCACTTTCGTCTATCGGGCTTTCAATCGAAGCGCTGCAAAATGGGATGGCAGGCGAAGTCTCGGATGAAGCTTTACCGACGCTTGCGCGCGCAGAAAGAAGTGTCAGCCATCTAATGAATCTGGTTTCCGATCTATTAGATTTAGAAACCGCCGAAAGTCATGGTCTTGTTTTGCAAATTGAAAAATTCGATGTTAGACAAACAATCGATCAGGTAGTTCAGTTGGTCCAGCCTGTTGCCAAAAGGTCTGAGATAGAGCTGCAAATTGTTTGCACTGCAGGCGAGTTTTACGCGGACCGGACGCGATTTTTGCGCGTACTGACGAATTTGGTCGCCAATGCAATTAAGTTTTCTCCCGAAAAAGGTACGGTCAGCATCACTGCAAAAATCGAATCCGAGCGACTGCGTGTCAGTGTCTCCGACCAGGGCCGGGGAGTTCCTAAAGAGCATCAACAAAGAATTTTCGACAAGTTTCAGCAGGTTGAAAAAAACGATTCGGTCAAAAAGAGTGGCTCCGGACTGGGCTTATCTATTGCTAAAGCATTTATCGAAGCGCATGGCGGCGCAATTGGAGTGGAAAGCAAAGCTGAGCAGGGCAGCACGTTTTGGTTCGTTATTCCGGATAAATCTGCAAAGAAAACCGATTGATGTTGATTTCTGGCTCCCGAAAAATTTCCCAAACCCCGATTAAGCTGAAAGCATCAAATCCGCTTCACCCCTTACCACCCCGACCGACAAGGCGCATGCCGCCTGCATGTCCTTGATCGTTAGAAGGAGTTCTTCCATGTTAGAAAAAGAAATCATCGAAAAGAAAATCATAAATGCAAAAGAAGTCGGCGAGAATTTACAACATCACCTCTCTCCGGAAGAGTCAAAAGCTGTCTATCTGAAAAAGATGGATGGGGCGCAGCAAGGCGCAGAGCAGCTTCTCAGCAAGCTCTCGATCCATGACGGTAATGGCAATGTTGTCGCGTCGTCGGACTATGGCGGCGATCTGAAAGACAAGTATGAGCCGAATGCTAGACAGGAAGATTATGATTGTCCTGTTGTGACAGCAATCCATGGATCTGAAGACAACTCCGCCAGAGAAATGGCGGGACGGATCGCGCGCTATATAGTTGATCCGCTAGCTCCTCTAGGCGATGCTGTCGAGTGGATGTTCAGTTCCGCTTCCGACCACAGTGCACACACAGACTAGGTCTCAATTTTTAAGGCAGGGTACGGGCATGGCAAGTGTGCGAGAATAGACGAACTGCGTCTAATCAAACACACTTGTCATGCCAAACATTTTGCTCGTTGAAGACGATGAATCGCTCAGGCTCGAAATCAAGCGAGCAATCGAGCACGAAGGACACAGCGTCACCTCTGCTGGCGATCTTTCTGGAGCGCGTCATGCATTGCAAGGTCAACACTTCGACTTGATTGTTCTGGACTGGGGTTTACCTGACGGCAGTGGCGTCGAATACTGCAGAATGCTGCGTCAGTCTGGTGAAAAGGCGTCCATCTTAATCCTGACAGGTAAATCTCTTCCAGCCGAGAAAGTGGAGGGTCTTGAGTCCGGAGCAGACGATTATTTGACCAAACCATTCAATTTGAAAGAACTGACTTTACGCGTGCGTTCATTGATCAAGCGTGGGCAGAGGCCCCTTAATTTAAATGTCATGGAAGCTCGCGGACTGACACTTGACGCAGGCACCCAGACCGCCACCAGATATGGTGCAACCATTGAGTTGACCCAGAAAGAGTTCGACCTCTTGGAATATTTGTTGCGTAACCGCTCTCGTGTCCACAGTTTGGAAGATTTGCTCAGTCATGTCTGGGTTGCCGAAGAAGATGCTGCTCCCGACACTGTTCGCACACACATTAGAAATCTGAGAAAGAAACTCGACAAAACCGATGAACACTCATTGATCGAAAACGTGCACGGATTCGGGTATAAAATTGCTGACGAAGGTTGAATCGACGCATTAGACGAAGCTGCAACCAGTATCAAAGTTCAAGTATGGCATTGGACACGATTCGGCTAGATTTAAAAAACATGGCAAAAATTCTACTGATTGATGATGACGAAGATTACGCAGCGCTTGTAGCTCAGGCTTTGAAGTCGGAAAAGTATTTGGTCGAGATTGCCTACGACGGTGAAGAAGGTTTGCACAGGCTGCTTTCGTACCCCTATGATCTAGTGATTTGCGATTGGGCAATGCCAATCAAATCCGGTCTCGAAGTTGTGCACGAGTACCGTGCAAAAGGCGGAAACACTCTAATCCTTATGCTCACAGGACGAACATCTGTGGACGCCATCAATCAAGGTCTTGATTCTGGGGCTGATGATTATCTGGGCAAGCCATTTCACACTGGCGAGTTATTAGCTCGTGTTGCGGCTCTTTTGAGACGGTCTCGACAGGCGGAACCAAGCAAGGTACTGAGGTGGGCCGATCTCGAACTCGATCTATCTACACTCGCCGTTACTAGATCGGGCAGCGCAATTAAGTTGGGCAGAAAGGAAATCGAGCTGTTGACGCTGTTTTTGAAAAACCCGAATCGTGTTTTTTCAGTCAAGCAAATGGCTATTTCTTGGTCCGAGTCTGAAGACGCATCGGAAGATACAGTCAGAACTACGATTAAGACTTTGCGTAAAAAACTCAGTGCAGCAGGCGGTCCTGAAATCATCGTCAACATTCACGGTCAAGGCTATCGATTGAACGAAAACTCGGATGTCTACGAGGGCTAGCTATCTTCTTCTAAGAAGTTCAGGACTGATAACTTTATCGTCCAGTATCAACAGATCCAGATTTTTGCAATTTCGAAGTGTCTCTAAATTTGATGGAGAAATCTTTGTATTGGTAATATTCAACGTTTGAAGGTTCGTTGAATGAGATAGTCGCGAGACAATTTGATCGCCCTGGGTGTTAATTAGAGATACAGTGTTCAAGCGGTCCCAGAACGTTTGTGCAGCAAGCAATTTAAAATCGACGTTGGGATTTTCAATGACGATCTTGGAAAGGTTCTTCAATTTTCCCAAGTTTTCGATGCTTTCCGTTGATATCGGCAATCCAACTATCGAGAGTCCTTTCAGTTTTTTCCATCGACTGGCAATTGCCAGAATCTTCTGCAAACCTTTTTCTTGTACTGCGCGGTCTTTCATTATGTTGGAGCTGATTTCCAACTCTGAAAATTCGTTGGGATCGATTTTTGCGATGATTTCAGTCAGGTGAAATATTTCAGGACAGCGCTTACCACTGATGTGCAGCATGAGTGGAACGTCGTCTGTCACGAGGACAATCCCTCTTGCATCCCATTCTTTGGGCGCGCTACCCCGCTTATTGTCATTTGTGATTTCGGACCTCTTGCTGCTACCAACCTTGTCGTTAACCGGAAGGGTAGTGCAGCAAGTAATCGTGCCTATCGTACGTTCCGGGAAGACGAAACGGCGGAATTTTTTTCCGCTTTCAACTACCTTTTCAGATTTTATCAGGTGGTGGTGGTCGAAAAGAAGCTTGGTCCATTCCGGATGTGTGTCGTGGATTTCTGGTCCAGCTACTTTAAAAAAATCGATGTCTCCAAGGTTTTCTTTTTCGCATACCTTGCCTGGATCGTTCTCGAATTTGATTGGTTCGGTTTTGCTGACGTGGTTAACCATCCTATTCCAATTTGTATATAGTGGCACGGCAACTGCAAGTGACACGCTTGCAGTGATTAGAACTGTTGTAAAAAACAGAAGTTGGAGCTTCTCTTGCGAGATGGTGACCATTTTTGGCGCTTTCACGACTGCGCTGTTGGCTGCTTTAGGTTTTGCAATTTTTTTATTTGTCGCCACTGAGTTTAAATCGTCGGCGACGAGAGCCATGTTTTGATATCGGTCGTTGGGATTTTTCTGTAGCATCTTTTTGACGACTTCCTCCAGCGCCGGCGGGAAAGACTTTCCGAGCGATGCTTGTTTTAGGAGTGGAGCTGGTTCAGATTGATGCAGCATCATTGTTCGCAATGCATTTGCCCCCATATGCGGTGGCGTACCTGTGAGCGCTTCGAATAAGACACAGCCCAGCGAATAAATGTCTGATCGATGATCGACAGGAGAGCCTGTGCATTGCTCCGGACTCATGTAGAGGGGACTGCCGAAGACCTCGCCGGTGCGTGTTAACTGTTGCATTTCACCGCCTTCTTCAGAGGCCAGCTTGGCGATGCCAAAATCGAGAATTTTTATGCTTCCTTCAGTACCCGGTTTAGTGTCAGCAACGAGAATAATGTTGCTCGGTTTGACATCCCGATGTACGATTCCTTTCTCGTGAGCGTATGCGAGCCCGGAGCAAATTTGCTCGAAGAGTGGCGCTGCTTCTTGTAGGGAAAGCTCACCTTTCTGGCGAATGTAGTCGGCCAGGGTTGTGCCCTCGATTTTGTCCATGACTAAATACGGCTGGTTCGTTTCCAGTAGCCCGAAGTCGTGCACCTTAACGAGGTTTGGATGACTCAACGAATTGGCTGCCTTCGCTTCAAACTGAAATCGGCGCATCTGCACGTCGTCGAAAACTCGATGGATGTCTAAGACTTTTAGCGCGAAGTCAGCGTCCAAAAACACTTGGCAAACCCAATAGACCTTTCCCATACCGCCGGCACCAAGCAGTGAAATAATCTTGTATTTCCCTCCCAGCATCTGTCCTGGGGCAAAGCAGCTTTCATCGCTGGTCGGCACTGGTTCGACTAGCTCGGCTGGTTCGATTTCAATTGGATTTTTGTGATCCTGCATACGACCAATGTACCCACTAGGGGGGCATATGAGCCTCGCTCAGGATGGACTTGATGCCAGACCCTCAAGGCGCTCATTTAGCTTGCTCATGTCGGTGACAGGGGTGTCGCAAGTGTAATTCGAACAGATATATGCGGTCGGCTTCCCGTCGAGGGTTCGTCGTCCCTCCAGAAGAGGGCTGCTTGAACTATTTGCTTCGTTGCTGCAAAGTACGACTTTGTTCGGCAAATAGTGTGCAAACAGGTTGAACAAAAGTGGCTCAGCATCGCTACTTGAGTCGTTCTTGAATAAGCACGCGACTTCAGTTTCCCGAGCTAGATAAAAGTCGATCGCGCAAAGAAAGTTCGAAAACTGGTCCGGTACACGCGTCATGAACGGAGCATATAATTTCAACAGTTCAATAGCTCGTTCTTCGAGTTCTTTCTTGCCGGTTATTTTGGCTAGACGCAACAGTGCGAAGACAGCAACTGAAGCCCCTGAAGGGATAGCACCGTCGTAGTGGCTTTTGGGTCTGGTGACCAGTTCTTCGTGGTCTGCACTGGTGTAGAACAAGCCACCATCTTTGGTGTCCCAAAATTGTTCGATCATGATGTTGGTCAGGCGTTCTGCTTCTTCAAGCCATTTTGGATTTGTATCCACTTCCGCTAGATCAAGCAGGGTTTGCACGAAGTATGAGTAGTCGTCTAGATAGCCATTCAGTTTCGCCTTGCCTTGACCCCAGGTGCGCAACAAGCGTCCGTCTTTAACGAGATTGTTAAAAATGAAGTTGGTGGCACGCATTGCGGCATCAAGATACTTGGGCTCTTTGAGAACGCGGTAGCCATCGATGAAGGCGGTGATCATCAGGCTGTTCCAGCTGGTCAGGACTTTCTCGTCTCGACCTGGACGGATTCGCTTTCCTCTTTCTTGTAGGAGCTTTTGAGAGCCCTCTCGTACCTTATTCCAGAAATCCGTCTCAGACATGTTGTACTGCTTGGTCAACTCTTCCGGCGATTTGACAAGGTGAAGAATGCTTTTTCCATGTTCGAAATTTCCTTGAGAGGTGACGCCGAAGACTTCGTTGTACCAGTCGGCATTCGAGCCCAGCACTGCTTTCACTTCGGCCGGATCCCAGACGTAAAACTTGCCTTCTTCGCCTTCGCTGTCGGCGTCCAGGCTGGAATAGAATCCCCCATCTTCGGTTGTTAGTTCGCGTAGAACGAAATCCAAAATACCGCGAGCGACATCGGCCCAATAAGTGCGATTGCTGAGGAGATACCCTTCCAAATACGTTTTGCATAAAAGGGCATTGTCATAGAGCATTTTTTCAAAATGCGGCACTAACCACTGTCGATCAACAGAATAGCGAGCGAAACCGCCGCCGATTTGGTCGTGAATGCCGCCATAGGCCATTTTATTCAGGCTCGTGTTGAATATCTCTTCGCATTCTTCTTTGCGTGCGGGGCGTCCTTTGCTGTTTGGCGCCGAGTAACGCATTGCTAAATTCAAACTGAACGTGTGAGGAAATTTCGGAGCATTGCCGAAGCCGCCCCAAATGTGATCGAAAATTCTGCTTAGTTTGTCAGTGCCCAGTTCAAGCAAACTATCATTCAATTCTGGCTCCACATCAGGTTTTGCGATTTCGTCCATCAATCGCATGTGTCCTGTCAGCTCCTCGGAACTTTTGAGGATCTCTTGGCGCTGTTCTTTCCAGGCCATATTCAGGCCGGCTAGCAGTTTTTTGAAACTGGGCAGACCATGCCTGTCTTGAGGCGGAAAGTAGGTGCCACCAAAGAATGGTTTGAGCTCAGGCGTCAAAAAGACTGTCATCGGCCAGCCGCCATGCCCGGTCATCATTTGCACTGCTTTCATGTAGATTTCATCGAGGTCGGTTCGCTCTTCGCGGTCGACTTTGATGTTGACGAAGTTCTCATTCATCAATTGTGCAGTGGCTTCGTCTTCGAAGGATTCGTGCTCCATGACGTGGCACCAGTGACATGCCGCGTAACCGATCGATAGAAGGATTGGTTTATCCTCCGATCTTGCTTTCTCCAGAGCCTCTGGACCCCAGGCGTACCAATCAACTGGATTGTACGCATGTTGCAGCAGGTAAGTGCTTGTCTCATTCACCAGTCTGTTGGGCTTGGTTTTGCTACCTTTGCGATCGGGTTTCAACAGGTCTCTCCTTTGTACTGATTACTTTTTCGAAAGTGGAGATGGCGTCAGAACGGCATTGTAGGCTGCTATGGTGCTCTCAACCGTCTGCTCCCAAGTCAATTTTTTCGACGTTTCTAAAGCTCCTGCTGAAAGTCTTTTGGTCAATTCGGCACTGTCGATTAGCTTCTCCATTAGAGCTGCCAATTCTTGAACTTTCAGGTGGTCTTCCAAAATCAGGGCATCGCTTTCGTCTTTCAGTACTTCTGCCACTCCGCAGACTCTGCTGACAATCGGTACGAGCCCTCGCAACATGCCTTCAATTGGTGCCATTCCGAACGGTTCGATTCGGGAAGGCAAAATGATGCTCGAAGCTTTTCTATATACGGTATTCATGTCTTTTTGAAAGCCGAGATACTCGATGTGGTTCGAGAGTCCAGCTAGTGCCAGCCTCACTTTGTCGTAAGGTTTTATTCTCAGGCCGGCGATGTACAGTTTGAAATCTTTCTTGTGAGAAACAAGGATTTCGCATGCTTGTTGCAGAACATCGAGACCCTTTTTTCGATAGCCCTTGCCAACGAAAAGAAAGTTGAACGTTTTACCAAGCTCTGGTGTGAAGTGGTCGTCCGCGGCTGTGCCAGTTGAACTAGCTCCAGGGTGCGCGATGGCCAGGTGTTTACCATCAAGTCCATAATGCCCTTTGAAGTCATCCAAACATATAGTTGCGGGAAAGATTAAGCACCGTGCCTGGTGGCACAGATTTTTATCATGCTCTTGGCGCAGCTTGTATGCTTGCGATGTATTGATTTTGAAGACATTGAGAAGTTGTTCCCAGCGCTGCCCAACTTCGGTCAGGCGAAACACTGTGTGATTGTGAAAAGTAACCACGTCTACTTCTTTGATTGGGAAGTGCTGAGAGTGAACTAAATCGAACGGTCCAGCTTCTGTAACAGCCGCGCTTGCTACCTGGAAATAGTGGCGAATTTTGTCTGACTTGTTTGCGACAGAGGGCGGCGCGGGAAAGTTGACAACGTTGAGGCGTTCATGTTGGTATCCGGTATCATCTTTTTCGCAGATCACCGTGACGCGGAACCCGCGCTCCAACAGACCTTTGACTAATTGAAAGGCGTACAGTTCCAAGCCACCAAATGGTGAGAACTGACGCAAAACCATGGCAACGTGCATCACAAACCTGGTCTACTCTTCGTTCTTGGCGCTAGAATAAGGCTTACGAAAAGAGAGAGCCTTAACTCAGTTTCACTCCAAGCAGAATGACTGAAATCTACGACTGTTGTGTAATCGGTGCGGGTGCGATGGGAAGCGCCACCGCTTACCACTTGGCACGCAGTGGAAAGAGTGTTTTGTTGCTGGAGCAGTTTGAGATCGGTCACGAAAATGGCAGCTCGCACGGCAACAGCCGGATTTTTAGATTGTCTTACGAAGACACGGTCTACGTGTCGCTTGCTCGTGCAGCCAAGCCGATGTGGCTTGACTTGGAAGCTGAAGCGAAGCAAAAGTTATTTATTCCAACTGGCGGACTCGATCTTGGTTACCCGGGAAGTCCTGTTTTCGAAGATTGTATGACCGCTATGAGAGCCGAGGGCGTTGACTATGAAGTTCTAAATTCTAGTCAAATTCGTTCACGATTTCCACAATTTCAAATCAGCGATTCGATTGTCGGTGTTTATCAAAATGACACTGCGGTACTAAATGCGGTGGAATGTGTCAAGTCGATGACTCGCCTGGCTTGCAAAAATGGGGCTGTTCTAAAGGAACGTAGCCCGGTAATTAGGCTCAAGAACGAGAATGGAATAGCTGAAATATCAACCGAATACGAGACGTATTCAGCTCGCACTGTCGTGCTCAGTGCTGGCGCCTGGATCAACGATTTACTCTCGCATCTTAACTTGCAACTGCCTTTTCAAGTTCGAAAGGAACAGTATTTGTTCTTTGCTGCCCGAGAACCGGATATTTTCACACCAGGGAAGTTTCCTGTCTTTTTAGAATATGGATGTGGTGAAACGGACATCATCGGCATGTACGGATTTCCCCTGCTTGAGAGCAATGCGGTAAAAGTGGCTGCTCATCAACGTGGACCTTACATTGATTTGCCCGGGCGAAACTTCGAGCTTGAAGTGGATGGGGCCGCTGACGTGGAGAATTATGTTCGTCAAAGATTTGGTACCGCCCTTGGTGACGTGGTCGATTCAAAAACCTGCTTGTACACAAACACACCAGATCGGCACTTTGTGATTGATAAAGTTCCGGGTCACGAAAACATTATTCTGTCGTCGCCTTGCTCAGGTCATGGCTTCAAGTTCGCCATTATCATTGGCAAAATCGCCGCAGAACTGGCGATAGAAGGGCGATCCATTCGCTCGCTAGCGCTGTTTGAAATTTCCAGAATAATGGCGACCAACTAGAGTTTAGCCGCCACTACTGATTGATGATTAACGCGTTCAACAATCCATCATAGAGCGAAACATTGGCTTCCAGTACGCCGTTCAGTCCATGCTCTACCGCTTTGACAGCGTTGTGCTTTTCAATGAAATATTCCGCTAGTTGAATAGATTCATCAGTGTGTTCTGCTTCCACGCTTACATGGTCGAACCATATGTGGTGCTGGAGATTGAATTGACTAAAGGCGATTTGAAGAGCTTTGAATTCTTCCAAGGCTAGAATTTCAGTAGCAGTGATTGCACCAGCTGAAACTGCGGCTCGCATCAAACCGACTGAGGAAGACGGTTTTGGGTCGTAATACTGTGTCGCTGTCTGAATAAATTTCTTTGTGCCAGCTTCTATTTTTGCCGAATCGAAGGCATCATCCGTAACACCAGCTTGTTGAGCCAAATCTTTTAGCTGCCACTGATGCGCTTTGCTGTAGTCACCGTTGCCGTATTCGTTGCGCACATTCTCGAGAATGAAGCCCACAGCAGGTTCCGGCATCAGCGAAACTGCTTTCAGCAGCAGTCTTCTCAGCACAGATGCGTGCGCATCATAGTTGCGCAACATGGCAGTGACTTGAGGAACTACGAGTTTTCTTGTGCGCAAATAATCGAACAGATCATGTTGGGCGCACGAGTGACTGAGCGCCTGATCTTTGATTCGATCTCCGGCCCTGACGCTGACTAATGCGCTCACACGTGACCCACGGGTTCAGCTATTAGGGTTTTTTTTTCAGACTCTGCTTCTTCTGTCTCAAGCAGCCATTGAGCTTCGAGCGCTGCCATACAGCCAGTTCCGGCTGCGGTGACAGCCTGACGATAGATTTCGTCTTGCACGTCGCCAGCAGCGAAGACGCCTTTGATTTTTGTCTTTACGCCGTCTGTGACGATGTATCCGGCTTCGGATAGTTCAAGAGGTCCGCCTTTAAACAAATCTGTGTTCGGCTTGTGACCGATAGCGATGAAAACACCGTCCGCAGGCAGATCTTTCAATTCTCCGGTCTTTAAATTCTTGACTGTAATTCCTGTCACTTCGCCTTTGGAAACGTCTTTTACGTCAACCAGTGCCGAATCGAGAATGTATTTGATTTTTGGATTGCTTTTGACGCGGTCGATCATGATCGCGGAGGCTCTGAAAGTCTCGCGACGGTGGATCAAAGTGACGCTGGTAGCAAATCTCGTCAGGAAGTGGGCTTCTTCGAGGGCGGTGTCACCGCCACCGACGACAAAAACTTCTTTGTCGCGGAAGAAGAAACCATCGCAGGTGGCGCAGGCTGAAACGCCGTGACCCATTAACTTGCTTTCTGATTCCAATCCCAAAAGTTTGGCAGAAGCGCCTGTGCAAATCAGCAAAGTGTCGGTAATGATTTCTTCGGCGCTTGTGCGGATCGTGAACGGTCGTTTGGACAAATCGACCGACTCTGCGTTGTCGTAGATGAACTGGGTGCCAAATCTCTCGGCTTGCTTGTGCATCTCTTCCATCAATTCCGGACCCTGGATGCCGTCTGGAAAGCCTGGGAAGTTCTCAACTTCGGTCGTGATGGTCAGCTGACCACCTGCCTGCATCCCCTGGATGACGAGGGGTTCAAGGTTGGCTCGAGCCGCGTAGATAGCAGCAGTGAGACCCGCCGAACCCGAACCGAGGATGGTTAGCTTCTTTCTAATAGTCATCTGTTACTTCCCTGGCACTTTCGCATTTTGCCGACGTTGCGCTATGTCTACATTTTATGGCGCTAACACTGATATTTCCGACAGTTTCAGGATTAGTTATAATTTCAATTGGATTTTAACTTTTCGCTGATCGATGAAATCGTTGGTCTAAGCCCGTATGGAAGAGTTTCTCGAAACTGTGTGAAGTCATCTAACAGTTTTTCTCGTTCCTCGTTCGACTTGCTAAGAGATTCGTTGGCAAGCGGACTCCCAGTTGCTGCCAGCAAAACTTCGACTCGGTGCAAATCGTTCAATTTGCCCAGTATCTGTTGAGCCCTGACGAGCTGCAGATTAGTCAGACCGTAAAATTCAGCCAGGAGATAGCGCCAGGCCTTAATGCCAAGCCTCAAGGCGTGCAGTTCTTCGGGCGTTTTGGCGTCGCTTGCCAGCTT
>JBBQFO010000132.1:0-12977 GCA_038322035.1 Candidatus Obscuribacterales bacterium
GCACCAGTTCACCGCCAAGACCGCGGATCGACCTGGTGACCCCTTCTGCGCCGACGTTCGTGCCGAGCTCTCGCTCGACATTGGCGGCGACGCTGTCGTTCACCTGTGGAGCAACGCTCGCGTCTTTGTCTTTGGCAAGGCCAAGCTCCACGTCTACGGCAACGCCATGGTTTACGCCTTTGGCGAGGCTGAGGTCTTCTTCCACGGCGATGGAAGGTTGGACATCGGTGGCCGCGCGGTCGCCCATGTGTCATCGCGTGTGCTCTCGGTCGCCACTGAGCATGCGCTTCTCTTCGCTCCTTCGGGAGGACGGGTGCTCGCCTATGGCGATGCCCGTATCGATGCCGGTCCGCTCACAGACGTCTCCCGTAACGGGCGCGCCACGGTGATTCGCGACGGGATAGTCGAAGGTCCGCCCTCGCAGTATCGGGGTGGATACATCGTTTCTCATCACTAACCAAAACGATTCGCCGAAAGGGGCGAGTAGGGAGAATCACTGTGAAAACGACTCATTCGCGGTCGGCACTCTATCTTGCATGGATGCAGGAAGTCCCGGCCCATCTCCAGAACCTCGATGGCATCAAGTATCAGCTCGCTGCTGCTGCTTGTGTCGTCACTCATCTCGAACTCCGCGGCTGTGGCTGGTCGTTCGTGCCCACCACGCCTGGCTCAGAGGAAGACCGTCGAGGCATCGACGGCTACCTGAAGAGCGGTGGAACTCGGATTCCCGTCGACTTTTCGCTGGAAAGCGAGCACAACCCGGCTGGTCACAAAAAGGACGCGGTCTGGTTGGTGCACATGCGGCGCGACTGGTTCGCACCGGCAGCCGACGGCACTGTGCAAGTTGTTCCGAGCTGCGAGACCCATCTGTTCCGCTCGTTCCTTCCTGTGCTCCAGGCTGGAATGAGTTTGATGTCTGCGTAGCTCAAAACCATCCAAGACAGGATCAAAGTATGACGTCGGAGTGCCACCAGAAATGGTGGCGTTTCGGCGCTCTGCTTTTTTAATTTGCAATACTATGCAGTATAGTGATAAACGGCTGAGTTGAACGAGATCTAGTCATCATGCGAAGTTCATGAATATTCTCCCTCGGAAATGGGAATGATAATTGCATGAAACCAGACAGAGTTTTCACGTCTTCTCTAGCCCTCTCGCTCCTGCTTGCCTATTGCAATCTTCCTGCTCCCGGCGCCAATCTTGGTGGGTTCGTTCCCGGCTTGATTCCACGTTTTGGCGCCTTGATGATGACTGGCTCGACCAATGCGCCGCAAGCGAAATACGAGCGGCAGTACGAGCAGATTTGGGTGCTCGTACAAAACAACTTCCTTTACCGAAACAGGCTCCACAACTGGTCGCGTTGGCGACATCGCTATGACGGTCAACTGACTTCAGCGCAGGCAATGCAGGTGGCAGTTGACAGGATGCTCAGTTCACTAAACGATCCTTACACGTATTACCGCGATGCCAGCGCCACCTCATTGCGCAACCAGGAAGACCTTGAAACCAACGTTGTTGATTACCGCATCGTCGGAAAAAACGTAGGCTACATTCGCCTCAAAACTTTCAGTTCGAAAAGTTGCGTAGACGAAATGCGCAACGGCATGCAGCAATTAAAAGGGGCCAGGGCAATTGTCGTCGATCTGCGCGACAACAAAGGCGGCTCGGTTGACGATGCCTTTCGGATTTTTTCGATGTTCGTCAAGTCTGGTCAATTTACATCGATGACTGGCATCGATAAAAAAGCGGTCGTAAAAGAGCGGCTCACAGTCAGCAAAACCAAGTTGCTCGATCGACGCGGGGCATCGACGAAAACTCAAAGCCGCGAACGCAATTTGTCCAAGGCGAGACCACTTTTTATCCTCGTTGATGGGCGCACTAAGTCCGCTGCCGAGATGCTTGCGGGCGCCCTTAGAGATAGCGCTGGTGCGAAGTTGATCGGCACCCAGACCTATGGCAAAGGAGTGATTCAGCGGGTTTGGGAATTCGATAACAATACGAGCGTCAAGGTTACTGCAGCGGCCTATAAGTTGCCTTGCGGTGCCACCATTCACGGTGTAGGTATCAAACCGGCGATCAAAGTATTGCCTGGTAAATCTGACAAGCAACTTCAACTGGCCACTCGCCTGCTCTGGGGCGATCGAAAACATCCCACCGCGTCGAATCGGCAAAGTCAAAATCGCCAATAGTGAATGCTAAGGATCATATCTAAACGCTGAATGCATGATCTGGCCGGGTATGTCACGGCTTGGCATGTATCGAAGCAGATATGACTGTATAGACAGACTTAGCTGTGACAAGATATGATTCAGCGGTTACCAAGTCGTTGTGTGCCGTCGATCGGACCAACATTATGGAAGCCCCATGTGGTTCGAGATTTTAGCCTGGATTTCTATTAGTTATGTAGTGATCTCCTTCGGAGAGCACTCGATCCATAGATTTTTTATGCATCGCAAGGAGCTGCCGCAGCGCTTCATGCCGAAACAGATGTGGATTTACGAATCACATGCTGTTCTTCATCACGGTGTTTACTATAAAAAGTTCAATCACGAACCAGATGAGCACGGACGTTTTCACAATCTTCATCTGGAAATCATGCTCAACCTGGTCGTCTTCGCACCTGTCTGGTTGACTGTCATGCTCTTTAACCGTTTGGGTGGATCTATTCTTCTAGGCATGATCATTCTTCACCACTTGTGCTGGAATTTGATCCACGAAGAGATGCATGTCCCGACTAAAACATGGCTGTCGGATAACCCGCTCTACAAGACTCTAGCTCGCTATCATTACTTGCACCACAAATATCCAGGTCGCAATTTCAACATCGTTTGCCCACTAGCTGATCATCTGACACGACAGGTGGCTAAGGCAAAACCTGAAGACTTAGTGGCGATGAAGGAATTGAACCTCGTATAGCTTCTGGCGGTGGTTTCATAGAACGTGAGCGCGCCTGAACTGGAGCGAGCAAAAGATAAAATCCGGGCTGCATTTGCCGATGTTGTGCACCCTGATCAGGGTGAAATTGCCTGCGATTGTGTCAGTAAAACATGCGAAGGGCTGGCCATGGAAGCTGAGTTTAAGCCGTTCTCATGGCGGAATGTACCGGCAGAACTTGTCGATAAATATGCTCAATCTTTGCCGATATTTACTGACTTGGGCTTTCAATATTTCTTGCCTGCGTACATGATGCGTGCCCTGGAAAATCCCGACAGCGAGGTTTGGGAAGCGGTGATTTTAGGATTGCCCGGAAGCGGAGCCGGAGCAGCTTTCTTGCCACCAATGCCGGTGCTGCCTGAGCAGTCGATTGACAATCTTCAGAAGGTCTCACAGCTCCTCGAGGAGCATGAAGTGGAGCGTTTGCGCGATTTTACCGTACCCCAAATCGAAGCTATGATTGAGTTCGTTGAATATTTAGTTGCTAACCCGAGCCAGCGAACAGAGGATTTCATTGAGGATCTCTTCACGCGGGCTGAGTCGATGGACGAGTTCCTGCGCTCTCAAACTGATTGAGCGATGGAAAATTTCGAATTGCGGATGATACACGAAAAGTTGGCTGATACGCCAGTTTTCGAATGCCCACCTCCCTTCGCGATTCAGTTCTACAAGCCAGGTCGCGAAGACGACTGGTTGAAAATTCATGAGCAATCGGATCAACTCAATATCTTCACACCGTTTGTATTTGCTGATCAATTTGGTCGAGACAAGGACTCGTTGAAGAACGGTCAGTTTTACCTTGTCAATCGGGATGGGGAGCCAATCGGCACCGCAACTGCCTGGGCGGATTCGCGCACTGCATACAGTGGCAGAGTGCACTGGGTGGCAGTCATGCCGGAATACCAGGGGCAAGGATTGGCCAAGCCACTGCTCTCCACTGTCTGTCAAAAACTGCTTATGATGGGTCACAGCAAAGGTTGCTTGTCCACATCGACGGCAAGGATTGCAGCGATCAATCTCTATTTGAAATTCGGCTTTCGTCCACTTATCCAGTCAGAAGAAGACCAAATTAGTTGGTGTCGATTCGAGCGAGCGGCGGGTATAACCTTGCCATGAAAGTACTTCTTCCGCTGGTTGTTGTCACCACTCTTAGCTGCTTAGCCGCTTCCGCTCAAAATTGGCGAACCGACAATCCCGATCAGCCTAATGGCTATCATGCAAGTGAGGCGGCCAGCCACTATCACGGTAACTATAATTTACCGGCCCAGCAGCAAAATGGTTATCGAGCCTCCGAGGCGCGCAGTCATTATGGTGGTAGCCGTTTCCAATCGTCTGACGGCTGGGGATCTTCCTCGAGTTCCGATAGTGGCTGGGGCAGCCGATGGAATAATCAGAATCAATCGTCCAGACCGGGCAGCCGATGGAATAATCAAAACCAATCGTCGGGTTGGGGCAGCCGATGGAGCGATCAAAATCAGTCATCGAGTTGGGGGCAAACAACTCCTAGAGAAGAAAATTTTGCTCGCGGAGTGTTGCGACGGATGGCGTACAGAGCGGAGCAGAACACCCCGGCAAGTATTGTTGGTCAGCCAGATCCAGGCATTCGCTACTCGGCAACAGGTGGTTTGTTGGACAGCAGCATGACCAATGCAGAAAGTTCAGTTCAGAGAATGATTAGAAGCGGCGGCGGTTTCGACAAGATTTACGCTGAATAGTTAAATGACTTTGTTATCAAAATTATTCGGTACGAGTTGGAAATCACCGAGACGATGGATCATCTTGGGTGGAACTTTGTTTGTCTTCTTGTTTGGGCTGATCTGCTTTTTTGCCATTCGAGCCACTGAATCAGTAATAAACCATGACGAAGACTCGCCGCTGGCAGTTGCCTTCAGTCCGGAGATGTTACAGGCCGCTTTTGACAAAGAAAAGCAGCCGCATTTATTGTCGGCTGAATTCAAAATCATTGATGGTGAGAAGGCCGCGAAGGAAGGCCACTACGAAGTGGGACATAAAGCGTATGCCATAGCAGTCGATGAGCTGTCAGATGCTCTTGGAGCCGGTTCACCATTCACCAGAATGATTCTGCTGAGAGCAGGTGCCTTTGAAGGTGAATTTAACCGATGGAAGGTGGCGCAGAATTATTTCGAGGGCGCTATCAAGGAGCCTATGAATGCGGGAGTGTCTAAGTCGTTCCCACTATTGGCACGCAGATACTTGGTACAAAGCCTGGCAAAGCAAGGACTCTACGAGCAGGAAGCAGTGTGCTGTAGGAAGATTTTGGCACTTGCAAAAGTCCAACCAGGCGACGATGATAGCGACTTGATTTATGCTTTTTGCGGACTTGGTCGTGCATTGCTTTACACTAACACTCGCGAAGCTCTGAATTCTCTTAATCAGGCGATTTCAATTATTCAGAAGCAAAAACGCATCCATCGCAACGATGAACGAGACGCTGATGTGTATGTTTCGCGCGGCTGTTGTTTGTTTATCTTGCAAAGATACGCAGAGTGCGTGGCTGACTTGAACGCCGCAGCAGAATTTGGTGAATATGACATAACCGCAGAGGGGTACCGGGGATGCGCGCTGTGTCGACTTGGAAAATCTGAAGAGGCTGTCCGCGTTTTTGACCGCGCTTTGCAAGAAAAATCGAAGCCGGCCTGGATCTATTATCTGAGAGGCAGAGCCTTTTCTCAATTGAAAGAACATCAGAAGGCGATCGATGATTTCAAATCTGCTGCCACTTTGAGCACCAATGGAAGTGTCGTTGTTCCTCCAGAAGGACCCAAGCGGATAAACGGTAGATCACTCAAGGAGGCGGCCAATCAAGCGTTAGAAAAAGAAGAGTTGTTTGTGCGTTAGTGGATTTTGTCTCTACCTGATTTTATGGAACGCGTTTAATTGAGCTTCGCGGCTTTGACGCCTTTCTCGATTGCATCCCATCGTTTCATGTTTTGTTCATAGATTTGACTAGGCAGTCGTCCTTCCTTCGCCAACTTTCTCTGATAGAGAACTGACTTGATCTTAGCTCTGGGTGTGGCTATTAACGAATATGTCTGCCCAGTCACTTGAGAAATTCTTCCGGCAAAATTGATTCTGTTTGCAGTAACGCGATCGTCGCGATAGCCGAAGTACGCTACTGTTGAGCTGGTTGCGCGTGCCAGTCCGAACATACCAATGATTGGTCCCGATATCGCTTGCTGATCCGCGACTCGATGCAATCGGTTGATTTCAGCGCTGCTTCGAGCCAGGGATTGCTCACCCCTCTCCGATTGCATACAGAGAAATGCAACTTCTTTGATAGTGGTATCAGTATTGCTGAAAGCTAATTTTGGATCTGTCGGAAAAAGTCCGGCCAATTCGCTCCAGTTCACCTTCAGCTCTGCCAGCGTGTGTGGTTTTTCTTGAGGAAATACCTTGTCCAAATGTCGTCTGTGCCGACGGGCGACGTACCGCCCCACCGCTGTTCGAATGATCGGATTTACTGTTACCAGGCTGCTTGCGACAACATTTGTGATTGCTGCCGCTCCTACATAACTTGGTGCCGAGGGCGCTCTATAGGACATAAATGAGGCGCTCAATTGACAGAGTGCCTGCGTTGCGTCGATTGCGTAAAAAGTATTTTCGCTCCACGCTTGCTCTCTTGAGTGCATACTGAAGTCTTTAAACGAGTAGAGCAATTGATTGCGAATGTGACGCAGTAGTCTGCCCTGAAGCCGCAGGGAATCTATCTCTGGTACGTCAGGATTGGCGGCTACAAGGGCTTTTCGTTCTGCTAGAAGCGCGTCGATCTTTTGCACATAGTTACCTACAATCACTTCGGATTTCTTCGGTGAGAAGCCTTGTTGCGCGGCTGACCATGCCACATACCCGTTGTGCAGCAATTCGATCGATGAACTAGTTGCAGTAATTGTTTGCCCTGTCATAGCGCATGTCAAGCCCTTTCTGATTGACGGTCGGGAAATCTTGTCAGGATCTTGCAGTCCCCGAGCGCGTTGACTCACGTCCGTCAGGGTATTGGAAAAGCTCAGAGCTGTGCCTGTTTCTTGTTCTAGTGGATAAATCCAGGAGCGCCAAAAACCGCTGCGATTCGCTTCAGCGTGAAAACGAAGTCTGAACCGTGCCAGGTCAGCACACTCAAGCAGGATGCTTCGGTCAAGCTCGAAAACGGCATGTCTGGCGGATGGCGCAGTCACGGTTGTGCCCGTTAAAGTGGTTGGGACATTGGATCTCGATGCTTCGGTTGTCGGTATAGCCGTTTGGAGACTCGATGCCGATCGCGCGGAGTCGGATGCCGTGGTGTTCACAAGTTCTGCCGCCGCAATCGGAGCGCAGCTTGACAGTGCCATTACCAGTAGTGTCAGGGCGTTCAGCGAGCTGAGCGTTTTTCTGGTAAATTGCCTTTCATCCCACAGAGATTTCGCTGCCAGTCTCTTCCAGAATTTCAAGAGTGGTCAACCTGTGGAGGCAATGGGGCTACTGAAGATGGACTGTCCATCTCTTCCTGGGCTAGTTTATCAGTTTGACAGTGGGCATTTGACTGTAGAGATGATGCCATCATGTCAAGCATTTGTGGTTTTGAAATGCGCATGTCATTCTAATGGCGGTAACATGTGGCGTCCATACTGTCTAAGGAGATTGAGTTGGCGCCATCAGCGCTTAAGATTTTCAAATTGTTCGTTTGCGTCTTGATTGGTTCTTTGCTGTCGATCAAAACAGCTTGGGGCCAGGGCTGACCAGCCGCACGTGGGATCGTGCCCGGGTTAGGCTCGACAGGTGGCGGAAAGTGGCAATTATCTGCAGGGTGGCGGCAATCGAGTGCCGACCGCTCATTTTTTAAATCGCATGTGAATCACAATTTCACGCACTTGTGGGACCCCGAATTGCGGCTCAGCATCCTGGATACGACTGCAGCGTATAAAGTAAACAGTCGTGTCAGCGTGATTGCCTCAATGCCGATTGTGATGAATAAGTTCTCGCAACTTTTTCCACCTCTGGGTGTGGACAAGGGACAACGGCTAACCTGGAGCCCGACTGGGATTGGTGACATATCAGTCTATTCGCAATCCTGGTTACTGAAGCCCATCGATCATCCCTTTTGCAACGTTGCGCTCGGCGCTGGTATCAAAATTCCAAGCGGTGATTGGAATGTGCAGGGGCTTCTGCCTAACCTGGATGGTAAAGGTTACGCTAGCCGCGCCGTTTGGCCACCATCGGTGATGCCTGGAGATGGTGGCACTGGTATTATTGTCGGTGGCACGGCGTTCAAAACATTTCGCAAGCCGCTTCGATTGCGCGGTCAGACTATTTTTGCCTCAGCCAGCTATCTATGCAATCCTCGCGATACAAACGGCACATCATCCATTGTCAGTTCTCTCGGTGTTCCACTTGCTCCCCAGTTTTTGAACCGCCTTACCAACTCGGTGACAGACTCATACAACGTTCAAATTGGTGCATCGATAAAGGTTCCCGGAACTTGGGACAAGCCCAGGTTGAAGGGACTACGCGGGCGTCTTGTTTACGGTTGGCAGGGCATTCCCACACATGATTTGATCGGCGGTAGTAACGGTTATCGACAACCCGGTTACACGATGTCGTTTGCGCCTGGTTTTACGTACGCGTATAAAAATAATCTGGTCATTGCCGATGTGCCAATTGCCTTTGCGAAGTACATCAATCCAGGTGACACTGCGGTTCCCGGGCTCCCCGTAAAGACGAGCACTGGTGTGGCACCTGCACCATTTACACCGACACGCAACCTGGGATTGATTGCTCCGGTGGGCATCAGCCTGCGGTATGTCCGCACTTTCTAGTTGGATTGTGTTGGACCGCTCCAGTTTGGTGCTGGCTGCTGCACCAGTATTTGATTGAGCATTTCTGTGATTGCTGAAACGCTCTGTGGGCGATCGGCAGGCTCTTTTGCTAATGATTGGTAGATCACATTGGCAAGTTCTTCTGGAACACCCAGAGATAGCGGTATCGGTGGTGGTGGCTCGCTGAGTTGTTTTTGAAACGTCTCGATTACACTTTTGCCTTTGAATGGTGGCGAGCCGGTGATCGTTTCGTACATGATAATTCCCATCGCGTAAATGTCGCTGCGATGGTCTAAGGCAAAGCCCTGACACTGTTCCGGGCTCATGTAGAGAGGGCTGCCAAAGATTTCACCAGTTTGCGTCAGCCGTTGCGATGAATCGTCGCCGCACATTTTTGCCAGACCAAAATCGACGATCTTAAGCACGTAATTTTTGCTTTCATCCTTGATCATCATTATATTTCCTGGCTTGAGATCCCGATGAACAACGCCTTTTATGTGAGCATGTTGCAAACCGGAACAAATTTGCAGAAAAAACTGACACGATTTTTGCCAGTGAACCGCGGACTTCAATGCAATGTACTCTTGTAAGCTTGCGCCTTCCAAGTAATCCATCACAAGATAGGCCAGTCCATCTGAAGACAGTCCGAAGTCGTGCACGGCAAGAATGTTTGGATGCGAAAGTAGGGTGACAGTTTGCGCCTCTCGTTGGAAGCGTTGCACTGCACTGACATCTGAAGCTAGATGATCGTGGAGAAGTTTCACGGCCATCAGTTTATTCATCAAAACGTGATTGGCTAGATAGACCGTGCTCATGCCGCCTGCGCCAAGTGTCTTTTGGATTTCGTAGCGTTCAGCGAACATGTCACCGGCTTTTAACTTGTCTAACACCTTTGAAAGCTTATTACCATCTTTGGTGCACTCGGTAACTTCATCGTTGTATTCCGCTCCGCATTCCAAACAAATTTGTTTGAAGCGCCTGGTTGTGGCCTTGTTGATCATCGAATCAAGCTGGCTGACCGCCTCAGTCTTGTCTGATTCCGCTTGTTTCTTCTGCGCTTCAACAGTATCGAATTTACCTAACGACCAGGCCACGAAGGCGCCTGTGGCGACTACTCCGACGATGGCTGTGATGATATTGACTATAGGTCCGTCCGCCAAGCTTGTGCGTAAGCCAAATTCAATCAGGACCATTCGCAAAGGGATCAACAGCGACAGCATCAGAGCGACCAGGAACAATCGTCGTGCGATTGTTCCTGCGCTTGTATCTCGTACGAATATGTTTGTGAAGCCTTCCCCAGCGTTCGATAGAAGCATGCCAAAGCAAAGCAGGACAAAGGTCAGTGAAGTTACAGGCGAGAATTTTATGCAGCCAAAGTAAGCGCAAAGGTGCTTCATTCCGCAAAAATAGCAGAGGAAAATCATCAAATTCGGCAGTCCGACTAGTGCTGCAAGCACTTGCATTGACTTGATTCCGATTTTTTCTCTGAACGCATAGAGCGCAAATGCGATTGAGAGCAAGACGAAGTACAACGACACATCCGGCATCATCGGTCCGGGAAAGGTCAAGGGCGTTGAGCCTTCCGTTTTGTAGAGCGGACAGATCAAACTCCAGTCACGCTCCAATGTGTGCTCTAAATATGTTGCACCGCCAGCAATACCAACAAAAAGGGCGATGCTGATGCCAAGCCACTTTCGCCAGGGGAACACTTTCCCCACTGAGAGGCAAACCATGGCAATGGCACTGAGAACAAATAGTATGGCAGCGCCGGAAGGCATGGCACTCTCGTTGGGGATGGGGCGTTTGATCCAGTCAATGCCCAGGGCCCAACCGGCAGTTTCGACAATACCGACCAGAGCCACATAAACCAGAACGAGTACAGATGCCTTCTTGCAGTTCGATACGTGACGGCTGTTTATGTTCGTTTCCGGTGCACTTATGACTATGCTCGGAGTAAAGGTTTGCTTTCCTGTCATAGCTACTTCTTGCTCAGGGCGAGCTTTACCAGTTTCTCGTACTCGACTTTAGTTTTTGGTCCCGCTAGCTCTTTGATGATGTCAGTTCGCTTCTTCGCGCAAACTGCGCAACATGGCACTTGGTCTCCAAAATCCGGAAGCAATTCCAGGACTCCCAACTGCTTTGCTTCTTTTTTGCTTACCGCAAGCACTTCTTGCGTGATGTCGAGCTCGCCGAAATCGATTTGGTCGGCATACTGATCACGCAGCTCTTTCACCATCGGTCTCACTTTTTCACACCAGGCATGGCAAGTTTTGTCGAATACCATGAGGAAGAGTGGCTTGTCAAAGACCTGTCCATCAGCAGCGACTGGCTGCTGCGTGGAAATCATCATCATCATCATCATTGTCAGGGTTGCCAGAGCCAAGTGAACTTTCACTTCTTGCTACCTCTTCTCGTCTCGTCAGATCTTACCCGGTGGGTGCGCTGCCCGCACGTGTCAGACGGATACTCCTATCAACCTCGGCGAATCGTGGCTCGGAAGGCAAATGCGGGTTGACCAGAGGGCGTGTAGAATTGTGGGAACAGCGCGTAACGGGCGCTGATTAGTATTGCAACTTGGCTTCCAAAGAGATTTTAAACCGCATGAATTCAGCAGAAAAGCCGAACGATAGAAACATTGTTCTAGACCTGTTTTGGCTAAGCGCCGTGTCTTTGTTTCTTGAACTGGTAATCATCAGATGGTTGTCGTCTGAGATTCGCGCCTTTTCAATCTTCAAAAACTTTCCGCTCATTGCCAGCTACATTGGACTCGGTTTCGGTTACATGAAGGAATCGAACAACGGCAAGCTCTTCAAGTTTTTTCCGTTCTGTCTGCTGCTCCTCGTGGCGCTACTTGCAACCAGTAACTGGACGGGACTGACCGATATCATGATGCCGTCGATGCGTGTCGGCGGCGGTCTGTTCAGCAGTTGGTGGGATTGGACGCATCCTCCAAAAGAGATGATCGAACAGCCACTCTTGTATACGGCGCTGTCGATGGTGGCGTTGTTCGGCATCATCGTCTTGGTCGCAGTAACGATGGCTGGATTGGGACAGAAGCTTGGCAGTCTGTTCGACAAAGATGCTCCGCTCAAGTCGTATCTGTACAATCTTTTCGGTTCAGTCCTCGGCATCGCCGCCTTCTCCGTACTATCTTTTCTCTGTACCGCTCCGCCTGTCTGGTTGGGCGTCGGCTGTCTCGCTGCAGCCTGGCCGATGCGGAAAAATAAGATCGGCATTGCCGCGCTGGTCGCTTGCATTGTGGTGGCGGCGGTGGTGCCGGTGAAAAAGTCTCTGGGAGATATGAGCGATGTTACAGAGAAATCTGAAATTCTCTGGTCGCCATATCATCGAGTGGAAGTTGCGCCGTTGAAGCTTGGAACAACCGGCAATAAGATCGGTTATCAAATTGCCGTAAACAAAGCGTTCTTTCAGCAGCCAGTCAATCTGTCTGATGAATTTCTGAAAACGCAAACGCCGGAAGAGCGAAAACGGCTGGAAGATTTTCGTTTCGATCAGTACGAAATTCCTTACAGCTTCGTGAAAGCAAAGCGAGTTCTGATCATGGGTTGCGGCACAGGCAACGACGTTGCTTCCGCGTTGAAGTTGGGCGCAGAACATGTCGATGCTGTTGAAATCGATCCGATGATGGTCGAGTTGGGACGCAAGCTGCATCCTGAACATCCTTATGACTCGCCGAAAGTGACGGTCTACATCAACGATGCAAGAGCGTTTCTCAGACAGAATCCGGACAAGTACGACCTGGTCATCACAGGATTTCTCGACTCCCATGCAGTGGCTGGAAACTCATTGTCTGTGCGCCTCGACGACTATGTTTATACAGTCGAGGGGATGAAGGACGCGATCGCTCACGTGGCACCAGGTGGACTCTATTGCATCACCTACTGTTCGCCCGCAGACTTCTTGTCTAAGCGTCTGATAGCCAATCTGAGAGAGGCCTCGCCTGAGAAACCCTTGCCATTCAAAAAGGCCGATGGTGCCATTTGGCACTTGTACACTCCTCCGACAGCGGCTACTAGAGCGCATCTTGCCGAGCTGGGAGGGCAAGGGTTCAAGGACTATTCGGATACGAATACGGAGGGCATACGTACCTCGAGTGACGATTGGCCGTTCTTGTACATGAGTCCGGTCAAGTTCGATCCAATCTACATGACGATTGTTGCGCTTATTTTGCTGCTGGCTTGGTTTGCGTGCGGTCAAAGTATTCGACAGAACAGC
>JBBQFO010000133.1:0-12959 GCA_038322035.1 Candidatus Obscuribacterales bacterium
GCGAATTAGCGTGAATAGCTATATCTACTCGTTCTTAGTCTTCGCTTCTTCAATCGCTTCGACATAGCGAATCCTTTTCTCTTCAGCAATCTTTGCTTCCGCAGCCGTTGATGCTGCGGTTGCCGCATTTGCTGCAACAGATTTTTCCGAGTTCTCCACTTTAAATTTTTCCACTTCAGCCATTGGAACTGACTCGTGGACTGGTGCTGCATGTGCAATCGGAGTTAGGGCTTCCACATCTGATTTTGTCGGCGGTGCGTATTTTGCTTCGATAGCGTGTGCGCGTTTCAGGTAATCTGCCGCCTCTACCGAGTTGCCGTTCATTTGATAGAGTTCGGCTAAACTCCGCAAGGCATCAGCAACTTGTGGATTGTCGTTGCCGTAGAGTTTTTCTCTGGCGGCCAGTGATTTTTTCAACAGCGGCTCTGCAAGTGTAGATTGACCGCGCAATTTGTAGACCTCGCCCAATTTGCTAAGATTGTGCATGTAGTCTTGATCGCCTTCTGGCGCAGAGCCTTTGCTCTGGATCGCTTGCTGATACTCAGCTTGAATCGCGGTCAATTTGGTTTCGCGTGCAGCAAGACTTTCAAGCGCGTCTGAAAGCGCTTTCGTTGCGATTCCTCTTTCGTGTGCATTTCCATTCTCGACCATCGACTGCAAGGCAGAGACAGTGCCTGTGCTGGCGAAGATGCCTGCAAATTTTCCTGCTAGCTCCGGATTTGTCAGTTGCGACATGGCTAGAATTGCGGCTTTCTTGCTTTGCTCGTTGCCCATCAAATGCGGAATAAACTTTTCGATCGTTTGAATTTCCTGCAGTCTCAGTTGCTGCTGATTGTAAGCATAGGTAAAGAATCCTCCCATGAGGAATATCAACATGCCTGAAACGATCGGGGCAACGGCAGTAATTTTATCCCAATTATCTTTGGGTGGTCTGAGATCAGTGAAAGTGGCTACAGAAGCCGGGGTTGACTGAGGTGTATGCTTTGGTTTGACTGAAAGGTTTCGGTCGTCGATTACTAATGTCGCTGGTTTGCTTCTTTCAAATTCGCTGCGAGTGCTGTTCTCTGCATTCTTCGTCACCATATCTACGCCCATGTCAATGTTCCTCTGCGAAAGTGGCTTGCGCGCTCTATATCGGGCACTCATCACAGAAAAAGTATAGATCTCTGATGTCAGCAGTGCAAACAAAAATTTGGATCTATCGTCCACTCATCTTTGTTATGCAAGACTGTGTTTATCGATGGGGAACTATTTAAATGTGTGAAGCGTTTGCATCGTTCAGACCGTGTAAACTTTGCGATCAGTTCGGTAAAATCGAGATTTGGAGGCTGATCTATGCACGCGATAGTAATTTCAAAACCGGGTGGTCCGGAAGTTCTTCAATATACGGAAGTTGCTGACGTTGCGCCGCACCGTGGTGAAATTCGCGTGCGTGTTCGCGCCACCGCAGTCAATCGCGCTGATTTGTTGCAGCGTGAAGGAAAATATCCTGCACCTGCAGGCGTGCCCGCGGACATCCCAGGGCTCGAGTACGCTGGGGATGTAGACGCAATTGGCGAACAGGTTACGGGGCTGAAGGTCGGCGATAAAGTGTTCGGACTCGTGGGCGGTGGCTCCTACGCTGAGTACTTGATTGTGCATGCGCGTGCTACTAGCAAGATGCCCGATCTCTTATCTTATGAGGAAGCCGCGGCGTTCCCAGAAGCATTTATCACCGCATATGATGCTATGGTTTCGCAGTGTCGTTTGAGTGCGGGAGAAACTGTTTTGATTAGTGCCGCCGCCAGTGGTGTCGGTACCGCTGCGATCCAAATTGCACATGCGATTGGAGCACGTGCGATCGGCACTACTCGCACTACGGTCAAAGCAGATCGACTAAAGCAATTCGGATTGAGGGATGTGATCTTAAATAGTGATACCAATTTCGCGGAAGATGTTCTTAAGTTGACTAACGGCATTGGAGTTGACGTCGCCCTCGAATTAGTTGGTGGAGAGTACATAACTCAAGATATGCAGTGCGTAGCGCCGCGCGGTCGTATAGTTCTAGTTGGACTTTTAGCTGGTGCGTCTTGCAAACTCAATCTTGGACAACTGCTAAGTAAACGTTTGGAGCTGCGCGGCACGTCGTTGCGGGCGCGACCACTGGAAGAGAAGATTGTTATCGCTCAAACTTTCAGTCGATGTTTGGTTCCGCTGATTGAAGAGCGCAAGCTCAAAGCTGTTATCGATAAAACGTTCGCGTTGAAAGACGCGGCAGCTGCCCACGAGTTTCTTGGAAAGAACGAAAGCTTCGGGAAAGTCGTTCTGGCTGTTTAGCTGATTTTGCCAGGAAAATTCAGAGCACATTGGATAGCTTTAGAGCGGAAAGTTGGGATCGATCTTGGGCAGCTTGTGCGCCAGTCGATCGTAATGGGACTGAAGCCACTTCCCGACCACTTGCTGTTCTTCGGGCGACAGCGCTTCGGCAGGACGGCTCAAACCCTCTGTTTGTGACTGTTTGAAGCGTACGGCGCGCTCTTGGTTTTTGCTCGAACGGAGATTTTGCAGGTTAGCCAGTTGTGGGTAACGCTGCTCGAGCTGTTCAAGACTGGCGGCAGCCGCAGAGTCCGGTAGGTGCTCTTCGCTCATTTGTATATCCCAGGGTTGATATATGCTACCTAATTTAAAGGGTTTCCAAGAGTTTGTCACTGCGGCAATTACGCTACAAGGCGAGAAATCGTTACCAAAATAAGTGGCTGATTATTTCGACTTTAAGAGCACTGCCTGAGAGACCGATTGAGCATTGATACCTGGACTGGATTGTACGTGTTAGTCCGTGAGGATTTGGTGACAACATCGAAATCCACAGTGACCTGTTATGGCTACGAATGAATATGCATTCGCTATGCATAGTTGCTGATGGTGAGCCGATATTCGATTGTGTATATCCACAGGACATGCCCGACGAGCTGCCGAGATATGTGCCGATGACTGACTAAATGATGCCGGCCTTGAGCAAATCCTTCAGGTGAATCAAACCGATTGGACGTTCTTTATCGTCCAGGATAAGCAGGTCTGAGATGGCGTGCTTTTCCATGACTCGCAACGCTTCTACTGCCAATGATTTCGACGAGATTGTCTTCGGTCCTTTGGTCATGATTTGCGATGCGACTTTCTCGAAGACTGTGGCACCGAAGTTAACTAGCGTTCTTCTTAAGTCGCCGTCCGTGATGATGCCCTGCAGTTTGCCGTTATCGTCGCAAACCGACGTGAATCCCAGACGACGCTTGTCGATTTCTTGCAGAACGTCTCCATAGGCAGCTGACAAATCTACTGTTGGCACTTCTTGTTCTGAACGCATGATGTCTGCGACTGTGATTAGCTGCTGTCCTAGACTTCCGCCTGGATGGCTGCGTGCGAAATCTTCCGGTCTAAATCCCTTCTGCGACATCAGCACCATCGCTAGTGCGTCGCCCATCGCGAGAGCCGCAGTCGTCGATGATGTCGGCGCCAAATTGAGTGGACATGCCTCTCTTGCTACACCGACGTCGAGAATGGCATTGCTATGTTGTGCCAGTGTTGAATTTTTATTTCCGGTTAAAGCGATGATTGGAATTCCCAAACGCTTAATCGGATCGAGCGCTAATTTGATTTCCGTAGTTTCTCCAGAGCCGGACAATGCAACGACAATGTCCTTCTCGTCGAGCATGCCGAAATCGCCATGTCGCAATTCTGCTGGATGAACGAAGAAAGCCGGTGTGCCAGTTGATGCGAATGTCGCTGCTAACTTGGTGGCAATGTGCCCGGATTTGCCCATGCCTGTGACGACGACTTTTCCGGCACAAGCACTGAGAAGTTTGACTGCCAGATCGAAGTGTTCGTCTAATCTCTGCGCCACCGCTGCAATAGCGAGAGCTTCCATCTCTAATACTGCTTTGCCCTGTGCTCTGAGCTCGGATTCGACCGGAGCGTGGCTGGGCTCAAAATCTACCGCGGGCATTGGAATTTCTGGCGTGGATTCTTTAGAATTAGGCATCCTGGGTCTCTTGTGGTTCTTGACAAGTATGTCGGACCGAACAGAGGCATTCTAGCTTTTATGGCGATGGGATTTCTTGACAAATGTTCAGGTTGGACTGAGGCGGCGGTACCTCAACAAAATAATGGGGTATGAAGCCACTAGTAATGAACCTTTCGGGTGTCTCAATTTGATAAAGGAATTTGAATAACTCCAATGCCGGTTATTTTTTCCCGGGGTGACAAGCTAGAAAACGGTCATTACACGGTCGTTAAGGAGCTTGGCGTGGGCGGCATGGGTGTGGTTTACCACTGTCGCGACGAGCAACTGATGCGGGATGTAGCGATTAAGATGCTCCTCCCCGAGTTGATGACCGATAAATCGAGTGTCGAGATTTTTAGGCAGGAAGCCAGACTGGCGGCTCAGCTAGAACATCCGAATATCGTCACTGTGTATGAAATCGGTGTTGAGGAGCGGCAGAAGAAGCAACATCACTATGTCTCGATGGAATACTTGCCGGGTGGAAACCTGGCCAATCGAGTAATAAGCGGTCCTCTGGCTGTCGAACACTGTCTCAATTGGATGAAGCAACTGGCATCAGGGCTGACTTTCGCGCATAAACGCGGCGTCATTCACCAGGACGTCAAAGCGGACAACATTTTCATCACAACAGAAGGCGATTTAAAGGTCGGAGACTTCGGTCTGGCAAGACTTTTGGTCGGTCGAGTTCATTACAATTCGGCTACGAAAGGCATGGGCACGCCGGCTTACATGTCGCCGGAATTATGTCGTGGCGAACCTCAGGATCACCGGTCGGATATATACTCACTCGGCGTTTTGTTTTTCGAGATGGCCACTGGGCAGCTCCCGTTTCGCGCAGGTGGAATGATTGAGATGGCGACTAAGCATTCGTCTGCGCCAATTCCTTCAGCCAAGCGAATCAATCCGCTAATACCGGACATACTGGACAAAGTGATTAGAAGAATGATGGCTAAAACGCCTGAAGAGCGTTATTCCAACATGTCTGAAGTTCTGACAATTCTCGACGATCTGATTTTCGAACTGCGCGTAGCCAGGCTTGGTCTGGGCAATCGACCGCTGTTGCGTTCTGGACCCGTGCAAATGGATCCGGCTTTGCAGCAGCAGTTGATGCAAGCGAAGTCCATGGATGTCGAGACGAGTACAAATCTGAGTCCTATCAGCTCCTTCGATGGTGCTTGGTTGAGATCACCAGGGGATGTTGGCAAGTCTGATCCTCACATTGCTCGTGCTCCTGAAGTTGCAGAAGTCAGAGCGGAGCGCCAGCCTGGAGGAATTAAGTCTGAATCTGAAGAGCTGATGGCACAACTTGAAAGCAGTGTCGCAGAGCAGGCGCGACAAGAAAAACTGACTGGAAAACCGCATGTAGAGCCAGTTCGTCAGCCGCGTAAACCGACTGATTTTGTCATGTCTCAGCGAATTTCCAAGCAGCCTAACAGTTCAAATGTTTCAGCTTCTCCAATCGATCAACAGCGTCCTGAGCGTGTAGACGCAAACAGTCCTGTGTCCGAAAGTGCCAAAGATCCGCCACTGACTAACAACACCCCGAACCTAGAGCCAATTTCTAAGCAGCCACCGACCACTTCTGCACCACCTGTAACACCAACACACAATCTTCACCCTCGTGTTTCGAACACAGGGATAAGAGCTGTTCAGGCAGGGTCGTTGAAAGCGCCGCTGGAACTGGCTTGGACATTCAAGACCAGAGGACCGATTGGCTGGTCATCATCGCCAGTCATGGACAAGGACAATCGGGTTCTTTATTGCGCATCTGCCGACAGCCATGTCTACGCCCTCGACGCAGTTACCGGCGAGTTGGTGTGGCAGCATGACACTGGCGGTCCACTATTATCCAGTCCCATCCTCTATGGGGATAAGGTGGCAGTCTGTAATGCCAGCGGTAAAGTTGTTGTACTTTCAGCAAAGACTGGTGCGAAAGTTTGGAATTTTTCGTGCGACGACGAGCTGATTACAACGCCCGTCAATCACAAAGACAATCTACTGGTGCCAACGGCCAAAGGGCGCTTACTTTGTCTGGATCTGGCCAGTGGCATTTTGCGCTGGCAGCATCAAATGAATGAGTCAATCGTCTCTGCTCCCCAACGTCACGCAGAACTTTTGTTGTTTGGCACCAAGCGCGGTCTCTTTCACGCAGTGTCATTGGATCAAGGAAAAAGTGTTTGGAGCTTTCCTGCTGGTTCTGCGATTGTCGCTAGCCCTGCGACGTCTGTCGATAGTGTCTACTTTGGCACGTCGGAAGGCACATTCTATGCGCTTGAAGCCGATAATGGCGGTCTTATATGGGAGTATCCGACTAACAAACCTGTGATCTCCCGCGCCGTCATTGCCTTTACTTCCGTAATTTTTGCCAGTCACGACAAATGGCTCTATTGCTGCGAGAAGTATGACGGAAGCCTGAAGTGGAAAGGAGCAGTGCGCGGCAAAGTGATCGCCAACCTTGTCGTTCACAAAGATTTAGTTCTCAGCGCTAGCCACGAGGGTTGGTTGCAGGCTTTTTCCACAAAGAGTGGAGAAATAAAGTGGCAGAAAGACACTGAGCGTTGTTTAGAGTCGACACCACTGGTGGTGAATGACAAGCTCTACATTGGCAGTGTCGAAGGCGAGTTGACTGCCTACGCTTTTCAAGACGGCGTTTGATTCCGGCTTTAGTTCTTCGCATTTAAGCAGCGATTCGTGCGCTTCTCGTATAATTGAGCGCTCGATTTGTTTCATTTACAAGGAAGAATCATGACAAGACTGATTGCTGGACTCGGCTCTGTTTTAGCCACTTTGATGTGCTGCTCTGCGGCACTAGCTATTGACTATCCTAAAAAAGTATTTGATGCAACGTACGAAATTACCAGCCCAAGCGGACCTTCCACCATGCGCATGACCTCTGATGGCAAAGGCCATATGAGAACAGAGACCAAGTCGGGGGGCTCCAAATTCGTCACAATTGCCGATTATCCCGGTCTCGTTTCGATCACGTTCCTGGAAGCACAGAAGATGGCGATCAAAACTAAGTTGTCCCAGGACAGCTATCAAGGGTCTGAGACCGCCGACATGAAGAAAAAGGGTGCCAAGGATCTTGGTTCCAAAGTGGTGGCAAGTCATCCTTGTCATGGCTATGAATATAATTCGGCAGGCAAATTCTTAACCCAGATTTGGATCGGTAATGACATTGACTGGTTTGTTCAGTCGAGCGCGGCGCTTCCTACCGGTAAGAGCGTCACAACTTTGAAGAGCTTTACGACTAAGGCTCCTGACTCGGCTCTGTTTTCAATGACACCACCTGCTGGCTACAAGGTCAGCGGACCCTAGCGCCACGCGCGCTGCCTAGTCTGACATGTCGACTACTTGGGGGAGAGCATGGGGAATTTTTACTCGAACATCACGTTGACTATTGATCAACGAGATAAAGTGATCGACTTTTTGGTTGAGGAGAAACGGCATACGTTTGTGTACGCGATCGATGGCTTTATCTGCGTGTTTCCGAAGAACGATGAGATTTTGTTCGAACTTGCCGAGCAACTGTCCAGTCAATTCAAATGTCCTGCTTTTTCTGTGATCATTCACGACGATAGTCTGTTGATGTACAAGTTGTTCGACTCCGGCAATCTTTTGGATGACTACAACTCTTGCCCCGGTTACTTTTCTGGTGAGAATCATCCCAGCACAGGCGGGAACTCGGAGAAGCTTTGCACAGTTTATTCTGTGCCGGATCAACTTAATTCCTTGGAAGAGATTTTGCGCAAGGAATACACGTTCGAATCCAATCGGCACGATGCAATAATTGCCAAGCTTAACCTTCCCTATTGCACCGTTGGTGGTGGCTTCGGTTATTTGCAGGAAGACGACGTTCCGCCAGAACTTGATGTTAGTGATTTGATAGAAACATCCCCGGAATATGATGGTGACATCGTATTAGAGCGTGATCGACCAGGAAGATATGTAGACTTGGATCAAAGCGCACACGTGGCGAACAGCGCTGTGAGCGATATTTTGGGCAACCCCGATCTGCTTCAGAAGGCATGGGAGAAAGCGAAAGCTGGCGCTGATGATTACGTAAAAGCGATGATGGAAGCCGAGGTTCAGGGATCCGCCGGCGGTGATGCGGTAGTGATTACGAGTAAGGGGAATTTGCAATTCACGGGCATCAAAATTAGACCAGATACAATTGATTCCAAGGCTGTTGAAACGCTTGAGAATCTTGTGCTGGTTGCTCTGAATGACGTTGCTCATCAAACACGAACCAAAATGGAAGCAACGAAGAAGAGCGTTTTGAACCAACAGTTAGGACAACTCGGACTTTAAGATCCCTTTCGATAAGTACCATGACAAATTTTTCCGAAAACGAAAACCCTCTACCACGCATGCATCAGTTGCTTCTGAGAATTAGACGGGAACTCGATGCCATCAAAGTTGAGGGAGTGGCCGGCGATGGCGCTGTCCGTGTTGTATTTAGCGGTGGCACCAGTTTCGAATCTGTGAAAATAGATCCAGCTTTAGTTTCTGAAGACAACAAAGAAAAGATCGAGCAGTTGCTTCTAGAGGCAACGCAAGACGCTGTCAATCAGGTGCTCTTTCAAGTAAAACTGAAGACCGATGCCCTACGTCAGGAGTTTGGATTTCCGCAATAGTGACACTTCAGGTGATATCAATCTTGAAACTAAGATACTTGAAGTCAAGGGACGTGCTAGAATTACAGCGTTCGGATTAGAGGACACAATGGATACGAGTGGCGTTCATACCTGGCTAGTTTTATGGAAGGCGTACGACGCTTGCCACAACCAAGCCGAGCGCAGCATCGAGGCTCTCGGTATGTGTTATTCAGACTTTGCCGTATTGGAGTGTCTATTCCATCGTGGTTCTCAGACAATCAACGCCATCGGTACCAAAGTTTCTCTGACCAGCGGTTCCATTACGACGGCTGTGGACCGACTTGAACGGCGAGGATTCGTCGAACGCCAGAGTTCAGCCGAGGACCGCCGCGCCAAGGTTGTGAGCCTCACCAAAGAAGGTCGCAAGGTGATCCAAGCCGCATTCGAGAAACATCAAATCGACATGGAAAAAATGGCAGCACCGCTGAGTGTCTCCGAGCGCCAGACACTGCTAAAGCTTCTGAAAAAACTCGGAAAGTCCGCCGCCTCGTCCGATTAGCTCAGTTACTGGCTCGTTCCTAAACTAGTATTATCAGCCTTGTTCGTCAGAGCAGGTCGGGTTAAAGTGTCTATATGAGGTGCGTCTGCGCTTAGGGAGATGATCCAGTTACCGATGTCTTATCGCAAACCATTGTCGATATCAGTTTGGTTGCGGGCTCGGATAGTATATGCCTCAGATTTTGCGCGTGTCAATGCGTTGAAGTTGGACTGTGATTTTAGACGAGGGAAGATACGTGACGTGCGCTCCCGCCTAAATGCTTCCGTTCAGCAATTGATGTTACTAGAATTGGAACTTCAGCAAGCTCGCACTGCCTTTGTGCCGACAGTTGATGATGATGGTGATACGGGCGAACCAGCGCCTCCTCATACCAAGGAATTTTTTAAACAGCAGAAGGCGGCTCGAAGAGTGGCTCATTCGCTTCCTTCCGAGCAGTTGAAACGAATTGATGAACTCACAATTGCGCAAGCTTCCTTGAATGAACAAATGAAGACACTGAAGCAGAGCGTTACCAATTTGGAGTTGGAAGAAAACGAAGCTATTAACGCGAATTTGTTGGCAGAACAGCAATTGCAAATCAAAATTGGAAACATGATCGCCAGCGCTAGCACAGTGGTTGATAGAACGATGAAAAAGATAGACAAGTACGAAGCGCGTCTTGCAGAAAGGGAGATCGCAGCCGAGTCTTCATTTGCGAAAACTTTAGCTGCATGGGACGAGGCTAAATCGAAGCGCAGTAATGCGGATTTGGTTGCTAAAGCTGAGGATAAAGAGAACCCTCTCACTTCAGCACTGTCTTCATTCGGAAGGCTGATTGGAGCAACAGACCCTAGTGTTGAAAATGCATACAGAAGGCTTGAGAAGCAGATTGCAGCAGGTCAAAAAGTTGCTGAGAAATCTGAGGAAGGTGAGCGAATCTTGGCGCAATCTATTGAATGTCTCGAAATCGAATCCAAAGATTGGCAGGGTAGGGCTGAAGTTTATGGGGTGGAAGACATTGAAAATCCTATTTTGCTACAAGTGCTTTCGCGACAAAAAAGTGTTGACGATGCAGCTGCAGAACTGTCTGTTGCATTAATTGCTCACAAGACAAAAAATTTGGCTAACGCGCAGGTCCTATTCCGAGTGGAGGGAATTGCACGACGACTCTATTTGCTCAAGTTACTACTTGCTGCTCTGCCCACAAAAACAAAAGATGACCTACTTTCATTTGCTCAGTTTGTCGAAGCTGTGTGTAGTTACCTTCAATCTTCGATGCAAGCGGATGTGATTTCCGGCAGCGACGCTTTAACGCAGGGTGCAACAGGTTTAACGCAACGAATCTTCGCACTGGAACAGAATATGTTGCTAAATTATATACAGTTTGCGAAATCAGACTTGACGAAGTTGAACTCTAATCGCGCCTGCAAATTCGGACGCGATTGTGGTTCCATCACAAGCGCATTAAAGCTTGACAAAGAAGCTTCGATTGTTGAGTTGTCCAGGTGGGAGGCGGTTCTTAAACAATCCATTGAAGACAACATGCAGCTTTTAAAATCGGTTGCTGAACAAAGAATTGAGCATCACTCCAGCGTAATTAAAATGGCTGATCGAGCAATCGACGTCCTATTAGTTATTGGCATGGCGGTATCTGGCTAGATGCTATTTGACTTTACTAGAAAATGGAAAATTCGAAGCGCAATGATTGCGCTGTTTGTTCTTGTGTTTGTTAGTTGTGAAGACGCCTGGAGTTTCGACCCTCACTCTGATTTCAATATTCCAGTTCACGGAGAAGAGGGAGCGACAGAAAACGAATTACTTAAGCAACTTGAAATTCAGTGGATGTACTCGATGAAGAGCGTGGTGGGCGGTATGTATTCGGCGCTGTGGAAGATTCGATTTCAGTCTCGAAAAGATCTTGTGACTTCTCAAAATCAAAGGAAGCAACCAGAATTTCTCAACACCGTAACTCTCGCTTTGAATCGAAAGCATTCAGGCAGTTTCAATGGTCACGGTTCTTCAGAGGTAATTGATTTGAACAATTACGGAGTGCGTCTCCTAAATGCGGCGAATTATTCTAGCGCTATATCTAAATTTCAAGCCGCACTCAGGCTAGATCCTGACTACAAATTGGCAAAAGATAATTTGGCGATTGCATACAACAATTATGGTCTTCAACTTCGCCAACGTCCACGAGACGCGATGGCACAATTTCACAGAGCACTTCTCTTGAATCAAGGCAATATCACCACCAAGCAAAATTTAGATAGACTGCTTGACGATAAGAACTCACAGAGTGCTCGGATGGAGGCGTACATAGCCAATTTGCAGCGTTCAATTTCTACGAACTGGTCACCTCCAGATGACGGTCCATCGGCTGAAGTAGCATTGATATTCAATGTCAATTCTGCGGGTACTCTGAGTACTCCCGAAGTAGAAAGTTCTTCTGGCCGAGATGATTTTGTTAAATTGGCCATTGATTCCGTCCACAAGTCTAAAATTGCGCCGCCCCCAATCAAGTTGGATTCTATAGCTCGCTTCCGCGTTGATTTTAAGCATCGTTCTACACATGAAGAAGTTGAAGTTGATTTCTCCCCGTACATGGAAATGATTTCTCGCAGGATAAAACGGAATTGGTTTCCTCCAAAGCTAGCCCGGAGCAATAAAGTTATTGTGAATTTTCTCGTTGGCAAGAATGGCGACGTCTCAAAGCTAGTCTTGACCCAGTCTTCTGGAATCGGAGGTGCTGATCAGTGTGCCCTTAATTCCGTTGTCCAAGCAGCGCCTTTTGACGAATTACCTGCTGGCGCAGGTCCTACCGTACCAATAGAATTCACCTTTGATTACAATGCCTTCGTCGTTAAAACCGATAGTCACTCGGATGTCCTCTTCCCGCTTGATGATAGTTTTGAAGGTGAAAAAGCAAAAACATCAAAGTCATCATCATTATTGTCACGAGATGCTGGCTATCCCTTTGCCTTGGTTGACCGGTATGCCGCAGACTTAGATCTGCGGATCTCAAAGAATTTGTCTGACTCGATGCACTTAGCTACTCATAAACCGACGGCGCTTTTCCGAATTAATGAGGCTGGGCAAGTTTTAGGTTCCAAAATCTACAAATCTTCAGGGAACTTACAAATTGATGAGCAGGCGTTGGACGCTATCCGCAAAACTGCTCCGTTTCCTAAGCCTCCAGCGGGCGCTCTTCCGCTGGACGTTCAATACACTTTCAAGTAATAGTCGCAGTTGCGAAACCTAAGCGTTTAGGTTAATTTGAGGGTACTTTCAAGACTGTTCAAGGCTTTAAGGCACCTAATGGTGGCAGGTAGCTAATATCTAAGGAGTTTATATGGACATTGATGCGATCAAACGTTCCGCAAAATGCGAAATGGAACAAGGAGTGTATTGTGTCCGTTCACCACTCTTCGAACGCGTGCTCGGTGCGTCTGCTATTGAGGGCGAGGCTTGGATGAGATTCTACGAATTGCTTGAAGAGTACTGCACTGCTCATGTGGATGGAACTCTTGTGGAACGGCATCGAGCTGCGGTTGTATTGGGCACCAATGGTGGTGCTTCAAAAACTGCAGCTAAGAGAGCAGCAAGCGCATTGAATGGGAAAAAAGGCGGACGCCCAAAGAAAATTTCTGGCTAGGAGCCTGAGTCAAAACTCCACGTATCGGACCCAATGAGGTTTTCTGATTGAAGCACCACAGATCTCGCGAGCCTAAAGCGCTGCGGAGCCTTGAATTCTGGCAGTGCAAGCGCTGACAAAGCACGACGATTGCCG